>CAHJWO010000015.1 GCA_903642295.1 PVC group bacterium | reverse complement strand
TCGACGAAGGCCCGAAGTTCCAACTGATCTTCTCCAGCAACGAACCGGCCTTCGGCGGCGACGGCAAAACCGCTTTCAATGCGGAGGACGCTTCCATGACCTTCGACCGTCCCGAATTATTAGTCCTGCGAGCCAGAGTTTGACGAATGAAGCGCCGTACCGACATTGGATGTTCAGGGGTGGATGGCGACCTCCGGGCGCCATGAGTTCACTGCGGCGAAGCCGCCTGACTTTTGAAACGCAATGACTTGGCACGGCTTCGGAAAACGCCTTCACCACGACGTGCCGCCGTGGGTGGACCCCGGCAATTTTTTTCATCTGTGCATCAGAGTCGCTCGTGAACAACCCACGCTCCTCACTGATCCAAACCTGGCGACGGCCTTGTTAAAATCGACCCAATTCTACCATTCTAAAAGCCGTTGGTGGCTGGGGCTTTTCCTGCTCATGCCCGATCATCTGCACGCGTTGGCTGCATTCCCCCGGCAGGAGGACATGAGCGCCGTCATCGGTGATTGGAAACGCTGGCACGCCACGAAACACGGTGTCCTCTGGCAGCGAGAATATTTCGACCACCGTATTCGTGAAGATGAGCGTGGCGTTCAACTCCAGAATCAGGCGGAATACATCCTCAACAATCCTGTGCGTGCTGGACTTTGTATGCGCCGCGAAGATTGGCCTTGGAAAATCGAGAGCTTTTGACTCAATGACGGCCACCTGGAAAAATCAGGCGGCTTCGCCGCAGAATGAACGCATGGCGCCCGGAGGTCGCCATCCACCTTCCTGAAGTTCCAGAGCAAAACTTTTCCTCTAACCGCAAAAAAACTTGTCGCAGGCGTCGCATCCGTCGCAGGCGTATGAGACAAATCGGCAGATCAGGTTAAGACTCGACGCATGATGAACCATCAAAGCCTTTGTTCTCCTCCGCGTTTCTCGCGCGGCTCTGCGTCTCCGCATTAAATCCCGGCCTTCTGCCTTCTGCCTTCTGCCTTCTGCCTTCCGCCTTCCACCTTCCGCCATGTCCACGACCGCCACCCCGCGCATTCCCACGGCCACCTACCGCGTGCAGATGCACAAGGGCTTCACCTTCAACCAGGCGCGCGAGATCGTTCCCTACCTCGCGGCCCTCGGCATCAGCGACCTCTACACCTCGCCTTTCTTCCAGGCCAGCCCCGGCAGCACGCACGGCTACGACATCGTCGATCACAACCACCTCAACCCGGAGATCGGCACGCCCGAGGAATTCGACGCCCTCGTCGCCGAATTAAAAAAGCATAAGATGGGTCTCGTCGCCGACTTCGTGCCCAACCACATGGGCATCGCCGACACGACCAACAGTTGGTGGATGGACGTGCTGGAAAACGGCCCCAGCAGCCTCGCCGCCCCCTGCTTCGACATCGACTGGCACCCGCTCAAATCCGGCCTGGAAAACCGTGTCCTCCTGCCCATCCTCGGGGAACAATACGGCCGGGTTCTCGAAAATGGCGACCTCCAACTCCGCTTCGAATCCGGCACGTTCTATCTCTACTACTTCGAGACCCGTCTGCCGATCAACCCGCGCACGTATAACCTCGTCCTCGCGGTCGCCGCCGAGGAACTCAAATCCGCCATCCCCGGCGACAGCTTACCCGGCATTGGGCACCTGGTCACCACCGCCGGGGACAACGACCCGCTCTACCCGCTCTCCGAACTGCAAAGCATCATGACGCAGTTCGACAACATGCCGCGCCGCACGGTCACCGACCGCCAGCGCAGCGGCCAGCGCGCCCGCGAAAAAGAGGTCGCCAAAACCCGCCTCGAAAAACTCTGCGCCGACCACCCCGCCGTCGCGGCGGCCATCGACCACGCCGTCAACCTCTTCCAGGGCAAAAAGAACGAGCCACGCAGCTTTGACCGCCTCGACACGCTCATCGAAAACCAGGCCTACCGCCTGAGCTACTGGCGCGTCGCCGCCGAGGAAATCAATTACCGCCGTTTCTTCGACATCAACCAGCTTGCCGCTATCCGCGTCGAACTTCCCGAGGTCTTCGACGCCGTCCATAACCTCCTCTGGCAGCTCATCGCCGACGAAAAAATCACCGGCCTGCGCATCGACCACCCGGACGGCCTCTATAACCCGCGCGAGTATTTTCTGCGCCTTCAGGAAGGCTACGCGCGTGTCCGCAACCAGACGCTGCCCGACGACAAACTCGGCCTCTACCTCCTCGCGGAGAAAATCCTCTCCGGCCCCGAGGAACTGCGCGAGGACTGGCCCATCCACGGCACCACCGGCTACGACTTCACCACGCACCTCACGCAACTCCTCGTAGACGATTCCAGTGCGCAGGCGTTCTCCGAGACCTACCAGAAGTTCATCGGCCGCTACGTTCATTTCCCGACGCTCATCTACGAGAAAAAGCGCCTGACAATGCGCCTCTCGCTGGCCAACGACATCAATGTATTAGGCTCGCTGCTCGACAAGCTCAGCGAGCACAATCGCCTCTCGCGCGACTTCACCCTCAACGCCCTCACCAGCGCCGTGCGCGAGGTCATCGCCTGTTTCCCGGTGTACCGCACTTACATCGAGCATGGCCACCAACCCAACGCGGAAGACCGCGCCGTGGTCAACCGCGCCGTGGCGATGGCCAAGCGCCGCAACGCCGGCGTGGAAAGTTCCATCTACGATTTCCTGCGCGACATTCTCCTCTTTCGCTTTCCGGCAGACCTGACCCCGGAAAGCATCTTCCAGCACGAGCATTTCGTGATGAAGTTCCAGCAGACGACCGGCCCCATCATGGCCAAGGGCCTGGAGGACACGGCGTTCTACATCTACAACCGGCTGGCCGCGCTCAACGAGGTCGGCGGCGAGCCGCAGCACTTCGGCATCACGCCCGCCGAATTCCACGCCACGAACACCCACAACGTCCGCCGCTGGCCGCACACCATGCTGGCCAGCAGCACGCACGACACCAAGCGCAGCGAGGACACCCGCGCCCGCATCATCGCGCTCTCCGAGCTGCCCGACAAATGGCAGGCCTCGCTGCTCACCTGGCGCGAGATGAACGCCGCCCACAAGACGACCATCGAGGGCGAGCCATCCCAGGCCCCCGACCCGAACGAGGAATATCTCCTCTACCAGATTCTCCTCGGCACGTGGCCCGTCGGCGCGAAGGGCAAGGACCCGCAACCCACCGCCGACGCGCCCTCGACGAAATCCCAATTCGCCGCCCTCAGCGAAGCGGAACACACCGAATACGTCACCCGCATTCAGGAGTACATGACCAAGGCCATCAAGGAAGCCAAGGTCAACAGTTCGTGGGTCCAGCCCAACGAAGCGTGGGACAAGGGCGTGCGTGATTTCATCGCCGCCCTGCTCACCCGCCAGACCGACAACCCTTTCCTCAAGGCCTTCGAGCCTTTGGCCGAGCGGGTGGCGCAACTCGGCGCGCTCAATTCGCTGATCCAGACCACGCTCAAGCTCACGGTTCCCGGCGTGCCCGACATCTACCAGGGCACCGAGACGTGGGATTTCTCGCTCGTCGATCCTGACAACCGCCGTCCCGTGGACTACGCCCAGCGCGAGGAAGCCCTGCACTCCCTCGACGCCGCTACCCCCCAGGATCTCCTCGCCCACTGGCCGGACGGACGCGTCAAGCTCTTCGTGCTCAGCGCGATCCTGCACTATCGCCGCGACCACCCCGAACTCTTCCGCGAGGGTGGCTACCGGGTGCTGAAAGTCTCCGGCAAATACGCGGACAACGTGGTGGCCTTCGTCCGCGAGCACGACGACCACGCCGTGGCGGTGATCGTCCCCCGCCTGGTTTCCAGGTTGGACAATTACCCACCCGTCGGCCCCTGCTGGGACAACACGGCCATCACGCTGGAGAGCGACGGCGGCGCGCCTTGGCGCGAACTTTTCACTCACCGGAACCTTACCCTCGAAGACGGCGTTTTGCGCCTTTCCGAAGCCCTGGCGGATTTTCCCCTGGCGGTGCTGCTAAGGTAGGGACGGCTGTCCCAGCCGTCCGAATTTGGGCCGCAGGCCCTGCCGGGGCGACCGCGCCCTCCGGGCGCGATGGCGAGCCAAAGCGGCGGCCGCCGCCTGAAGGTTCGGAAACGAGCTTCCCTTCCACCTTCCGCCCCCCTACTTTTCGCTCCGACATGATTTCCCAAGGCAAGAAAAACGTCCTCGGCATCCTCGTTGACGCCGTGGACTACGAGGCCGCCGAGGAAGCCATCATCGGCGCCGCGCGCGAAAAACGCCCCTTCATCGTCTCCGCCCTTGCGGTTCACGGCATCATGACCGGCTACCTCGACCGCGAGCACAAGTACCGCCTCAACCGGTTCGATCTCATCACGCCCGACGGCCAACCGGTGCGCTGGGCGATGTCCCTCACGGGCCAGGCCGATCTCCCCGACCGCGTTTACGGCCCCTTCCTGACGCTCCGCGTCTGCGAGCGCGCCGAGCGCGAAAACCTGAGCGTCTTTCTCTACGGCACCTCCCCGGCAACCCTGGACCGCCTCCGCGCCGCCTTCGCCACCCGCTTCCCGAAACTCCGCATCGCCGGCAGCCAACCCTCACGCTTCCGCCAGGCCACCGCCGAGGAACAGGCCGCCGACGCCGAAACCATCCGCGCCTCCGACGCAGATTTGGTTCTGGTCGGCCTCGGTTGCCCGCGTCAGGAGGTCTGGGCCTACGAGATGCGCGACGCCGTCGGCCGGCCGCTCCTTGCGGTCGGCGCGGCGTTCGACTTCCTCGCCGGTTCGTTGGCAATGGCCCCGGCCTGGATGCAACAGCGAGGCCTGGAGTGGCTCTTCCGCCTCACGCGCGAGCCGGGCCGTCTCTGGCGTCGCTACCTGATTCTCAACCCGCGTTACTGCTGGGCTGTCCTCCAGCAACTCTTGAAGCTCCGCCGCAACGACCCCGCCGACGCCGTCCCCCCGGAACAACCCCTGCGCTACGGTTGACGGCCTCAGGCATTCCGAATGGCCGTATAACTCTTGGTCAGCCCGACCAACTTTTCCCGCACGATTTCGCCGTCTGGAAAAAGCACGCGCACCTCGCGGAAATTCAGCAACCGCAATTCGTCGAGCAAACTCTCCACCTGCGCGGGCGTCGGTTTGGTGAGCAAACCCAGAGGGGTGCCGTAACGCATCACGCGCCGCTGTGCCCCACGCGGCAGCCAGTGAAAAAACGGCGCGATCAGATGCGGCTCGATGGGAAACTCCTGCGCCGGAGTCTGCACCCAATACCGCCGTCCGACCCGGCGTACCTCGCGGGCAAACCGCTGTTGCATCTCCCAGGTGCCCAGATGCTCCACGACGCTGTTGGAGAAAACGATGTCGAACTCGCTATCGGCATACGGCAGGTTCGTGCCGTCCCCCGCCACGGAAACGCACCGGTGACGGATCTCGGCGGGTACTTCCACCTGCACGAGATTCAACGAGGTGACGTGCGCAGCCACGTCCGCTGTTTGCCAGAACCCGGGATACCCACCCACGTCGAGGATGCGCGTCTTCGCGTCGGGCCGGAAGCGCTCAAGGAACAGGGCCATCCTCCGCTGTCGGAAATGCGGCGAAATTTTTCCGTAGATATCGTAGATCGTCATGGGTGCGTGCTGCCGTTTATAACGGCAATCCCCGGTAAGAAAACCTCAAATCGCGCGCTCAGGCATTCCAGAGCGTTTTTGCCGGATGTACCGTCCACGACCCCTCCCGCCGCGCCTGATCAATCGCGTAGATGAAATTCCCCAGGCTGCTGATGTAGCGGCTCTGCTCGCGCCAGTCCCGCAGCCGATAACCCAGATGGTGCGCCGTCGTGGGCAGATAAAGCTCCAGGAAAATCGGGAACGGTTCCTCCCGCGCCGCCACGGCGTCAAACGCGGCCCGCGTCCAGAACGAACCTGTCCCGAAGAACGAGAGCACCGCCCCCCTGTCCGGCCGCACGCTGATCGCCTCCCAGTGCTCCGCGAAGCCCGGCAGCGCCTTGTGGTAGAGATAGTGCGGTTGGTTGGTGCCGTCCACCCGCGCCAGCTCGAACGCCAGCACGTCCGCCCGCTCCTCCTCCAACCGCGCGACCTGCCGCTCGTTCAGGTCCGGCACGAGCGGAATCTGGTCGTATTCGGCAAAATGGACGTGGGTAAAATCCCGCCCGGCCAGCCAGCGCGACGCCTCCCGGAAGATGGCGGTGTAGCTCTGCCTTTCGCGGGAGTGCTGCACGGTGACCAGCCGCGGGTCGATCACGCGCACCTTGTGCGGATGGGTGATTTGTGCAAACCCCTCGTCCGGGCCGTTGAAAGCCACGAGCACGTTGCTCGGGGGGCAACAATCGCGCCACCAATCGAGCATTCGCGCGACGGCTGGGGGCGGCTGGTGGGTCAGCAGAAGGTTAAGCACCCGGCTCATGCGGAAAGTCGGGCGGCGGGTGCGTCGTGAAGGCGAGTTCCTGCTTCCAATAGGTCAGCCGATCCTGCGGCGCGAAAACGGGAATCACGCTGGCCTCCAGGCCGATGACATGCACCTTGCCGCGAAACGGCACGAACAGCGCGCGTCCCAGCACCCGACCCGTGCGGGCGTCGCGCACCGTGGTGCCGAGGAATCGGGCCACGTACAGCCCGACCGCGCGCACCCTGAGCTTGAGATTTTCCAGGTCCGCCATGCGCCTAAACAGCGATGTTTCCGCGGTGGAAGTCAACCCTGTTTCACCGGCTCCCCGGCCAGCGTGGCCCGCATGGCGTCGATCCGTTCCGTGGCCAGTTTGTCGAAATTAAACTGCGCCGACCATGCGATGCCCTGCGCCCGCAAGCGGGCGTGAGTCGCGTCGTCCGTGCAGAGCGTTTCCAGAGCGGCGGTGGCGGCCGGTGTGTCGTTGAAATCGACGATCAGCGCGTGGCCGCCCGTGACCTCGTGCATGATCGGAATGTCGTTGACCACGCAGGGCGTCCCGCAGGCCATCGCCTCGACCACGCAACGCCCGAAGGTTTCCTCGCGGCTGGCCAGCACGAAGCCGCGCGCCTGCCGGTACAGCGGGGCGAGGTCGGGGTCGTCCACCCAGCCGGGAAAACACACGTCGGAGCCGATCCCGAGGGTCGCTGCCTGCGCGCGGGCGCGGTCCAGGCCGCCGAGCCAGTTGCCTCCGACCATCACCAGCGGGTGAACCTGGCGCAGTGCAGCCGGCAGGCGCGCGTAAGCGGCAAGCAGCTTGTCGGCTTGCTTGTACGTGTAGAAATTGCTCGCCCAGAATAGGTAGCCTGGCGCGAGATCGTACTTCTCCCGTAACCACTTGGTCTCGTCCGCTCCCGCCGGAACGGGACGAAATTGCTCGTGTTGCAACCCCTCGGGACTGACGATCATGCGCTCGCCGAGGCCGGGGTACGCGCGGCGGAGACGCCCGGCGGCAAAGCGCGAGTTCGTGATGATCAGGTTTGCCCGGCGCACGGAGCGGTCCACGATGAACCTCCGATAGAGCCGCCGCACCAGGCCCAGGCGGTTGATGGAATCGAGGTGCTGAAGGGAGAAAATCTGCATGGCAACCGGCAGACTATGGCGCAGTGGCACGAAGCCAACGGTCAGCAGGGCGGCGGCGCCCCGGCGCCGGGCGTCCGCCGGGACGCGGAAGTGGTCGGCGAAAAGTCGGCGGCTGAGGTGATCGTTCGCAGGGAAGCGGCGGACCAGCTCCACGCGCGGACCGCCGAGCGTCCACTCCTGGCTGGGACCCGCGTAAACGATCCAGTCCACGTCCGGGAACAACGGCAGCGCGTGGGCGACGAGTTCGTGGAAAAGCGTGGTCAAACCTGTCTTGCGACCGGGGTGTTCGCAAAGGACGGAGAGCGCCAGTTTCAACGTCCGACATACTGCGGAAAAAACCCGGGAGGTCAAGGTGCAAGGAATTCCGCAGCCTGGCCTTGCGCGGACCGGCGGGCCAGTGCATGGATGGCGGCGATGTCTGCCGCCGCTCCGTCCGCCGTCGTTTGGCTCCCATCCCATCCGTCGGCGGCGGCCGTCAGCATGGACCGCTACTGGCGGGAATTGGAGTACGAACGGCGCAGGCAGGGGGTACCCGCCGGGTGGCGGATCGTTTCGCCCGCTGGAGAGCCTCCCGGCGAATCCCGGCGCGGCGGCCGGTTGGTGCGCGCCTGGCACAAATACGCGGGCTATCCCTGGCTGGCCGGGCGGGCGGCCCGCCAGCCGGATGTCAAAGTGGTCCATGTGCTCGACCATTCCTTTGCCCATCTGCTGGCCCGCGTGCCGCCCGGGGTCTTCAAGGTGGGGACGGTGCACGACCTTGCGCCCTTGCACGAGGGGGTGGAATTGACCGCCGACCAGCGGGCGCGGTTCCGCCGCACCGTGGACAACCTGCGCCGGGCGGACCTCGTGCTGGCCGACTCGCGCCACAGCGCCGACGATGCGATTGCGCTGCTGGGTCTCGCACCGGAGCGAATGCGCGTCCTGCCGCTCGGGGTGTGCGTCGAGCGCTTCGCCGCCCCGGCCAGCCGCGAGGCAAGCGCGCCGCCGTGGCGGACGCAACTGGCGGGAAAAAAAGTGGTGCTCAGCCTGGGATTGGCCATCGGGCGAAAAAACCTGGAACTGCTCCCGGCGGTGTTCCGGGAACTGCAAAAGGCCGCGCCGCAGGAAGCCGTGGCGCTGCTGCGGCTGGGCCAAAGGCTGCCGGAAACCCTGCGGCGCGAACTGGACGGCGTGCTCGGGGCGGACGGAGTCATCGAGTTGGGTTACGCGCCCGAGGAGGAACTGGTGGCTGCCTATCAGCACGCCGATGCCCTGATCTTTCCCTCCCGGATCGAGGGATTCGGCTTTCCCGTGCTCGAAGCGATGGCCGCCGGTTGCCCGGTGGTTTGTACAGACGTAACCAGCCTGCCGGAGGTGGGCGGCGAAGCGGCCCTGTACTTCGGTCCCGACGATCCCGCCCGGCCCGCCGAGCACCTGCGGCGCCTGTTCACGGATGAAGGCTTCCGGCGCGAACGCGTGCGGCTCGGGCAGGAACAGGCGGCGCGGTTTTCCTGGCGGGAACACTATCGCAAGCTGCTGGACATCTACCGGCAGGGGGCGTAGGCATCCGCGACCGCTTTCCGCCTTTTTCGCGTCGTGAACCCGCCCGCCCGCCGTCGTTATCTGCTAGTTTGTCCGGAGAATCTGAGCGCGCGCGAGGCGGCTTTGGCCGAAGAATTAGCCCGGGCCGGGGAGCTTTGGATCGTCACCCCGGGGCCGGTCGATCCGGCGGGCAGGCCGCCCCGGGGAGCCCGGCTGCTTTCCCTGCCGGGCCTGCGCCGGATGCGCGGTACCTGGCAGCCGGATTTCGTCGTCCATGCCTCCGCGCCGTCCCCGGTCCTGCATTGGAAGGTCTGGTGGTGGAAACGTCGGCGGTGCCCGGCGGCATTGTTCGGCGGGGTCCCACCGCCGTCCCCCCCGACGGGCGCGGGCCGCTGGCGACGCCGGGCGTTTGGCTGGGCGGTGGACAGTCTCGATTTTTATCTGGCGGCAGACGAAGCTGCCGCCGGTCAACTCGAACGAGAGGGCGTGCCACGCGGACGCATCTCGGTGACCGGTGGCGCAGGAACGTTGCCTGATTTCCTGGAACGCCGCCGCCGGGCCGAGGAGCAGTCGGTGTTGTGGGTGGAGGAGGACCTTTCGCTGCACAGCCCCTCCACGAAACCCCTCCTGTACTCGATCCCCTACCTGCGCGAACAGGGCTGGGACGTGCGGGGCTGGTGCCTGACCGCCGACGAAACGGCGCGGACCGGGGCGGAAATCCGCGAGTTCCCGCCGCCGCCGGACCGTTTGCGCCAGTTCCTGCCATACTGGTTTTTTGCCTGTGCCAATCTCTACGGAATCCGGCAAACGATCCTGAAGGGCCGCCCGCCCGCGCGGATCGTGCAGACCGTGGGCGGGGCCTTCCTGGGGGCGGATATCGCGGCGATTCACTTTGTCAACCACGTCTGGCTGCGCAAGCAACTCGCCCTGCGGCCCCGCAGCCTCAAGGAGTTTGCCATGGTGGCGATGACGCTGCTCGGCGTGGCGAAGGATCAGCTTCAGTTCAGCAATCCGCGCTGCCGATTGTTCCTGCCCGTTTCGGACTCCATCGGCGAGGAGGTCCGCCGCCGTTGTCTGCCTGGAGCGGAGGTGGAAACCTTGGCGAACACCTACGATGAAACCCGGTTCAACCCGTCGGTGCGCCAACAATGGCGGGAACCCATACGCCGCGAGTTGGGGTTCACGGAGACGGCCACGGTGTTTGCTTTCGCCAGCCAGGGGCATTACAAGCGCAAGGGCTTCTGGCTGGCGCTGGAAGGCCTCTCGCGGCTGCGGCGCCGGGAAGATCTCCCGAAAGCGCGTGGAATCAAATTCCTGGTGGTTGGCGGGCTGCCGGGGACGCTTGCCAAACTACAAGCAGAATTGGCGGCGGGGTATCCGGATTGGAAAGCCTGGGTGGTTTTCGTCGGCAGCCAACCCGCCGTGGAACGCTACCTTTCCGCGGCGGATGCGTTCCTGCTTCCCTCGTACTTCGAGGCGTTTTGCCTGGCGGAAATCGAGGCGGGCGCGCTGGGCCTGCCGCTGCTGCTGACGCCGCACCCGGGCACGGAGATGATCCTGCAAGACGGCGTCAACGGTCTGCGGCTGAGCTATGATCCGGCGGAATTGACCGCTTCCCTGGCGGATTTTCTCGTGCGGGGGCTACCGCCGTTCGCCGCGTCGCCCGGCCGGGCTCTGGAGCGTGGTGCCTATGGCCGGGCATTGGCGGCGCTGTACCAGCGGGTCGGATCGGCCCGGTCGGACGCCGGGCTTCCACTTCGCCAATGACCGGAGCCCCTGCAATTCTACTTTACAAGGTTCCAAGCGTACGATGAGTATGGCGCGACATGCCATCTGCATCCGCTGACCTCCGAGTGCTCAGCGTCTTCAACCGCTATTTGCAGCGAGGCGGCGAGGAATATGCCGTCGAGATGATCAACAGGTCCTTGGGGGAGGTCACGGAACTGCGCGAATGTACATTTTCGAGTCAGAGCTGGAAGGACCGGCTGTTGACGGTCCCCAACCAGGCGTTCCGGATGCTCTACAATCCGGAGAGCACCGCCACCCTGAAAAAACGGCAGCGCGAGGAACGGTTCGACTTCTGGCTGGTTCACAACGTCTTTCCGGTGGGTTCGGCAGCCATTTACCGTGAGGCGTCGCGTTTGGGGGTGCCGATCATCCAATACGCCCACAATTTCCGGCCTTTTTCCGTCAACGGCTACCTTTGGGCGAACGACCACCTGGCTCCCGGCGGGTTGCAACTCGATTACTGGGAGGAAATCCGCTGTGGAGCGTGGCAGGCTTCCCGGTTGAAGACCGCCTGGTTCGCCTTCGTGCTGCGGACGATGCACGCCTTGGGCTGGTTGCGCAGCGTCCGGGTCTGGCTGACCAACTCGGACTTTGTCCGGCAAAAATTTATCGAGGCGGGGTTGCCGGCCGAGGATGTTTTCGCCTTGCGTTATTATTGGAAGCCCCGCCCGGTGCTGCCCGAACCCAGAGACGAGGGCCACTACCTGTTTCTGGGGCGGCTCATCGAGGCGAAGGGCGTCCGGGTGCTGTTTGAAGCCTGGCGGTTGTTGGAGGAATCTTTGGGTGAACGTACCCCCCGGCTGGTCATCGGCGGGGAGGGCCCCCTGCAAAGCGAGGTGGCGCGACGGGCGGAAAGCAGCCGGTTTATCCGGTATGCCGGTCAACTCGGCGGGGAGGAAAAGGAGGCGGCAGTGGTGGGTTGCCGCGCGATGCTGGCCCCTTCGCTCTGGTGGGAGGCATTGGGAATCGTGACTTACGAAGCCTACGATGTCGGCAAGCCCATGCTGGCCGCCCGGTCCGGCGGGCTGACGGAAACGGTGATCGACGGCGTCACGGGCCATCTCCACGAACCGGGCGACGCCAGGCAACTCGCCGACCAGATCATCGCGCTCGAACAAGACGCCGAACGCCGGGTAACGATGGGCCGGGCCGGGCGGGCGTGGTTGGAGGAAAACGCCGACGAGAAAATCTGGCAGCAAAAGTTTCTCGAAGTGGCGCGGTATGCCTTGGAAAAGCGCGCGGCGTAGCCCCGAGTGGAAAGGCAGAAGGTAGAAAGCAGCACAGAGCGGGAAAACCGTTTTCTCATCCGCAAGGTCTGTCTGTTTGCTTGAAGCAAGAGAAGCCTCGCGCGTGCAAGCCCTCGCAAAGTGCCTTGTTCCGGCGCCCGGAAGGCCCGATAATAAGGCTGACCGTCATGGATGAAATTCGTCTGCAACAGGATTACTATACCCGTACCGCCGGGGCCTACGATACCCAGCACCTCACCAACACCGAGGAGCCGGAACACGATATCGCGCTGGCGACGTTGCGCGGGCTGGCCGATTTTTACCATTTCAAATCGTTTCTGGACGTGGGCTGTGGCACGGGACGCGCCGTCGATTTCCTGCGCACGCACCTTCCCGACGCGCACGTCGAAGGCATTGAGCCGGTGGCCGCGTTGCGGGAGATCGCCTACGAAAAGGGCCTTCCCCGCGAAGCGATCATGGACGGCGATGCCCTGGATATCCGGCGGGCGGACGGTGCGTTTGATTGCG
The DNA here is from genome assembly GCA_903642295.1 of PVC group bacterium. GTDB lineage: Bacteria > Verrucomicrobiota > Verrucomicrobiia > Chthoniobacterales > SZAS-18 > CAHJWO01. The sequence continues at coordinate 17,186 of CAHJWO010000015.1, read as the reverse complement.
TGACGGCGTTCGGCATCCTGCACCACATCCGCACGCCCCGGCGCGCCATTGCGGAGATGCTCCGGGTGGCCAGGCGCGGCGTCTTCCTTTCGGACCTGAACAACTTCGGTTGCGGGCCCGTGGCACAACGGGCCGTGTCTCAAACCCTCAACGCGCTCGGGTTGTGGAGGGTTTTTCAGTTCGTGACCACCAAAGGCAAGGGCTACAAGGTTTCCGAGGGCGACGGACTGCATTATTCGTACTCGCTCTACAATGACCTGCCCTTTCTGGAAAGCCAGTGCCGGGAGGTCCACGTCATGAACACGCGAGGGCAGGGGAGGCGGCCCTACCGGACGTGCTCGCACTTGGCGATCCTGGCCCTGAAATAGCGATGGGAAGACCGGTCAGCCGTTTGGCCGTTTCCGGTAGAGAGCGAGCAGGCCGTAGGGCTGCTGCTCGCGGCGCTGGGCCACGGTTTCGCGGGTTTCTTTGAAACGAAAGATGCGGGGGGCGCGGCCACCCCAGCGGACGATGGTATGGCAGATGCGCTGGCTGTCGAGAGTCAGGAACCAATCGGCGTGAATGCGCTCGAAACCGCGCGGCACGAGCAAAGCGTCGAGGTCCGCGAGCTGATAACCGTCGCGCACATGGTCGCCCTCCGGCCACGGCGCCGGCGGCTGCGGCACCGTCACCAGGATGTATCCCCGGCCGCGCAACACGCGCGCGAACTCGTCGGCCACCTGCCCATCGTCCGCGATGTGCTCCATGACCTGGGTGCAGGCGACGCAGTCCACGCTGGCGTCAGGCAGGGGAATCTCTGTGACCGAGCCCTGGAGAGCCTGCGCACGGTCACCGTAGGGCGCCAGGGAGCGTTGCAGGATCTGGAAATTGCGCGCCTCATACTCCACCGCGACCAGTTGGCGGCACACGGGCAAGTAGCAGTGCGTCGCATAGTGCCCACCGCCCGCCCCGGCGTCGAGCAACGTGTCCACCGGACCGACCAGGCGCAATGCGTCTTGCACCCGGGGGGTTTCAACCGTGTACCGGGCGGTGTTGAAGGTGAGGATGAACCGTTTGGCGAGTTCTCGCAGGAACATAAGCAAGCGAGGAGGGTTGACCGAAGAGGCGACGGCTTCAAGTGATATTACGCCGGAGAGGAAACGGGGGTTTCGCCGCGCACGATGGCGGCAATTACCTCCCGGTAGCGGGCGGCGGCGTTTTCCTTGCGGTAGGTGGCGAGGTGGGCTCCGCGCGCGGCGTGCATCCGCTCCCGCAGGGCGGTGTCATCCAAGAGACGCTCCACCTGGGTGACCAGGCTCGCGGACGTGCTCTCAGCGCAGACCAGACCCGCCGCGCCCACCGCCTCGGGCAGGCCGCCGCGCGGGAACGCCACCACGTCCAGGCCGCAGGCGAGGGCTTCCACGGCCACCAGGCCAAACGCCTCGAAGTAATTGGAGGGGACGAGCAGCGTCCCCAGCTCCCGCAGCAGCGGCGGGATTTCCTCGCGCCGTTTCTCGCCGAGGAAGGTGATCCACGGCTCCAGCGCGAGCCGCCGGGCCAGCGCGCGCATCTCCGGCAGGGCCGGGCCGTCGCCGATGACGGTCAGATGACAATCACGCCCGCGTGAGCGCAAGCTGTCCAGCGCCTCGATGGCGAACTCCAGCCCCTTGACCGGCACCACCCGGCCCACGAACGCGAGCCGTTCCCGCGGGGCCGGCGGCAGGTCTGGCGGGGTGAAGAAAAGGGCGTCGTCGTAGGGATTGCGCAGGGTGATCCGCACGCCCGGAATCTGCCGCCGGAGGGCGTCGCTGGCGGCAGCGGTGTGGCGCGAGAGCCGGACGTGCCAGGCAAAGATTCTGGCGATGACCGCGCTTTTTTTCGACCATTTCTCCAGGTCCATGTGCAGCACGGTCAGGCCCCGGGCACCGCTGAGCCAGAGCGGCAGGATGTGACGCAGGCTCACGTGCTGCAACACGACGCAATCCACCGCCCGCATCCGCCGCCGCAACGCCCCGACCGACCAGCCGCGCAACACCGGGTAGGGAAACGGATCAAGCGCCGGATCGACGACGGTCGTGGTCGTGGTGACCTCGACCTCCCAGCCCGCTCGCAGCAGTTCGCGGCAGACCAGGTCCGTCACGATGGGCACACCGCCGATCTCAGGGAAGTAACGGTGGGCGCAGAACAGGACTCGCATCGAACGGGGCGATCACCGCCGGTCGCGCGCGAGCAACACGAGCCAGTCCTGGTCGGCGGTGCGGTTTTCGGACAGGGCGCGATCGTAGTCCTGCGCCGTCCAGGACTCGATCACAGGCAGGGCTTCGCGGGGGGCGGTGGCGCCCTGGAAGCGGTGGACCTCGTGCGACTCCTGAAAACGCGCGAGGAGCCGGTCCGTCACGCCCGGGGCCATCAGATCGTGGGTCTCGATCAGGAGGTCGCAGCCGCGCAGGGCCGGCACCGCCGCCGGATCGAGCAGACCGTCCTCGCCGCCTTCACAGTCGCTGAAAATCAGGTCGCCCGCACGGAGGTGCCCGCGCAGCCAGTCCAAGGTGCAGATGCCGTGGACGGAAACTCTCTCCGACAGTCCGTTGGCCGTGGCGACCTGCCGACAAACGGCGCGCTCGCCGGGGGCGGCGTCAAAGGCGTGGACGCACGCTTCCGGCAGGCGCAAAGCCAGGCCGTTGGCGTAGTAACCTTCGGCGGCACCGATGTCGATGACCTGCGCCGGACGACGGGCCACCAGGGTTTCGACGAAGGGTGTCAGTTGAAACTCGTAGGCCCCGGTCAGCTTCGGCACGAGGTTGTGGCCGAAGGCTGACTCGGGGAAACGCAGGCCCCGAAAGGGTCCCGCGAGGACCGTGGACCCTTGGCGGCGAACGAATTCCGCCGTGTAAGCAAGTTGACCCAGGCGACGCTCGCCCGCCCGGCTCCGGCGGGCACCCAGCATGGATTTTAGCGTCAGATGCAGGTGCGGCGAGAGCGCGTGGCAGGTGGACCAAAAGATGTCACGTAAACTCATGGAACCGGCGGTAAAGATACCCGAGCAACGCGACCGCGCCGCACCGGAAGCACACTAAGCACTGGTGACACTTTGCTGACCAACGCCGGTCAGAGCGTTGCGCTGTTTGGCTTGTTGGGCCAGCATTTCACGAATGGCGGCCAGCGACGGCTTGCTGACAGGAGCGATCAACTTGGAATGGATGACCAACGAGACCGCCGCACCGAAGAACGTCCACATCTGCAGGTTGATGGGGTTGGTGGTGAAATTTCCGCCGCCCGCGAAACCTAGACCGACGTAGGGGATGGTCACGGCGAGCAGGAAGGTCGCAAATTTGCGGTCTTCAGGGTCTTCGATGCGCAGCAGCATCCGGTGCATAATCACGAGCAGCCAGATGCTGGCGGCGATCACGGCGACCAGACCCACCACTCCGTAGGAAATGATGATGCGGGTGAACACGTCATGGTTGTCCACATTGAGGTGATTGCCGAAAAGAGAGTAGGTCGCAGGCGATTTCAGGTTCTCCCAGCTGCCCAAGCGTGCCGAGAACGTACCCACGGTGATCGTATTCTCGGCCCAATCACCTTTGAAGAACGAGATGGCGTCATTGATATCGTAGAGGTGGTCGAGCAGGTAATCGCAGTAAATCACACCGAGCACGAAGGTAACGGCCGCCGTGACGTAGATGGAAACCGTGCGCAGCCAGGTGTGAAAACAATAGTAGAATACCAGCGCGAACAACGGAAAGACCAGGGCGGTGCGCTGCTGCGAGGTCACCAACCCCCAGAAGAGCGCGAGCGCGCCCAACAGGTAGATCATGCGTTTGCGGCGGTAATGTGCGACGTGCCAGAGCCCGTAGATGAAGTAAGGGGAAATGACGCCGTAGTTCGGCACGCCGGAGCCGAAGCCGAAGGGACGCGGATTGGCGAACTTCAGCATGTGTTCGGTTGCCACGGAGGAAAGACCCGTCTCCGCGTAGAACCATTCAAGCTGAGTGAACCCAACGTAATATTGCCGGATGCCCCAGGCCGCCCAAATCACGGCGAACCAAAACTGCACGCGGAGGAGTTTATTCAACTCCTCACGGTCGGTCAGCAAAATGGTGATGGGCAAAGCCAAGGCGATGTAAACGCCCGCATTGAAGGAATTCTCGGCGGCCTTTTCCAGACCGGAATCGGTCACGCTGGCCAAGAGCACACCGAGGCTGATCAGGACAGCTCCGATCAGAATCGCCCAGTTCAAAGGGACGATCTTGTAGCGGCGCAGGGCCGCGCTCTGAATGAATATGCCCACAATGGTGCCCAAGAGGGCCAGCATCGTCACGACGAGCACTTCGATGATCGTTCCCGTACTCACCGTCCCGTAATACACGGCGACTTTTTTGATGAAATCCACCGTGAATGCCTCCACGCTGACGATGTAGAGGCCCATTTTGGGGCGGACGAAGGCCAGGATAGCCAGACAGATACCGATGGTGCGCACGGTCGCCGAAATGCCGCCGTTTTCGTTTTCGAGAATGCTCTGGGTGAGATAAGCCGCCAGGATCAGGATGCCGACGGTAACGGCGATCAGGAGCAAACCCTGACTGTGGACGGGGCGGGAGGAGGTCTCGGCGGCGGTCATGGCAGCCGAAATGAATAGCGTTTGCCCCGTCTCGTGTCAACGGGTTTCACCGCTGTCGCAGGCGACTGATCCAGCGGACGGGAACGAGGCATCGCACCAAAGAAATCAAGGCTAATCGCAAGTAGGGCGACGCAAAGAGAAGAGATCCGCGCGGGAATCCCCAATGCCGTCGGTAATACACCCAGCGTGCCCGCCAGTACATGCTGGCCGGCTTCAAGCCGAAGCGCGCCCAGATCTGACGCAACGGACGGCGGGTGGTCAGCCAGGATTCGTCCCAGTTGCCGGAAAACTCTTTCTCTTCGACCACGGCGATGGGATCCACCCAGCAGCGAAAACCGGCGCCGGTGGCCCGCAGGGTGTAATCGGTGTCACCAAAGTATTGCGGCAGGTTGACGGCGTCAGGGTAGCCGATGGCGTCGATAATTTTGCGTGGAACAGCCACGAGATTGCCGCGGCACGCGTCCACGGGGATAAGTTCCTCGGGATCGGGACGCGATGCGGGGGGGCGGGGAGACAACCCCCAGCGGCTCTTGCGCAGGGCATGGAAGGTCAACGGCGCCGCCGTGCCGTCCCTGCCGACGAAGCGGCCCAAGCCGGAGACGATGCTGTCATCGGCGAGGGCGCGGCGGACTATCCGTTCGACCGCACCGGGAACGGGGTGCGAGTCGTCGTTGAGCCACACGCAGCACGCGCTGCCCTCCTGCATAGCATGGCGCATCCCCAGAGCGATGGCGCCGCTCCAAAATAGATTGCCGTCGCCGGTCAGGACCGTGACTTCGGGGAAATCCGCCCGGACGGCGGCGGCCGTGCCGTCCGTCGAACCATCGTCCACCATGACCACGCCCGCCCAGCCAAACACGCCGGTGGCCCGCAGGTGTTCCAAGCAACGCAAGGTGATCGCACAACGGTTGTAGGTCGGCAGGATCAGGGTAGTCTCCAAAGGACAGTCAGGAAAAGGGGACGATTCACTGCAAGCCAAGTTCGCGCAAGCTTTGCGGCGGAGGGGAGATTCGCTCCGGTTGGCGTAAACCAAGGAAGGTCCAGTGCAGATAGCGCGCCACGTTTTTCCATTGTCGCCGCACGACGCTCTTCAACAAAAAGCGCAGCACCTGCCTTGGCAGGTGCAAGGAAAAAAAACGTGCCTGCTGCCGCCACGACGCGTGGCGGCGCACGAGCAGGATACTATTGCGCCGGTTCAGGCAGGCTCGCACGATGTTGCCCCTGTGTTGATCGTCGTGTTGTCGAGTGCTGTCTCCGCCGAAGTGATAAACCTCGCTGGAAATGTAGAAGCCGCACACAAACCCCTGACGCCGGGCGCGCAGAGCAAGGTCAACATCCTCGAAGTAAGCGAAGTAGGAAGCATCAAACCCGCCCAAGTCTTCAAACAGGCGGCGACGAATCAGCAGCATGCCTCCGTGGGCGGAGTCCGACACGAGCAGCCGTGGGCTTTTCAAGTCGAAATCGGCGGGAACAGCGGAGTTGTACGTCGCGCCTCGGTTGAGATCGATCCGCACATGAAAGGCGCTGACTTGGCCGGTCCCGGCGATACGTTCCACCGGAGAAACCATACCGAGGCTTGCCTCGGTTTGCATGGCTCCGACCAAGGAGGCAAGAAAGTCGTTTTCGACGAGCGTGTCGTTGTTGAGGAACAACAAGTAGTCGCTCGTGCGGGCGGCGGCGGTGGCGGCACCGGCGTTGCACCCCGCCGCGAAGCCGAGGTTTTGCGGCAAACGCACCTGCGTCGCGCCGGGGAACGCCGCGGCGATGTCGGCCTCGGGATATTCGGCGGACCCATTGTCCACGACGACCACCTGGAGCGAATATCCGTCGCCGGACCATTGCCGCAAACCGGCGAGGCAGGCACAAGTCTGGACATCGTTGTTCCAGTTAAGAACGATGCAGGCAACACTGGGCCGGGGCTTATCAGGAAGCGGAGCCATCGTTTGCAAGGGGAGCGCCGGATTGGCGAACCAGCCTTTTGATCCAATTGTGTACGGATGCGCGGAAATGACGAAGAAAGATCCGTGCCGGAATATATAGCAAGGAGGGGCGAATCCCCTCGCGCCGCAGGTTGTTATACAGAAAGCTGAAAGTCCGACGATACAAGCCCTTGCGCAGCAGTTGTCCTTGGACGTGGCCGTACGAAGCCGCCACGCTGACAGGCTGGTGAAAGCGTGCCTTGGTCGAGGCAAATCCACGTTGGAAGACCGAAAGAAGACACTCGCAAAGTCGGTCTGCCGAACAATCGACGAGTTCGAGGAGGCCATCCGTCGGCAGATTCCAGCGTTGATGATCCCGCACCACCGAATTCGGAAAACCTGCGCTCGCACCGTATAGCTGGATCATCGGTAACGGTTTTGCCCAGTCGGAAGTACAAAGCCAGGTGATGCCGCTGGAGCAGCCGATCAACAGTGTGCAATGCTTCGTCAGTTCCGCGTTTTCGCGCAACGTGAGTGTACTGCCGTCGATGATGCGTCCGTCCACCGATTGGATGGCAATGTTGGAGGATAAGACGAAACAGGCGTCCGGTTCCATCGCCAAAAACTTTCGCGCGACTTCCACGGCGAAATCAGGATTGACGGCGGCTTGCCCGCTCTTGGGTGAACACTCGAACAGGATGCAATGGGTGCGCTGCCCAAGCGCTGGATGCGCCGCGACAAAACGCCGCACGTTTTCCACCTCGTCGCTTTCCAGTCGCAGCACGGGAGTCATAGAAACCGTGATGGGGCGGGGGTACGCCCCATACACGATGGAGCGGATCGTGCCGTCGTAGTGATGGAAGGTGCGTGCTCCGATGTGCGTCAGGAACACTTCGTCAAATTCTCCGCGCACTTTCCGGGCAAGGGCTTCCCGTTTGAAGCGCCGCCACATTTCCACGTGTGCTTCCCACGCGCCGGGAACATCTCCGGTCTGCTGCTCCGGCAGCGGAACTTCCCACACGGCGTCGACATGGGGGTTCCCCCGCACAATGGAACGGCAGGCCTTGCTGATGGCCCACGTGAGGTGACAGTGGGGAAAGTCCTCCTTGATCTGGCGGGCAATGACCGTGGCATAAAGGCAGTCGCCGTTGGAAAAGAGGTGTCCCAGAAGAATGCGCGGCGGAGTGGACGTGGGCGTGGTCATGGCATCCCGAGTCGCGCCGTCATCATCATCCCGGCCAGGCCCACAAAATCTACGGTGGGTTTCCAGCCCAGCGTGCTGATCGTCCCGGGATCGGAGACCAGCAACGGGTATTCGGCCCGAAACCCTTCTTTGAGTCGGACGTGCTCGCGCCAGTCCAGCCCAACCCGCCGGAAACAGGCTTCGAGCCAATCCGCGATGGAGTACGGCGCGCCCGTGCCGATGCACGCCTCGAACACGGCATCCTGTTGGACCAGGGCCAGGATGCCGGCGGCGATGTCCCCGGCGAACGCCCATTCCTTGCACACGGTAACGTCGCCCATTTCCAGGGTTTCGCCGCTGCCGTCGGCGATGCGCCGGGCGGCCTGGGCGATTTTCTGGCTGACGTGGTGCGCCTTGCGCAACGGGCTGTCGTGATGAAACAAATAACCGACGTACGCACGAACTCCCAACCCTCGATAGTACCTGGCCGCATAAACCGAGTGGATGCGCGCGAGCGAATACGGGCTATTGGCGTCAAAGGGATCGCGCTCGGAAATCGGTTCCCCGCGATTGACGAACTGCAAACCGCTGCCGGAAAGGAATACCCGTGCCTCCGGGGCCAACGTGCGCGCGGCTTCGAGGACGTTGAGCGCGCCGGTGGAAATCGTCTCGTGATTCTCGTACAACGCGTCGTGGCGCGTCGTGGAATTGGCGGCAAGATGGAAGATGTAAGCCGGGCGGTGCTGGCTGACGAGCGCCTTTACCTGTTCGTGGTCCGACACATCGCCCGTCAACCAGTCCCCACCTGCCGAGCGCGAGACGCTCACCGGACGGATGCCCCGCTCCGCGCAGAGGCTTGCGAGATAATAAGCGTCCTGTCCGCTGGCGCCAAAGATCAGGGCAGTGGCTGGGGTAGGCATCAAAGAAATAAATCGGGCGCGTTAAAAAAGTGTATCCCCAGAGCAGTCAGGCCCGACTCGCGCCGATGGGCGACCGTTCGACAAACGGCTCGAGCTTGGCGCGCATCCGCAGAACTTGCTGATAGATACGGCGTGCGAATCGAAGAAACTTCGGATGTTGCCGTTTCCATGGTTGGATCAAAGGACGAGCCAGCGCCTCGTCGATAATGCGTTCATAATTCGCGGCTACCTTTTGTTGACTCCATTGTTGGCGAGGCGCATCCAGCACGGCATCGCCCGAAGCAATGATCTCGCGCAGGCTGCGGTCGTCGATACAGATGGATGGAGTGATGAATTGCAAATGACGGAACATGAAACTGCGGCTCAGGGCGATGGGCCGATGCACCGCCAAGGCGTAGTCTGTCGCGCTTGATAAGCCGCGGCCGGGATAAGGATCGTAAAGGAAGACGTTGGCGGTATTTTGCGCGAGGAAATTCAGCACTTGCTCATGATCGAGAAAATCTTGGGTGATCGTCAGTTTGATGCCGGGTTTGGAGATCAAGCTCTGACAGGCCTGCAGGGTGCGGGCAGACTGGGTGCCGTCAGGATCAGCGATGGGTGAGGAAGTGATGTGCAGTCTCAGGTGCGCATGATCGTACTCATTTTGGACAATCTCGATGACCCGTTCAAAACCCTTGCCCTGCAGGCCGAATCCAAAACTGCCGATCGTGGGAACCTCCGGCAGAGGGAAATGATTTTCATACTCGGACAATGGACGCCCTACTTGAAATACAATGGGATTTCGGGGCAGCAGCGTGGGGTCCGGTGCGATGTAATAATCGAAGAGTTCGTTCTTCACTCCGTCCACGGCTTGTTGATAACACTCGTGGAAAATAGCCAATTGAGGAACGCGGATCTGGCGGGTCACCTCTGTGGTCAACCAGGCCATCAGGGAGGGATAATAATTGTAAATTACCGCCGCCGGGCGCAGGCGTTCGACGGCGGCAAGCAGCGTCTCCCCCCCTTTGTGATGTTCCAAAACAAACTGGTACCGGCTGGAATGCTGCGTGAGCGCCGCCATGACGTTTTCGCCAAACTGATAAACGCCGCAACGTTGCTCTTTTGGGTTGGAAACAAAAAGAACCGCAGGGTTAGACATGAGTGGGTGAAAAATGAAAAACCTTCGATGCCGGGCTAGGCGAATCGATCTTGGTATTTACCCGTTTCTGCGCGTGAGTGCAAATCACTGCCGATGGGATGGCCGCTCAACGAAGCACCAGCGGAATGTGAGCCAAGTTCTTGCCCAATTGCCTCGCGGGCCGCTCGATGATGGCAAACATCGCCGCCGCCGAGAACACTGAGAGTACGATGGTGGTCAGTGCATAGATAAGAATCGTTGCCGTGCTGGACTGGCCGGGACCAAGCCAGCGCCACAACAACAGCGCGGTCAGTGCGATGCAGAATTGATGCACCAAGTAGAGCGCGTATGACCATTCCGCCGCCAGCCCCGTGGCCCGGCTGGCGGCTAGACGCTGCAAAAGACGGACGAAGTCGTTCGCGGGCGCGCGCACAATGAGCAGCAAACCGGCGGTCAGCGCCATGCAGAGAAGCGTGCTGTCGAGCGGAAAAAGCAGGAGACTGCCCCCGGCGGTCAACGCCAGCAGCCAGGCGTGGCGAGGGGTCGCGCCCGTGAAATACAAGCTCGTCATGGAACCGAAGCAGAAGAGAAAAAGCCGATCCGGCAGAAAGGCTGGGAATAGGTGGTGTGAATACCAGCCGGCATGGGTATAGCTGCCGAATAAAACCCAGGCGGCAGCGTTGACGGCAAAAGCGCCGAGTAGAGTCGTGACGGGCTGGCGCTTCAGCCAGGGGGCGACGAAGGGAGCGACCGCATAAAACTGCATCTCCAGGCTCAAGGTCCAAGCGGGACCAAAAATCGCGGTGGCCCGGCTTGGATGGACCCCGTGGAGAAACGTGAGATGGAGCAGCAGGTCCGACGCATGCAACGGCGCCACGTAGCCGGAAAACATACCCGTCGTCCCGAAGTGATCCTCCGCGTGGATCAGTCCCTGTAGATACGCTCCACGCAAGCCAACGTAGAGCAGCAAGGTAAAGTAGAAGCAGGGCGCAATTCGGAAGAACCTTCGCAGGTAAAAACTCCATGCGTACCGCAGCGTCCAGCCGCCCTGCTGGCGGCTGAGCAGGTGAAACATGAGAAAGCCCGACAGGAAAATAAATAAATCCACCGGGATACGCCCTTCGGAGAACACCCGCACAGGATGGCCGAGCATGATCGACAGATGCGCCAGCAGCACCCAGGCCGCCGCGCAGGCGCGGGCCAAGTCGAGCAAAGCAAGTTTCCGCTCGTGCCCGTGGACCAGGCTAGGCTGTGAGGCGGCAAGAAGCGCAGCCATGGGGAGGTTACTTCTTGACGATCTCGATGTTGGGCAGCGGGAAAATCAGCCCGATGCCGCGTTCCAACGTCGCGCTTTCGCGGCGGACGAACTCCTCCTTGAAGTGCCAGGGCAGCACCAGATAATAATCCGGGTTCATCGCGCGGCTGTCCGCCTCGCTGACGATGGGAATATCCGTACCGAGGGTGCGTGCGCCGTATTTATCCGGATTGCGTTCGGCGGCCACGTCCACGAGCCGGTTGTCGATGTTGCACCATTGCAGGATCGTGTTGCCCTTGGTGGAAGCTCCGTAGATATGGATGTGCTTGCCTTCCTTCCTGAGCTTCTTGAGCAAATTCGTCAACTCCTCGCGGTGGACGTTGATGCGGTCCTGGAAATGTTTGTAGGGCTTGTCGGTGTCGAGTTCGAGGTCGAACTCGTCCTGGCGCATCTGCCGCAGGTTTTCCGTAAACTCGTCGGTGCGGAAGGAGAAGTTGTCCGCGTGCGTCGCGTAGCAGCGCAGGCTGCCACCGTTGATGTCGTTGGTGACGACGTTGAACACCTTCATGCCCGCCGCCTTCAGGATGTATTCGATGATGGCGAGGCTGTAATATTCGAGGTGCTCGTGGCAGATGGTGTCGTAGCTGTTCATCTGCAACATCATCGGCATGTACGACATCTCGAAAATCCACACGCCTTCCGGTGCCAACACGGCCTTGATGCCGCGCGTGAAAGCGATGGGGTCTTCCAGATCGTAGAACATGGCGATGGAAGTGACGATGTCGCACTTGTTCTCGCCCAGCCGCTTGGTCAGTTCCGCCGAAGGAAAAATATCCTGCACCACAGTGACGCCGTTGCCGATTTCCTGCGCCACGTCGGAGGGATCGACCCCGTACTTTTCATAAGCGGCCGGGTAATAGCCCAGCAGGGTGCCGTCGTTGCAGCCGATGTCGAGCACGCGGGCGTCCGCCTTGTTGCCGATCAGGCTCATCGCCGTCTCGGTGATGCCGCGCAGGTGGTTGCGCATCGTGTCGTTCGTGCCCGAACGATACCAGTAGGCGGAATACAAGACCTCCGGCGGCACGGTGTGTTCCATCTGGAGCAGACCACAAGCGTTTTCGTCACGCGTCGGGTCGCAACGCACCAGCGTACAGGCGATGCGGCGCGTCGGCGGGAGTTCCTTGCCGGGTTTGACGAAGGAACCTTGCAGGTATTGTTCACCGAGGTCGATGACCTTGGTCAAGGCTTTGGAGCCGCATACCCGGCAGGTAGTTCGATGAACGAGGTGCATAGTAGTCTGAGCAAAAGTTGATGGGGCAGAGGTTCAAGCGCCGCCGGGGCGGCCCGCCGCCTGCCCGACGGCAGTTTGCAGTTCGCGGTCGATCTGGTCGATGCAACGGGTCCGTTCCAGGTTCAGCACCGCTAATTGCTTGATGATACCGGACTGTTCATCGACGGGAACCTTCTCGATTTCGTAGCCTTTGTCCACCTCGTGCCAGAGCTTGCAATTCACCTCCGCGAGATGGGAGAAGACCGCACCGATGCTGCCCGCGATCTCGGGCACGGCGTTGCCCTCCTTGCGGTAAACCTTGTTGGCGGCAAAGGTCAGGCGGTCAACGGAAATGCGCCCGGAAAAGGCGTCGGTGAGAAAAGTGTCGATCTCCTCCTTGAGTTGGGTCTCCTGTCCGGCAAGACTTTCCAGGCGCTCCGGGTGGTCGGAATGCCACTGCTTGAGCTTGACGATGGTCAGCTTATCGCAAAGGGAGCCAAGAGTTTCAGCCATGGGAACAAGAGGTGGGCGTAGATTGAGCGGAAGTTATCGCTCAGACAAGGCAATTTGCCAGTGGCAATCCACGAAAACGCAGCCGTAGTCGGCTTTGCCCTCATACATGGCGGCGCGCGAACCGGCGTCGATGATATTCACGACGAGCGAGTCTTCCGCCAGGAAAAGCATCCGCACGAGCGGCACGTGGATGAAGAGGGTCACTAGATAGCGGCCCGGCACCAGGAGTTCACCGGGGATCGTCCCTTGGTAATGGAAGGTGGGCGGCGCATCCGTGTCAGGCGGGAGCAGCGCGGCGAGGTCTTCCTCGGAGCGGAAGACCACCCGGTCCTTGCCGTCTTTGAGCACGATGCCGATGTTGGCGCCCGCCACCTGCCGAGCCGCGGTGCAGTCCAGCCGCAGGTGGATGGGTTCGCGGTGCGTGAAGCGGTTCGTGGCCTCTCCGGCGGCGTTGAGAGTCTGGGCGTCGGTGAGCCAGATGGATTCCTCAAAACGTTTGCCGCCGTTGAAGCCGCTCTCGGCGGCGGCGTGGAGATAGGCATCGACCACCTCCAGGGGCTTGCCTGATTGGACGAGGCGCCCCCGGCTCATCAGCAGCGCGCGGCTGCAAAGCTGGTGGATAGCCGCCATGTTGTGCGAGACGAAAAACACCGTGCGCCCCTGACCCTCGGCGACCTGCTGCATCTTGCCCAGGCACTTCTTTTGGAACTCCACGTCGCCAACGGCGAGGACCTCGTCAACAATCAAGATTTCCGGCTCCAGGTGCGCGGCCACCGCGAACGCCAGACGCACGTACATCCCCGAGCTGTACCGCTTGACGGGCGTGTCCAGAAACTGCTCCACCTCGGCGAAGTCAACGATCTCGTCGAAGCGCGCCTTGATTTCCACCCGGCTCATGCCCAGGATGGCCCCGTTGAGGAAAATGTTCTCGCGGCCCGTCAGCTCCGGATGGAAACCCGTGCCGACTTCGAGCAGGCTGGCCACCCGGCCCCGCAGCTTGATCGTCCCTTCGGTCGGCTCGGTGATGCGGCTCAGGATCTTGAGCAGCGTGCTCTTGCCCGCTCCGTTGCGTCCGATGATGCCCACCACCTCGCCGCGCCCGACCTCGAAGCTCACGTCGCGCAACGCCCAGAAATCCGCCGTCTCGTCCGGCACGTTCTTCCGACTCCACCCGCGCCACGGCGCCTTCACCGCGTCCGCGAGACCCTCGCGCAAAGTACGGTAGCCCGCGCCACCCTGCTGCTGACCGAGGATGTAGCGCTTGCTGAGACCTTCCACCTGGATGATGGCGTCGGTCATGGCGCTGACTGCGTCTGGCGGGCGGGAACCGGAGTTTTCATGAGCAGGCGGGAATATAAAGGCTTCGTCCCATTAGCCAATCTTTTCCTCGTCAGGTTCCACGGAAGCGGCCCAGAGAATCCGGAAATTTTGGCCGGGGCAGATTTCCCTTGCACCCACCGGGCGTAGATCAAGGTGGCATGATTGGCCCTTGCGAACTCTGTGGGCGAGAGACCCATCTCACCCGGCATCACCTCGTGCCCCAGTGCCGACACGCCAACAAGTGGAACAAGAAGCACTTCGACCGACGCGCGGTGAAGACCGACCTGCTTCTGCTCTGCGTCGGCTGCCACAAACAGCTTCATGCCCTGTTCACGGAGAAGGAGTTGGAACGGCGCCTCCACGATTTGCCCAGTCTGCGCGCGGAACCAGAAGTGCAGAAGTTCGTGGAGTGGATCCGGCGCAAACCGCCGGGGTTCAAACCGGTGGTGCGGGCCGCAAGAACGGAGCGCTAGCCGGCGGTGGCCGTCGGGGCGGGCGCGGCGTTGGGCAGATGGAGGCGTTCGTCTTTTTCCAGTATTTCGCCCAAGGCAGGCCAACCGGCAATGTCCATCGTCTGAAAGCTTTGCAGATAGACGGCCACGACTTCGGCGGGGTGCTTGGCCAGGATGGCGTCCACGGCGGTGCGGAGCTTTTCGGCGTCGGGGGCCGCGGGCAAATTCTCGATCCCGCCGTGCTCGTCGTGCTCGATGCCGAGGGCATCCAGGAAGTCGCACAGCACCGGGGACTGCGCGCCCATCAGCCACATCTGGAGGAGGTTGGCGGCGATCTGCTCATTGGCCGGGCGGGCGAGGGCCGCCTGCATCCAGGCGTGGCGCTCGGCGCGGGGCTTGCGCTCGACGAACACGGGGCGCAGCTTGCGTTGGGCGGCGAGGGTCTGGATGGCCACCTTGTAGGTGGGTTTCTCCGCCGTGTTCAGGTAGGTGAGCGTCTGCTCGGCCAGGGTGGGGGAAAGGTGCTGAAAAATCTCCGAAGCATTCATCGAATGCCATGCTTCCCATGCGCTCCGCGAATTTCCAAACGGAAATTGTCGCAAAAGCGCTTTTTACGTCGCAGGCGTCGCGGGCGTCGCAGATGTGGCGGGAGCGGGGAATGTATCCACGGCAGAGAAAGCGGCGATTGCTTCGGCGAGCCGACAACGGCGGTTGGGGGATGGCAGCCAGCCCGGAAAGAATCACGGATGAGGGACAGCCATCCCTACCTTTGCAATTCGCTGTCGAGGAGCGAGACGACCTGGCGGGTCTTGTCTTCTTCCTTGATGCGTTTCTTTACTAGCCGGTGGGCGTGGAGGACGGTGCCGTGGTCGCGGCCTCCGAAGGCGTCACCGATCTCGTTGAGGCTGCTCTTGGTCAGCTCCCGGGCGAGGTACATGGCGACCTGACGCGGAAAGGCGATGTTGGCCGGGCGGCGCTTGCTGCTCATGTCGGCCAGGCGCACGTCGTAGTGCTCGGCGACCTTGCGCTGGATCTGGTCGATGGTGACGGTGCGGCGGGCTTCCTCTTGCAGGATGTCCTTGAGGAGGTGCTCGACGTTTTCCTGCGTGAGGGCCTTGCCGCTGAGCGAGGCGAAGCTGGCCACGCGCATCAGCGCGCCTTCCAGGCGGCGGACGTTGGTACGGATGCGCTTGGCCAGAAATTCATACACTTCCGGGGCCAGCTTGACGGACATGGCGGCGGCCTTCTTCTGGAGAATGGCCATGCGGGTCTCAATGTCCGGCGGCTGGAGTTCGGCGGTGAGACCCCACTCGAAACGCGAGACGAGGCGCTGCTCCAGGTTCGTGATCTCGCTGGGCGGACGGTCGCTCGACATGACGATCTGCTTGTGGCCGTCGAAGAGGGCGTTGAACGTGTGGAAGAATTCCTCCTGGCTGCGCTCCTTGCCCGCGAGGAACTGGATGTCGTCGATGAGCAGCACGTCGGCGAGCCGGTATTTCTTGCGGAATTTGACGAGGGTCGAATGCTGGATGGCGTCGATGAACTCATTGGTGAATTTCTCGCTGGAAATGTAGATGACGCGGAGGTTCTTCCTTTTGGCCAGCATCGCCTGACCGATGGACTGCATGAGGTGGGTCTTGCCCAGACCCACGCCGCCGTAAAGAAAGAGCGGATTATACGTTTTGGCGGGCGCGTCGGCGACGGCCTTGCTGGCCGCTTGCGCATACTGGTTGTTCTGACCGACGACGAATGACTCGAACGTGTGGCGGGGATTGAGGCCGCTGGCGGCCATCTCGCGGTCCGCGACGGCCGCGGCGTCGGCGCTGACGGCGGCGATGTCGCTGGCGAGCGAGCGCGAATCGGGGCCATCGGCCCCCGCGAACGAAGGCGTGTCCGAGTCGTCGGAGGCGGAGGAGGCCGAGGCATTCGCATGGCCGTTGGCAGACACCGAGACGAGGGCCGTTTCGGCGTCCGAGCCGGCCGGGTCCTTGAAGACGAACTTCAACTGCCGCGGCGCGCCGAGAATGCCCATGATCGCATTCTGAACGAGCGGCATGTAATTACTCTCGATCCAGAGTTGATAAATGTTGTTGGGCACGCGCAGCGTGAGCTGCTGTTCGTCCGCCTGGACGAGCACGATGCCCGCGAACCACCTCTGAAATGTATCGCCCCCCACCTGCGGCTTGATGGCATTGGCGATACTTTCCCAGATTAAACGGTAGCTTTCTTGCATGGATTTAGACGGCAATCCTCCCTGGTGAACGAACCTGTGATCTTCCCCTCAACGTTGCGCCCGCGATGATCCGGGCGCCATCCGACCGCGCTTCCCGTGGAACGACAGAAAATGGCGCATGGAAGCCATTGCCGTGGAACGAGATGCGCGCGACGTTAGACAGCGCTTTCCTGCTTCAGTCCACGCGCGGCGCACAGAGTTCCCAGCGAGACTGGCCGGAAGATCGGAGCGGGTGCGAGTGGTTCTTCATGGGTGAGAAAAGTTTTTCCGCGGGGGGGTGATTGAGGTGACGAAAAAAACCTAGAATCCGGACCGGGTTGGAACAAGGAAAAAGTGGAAGAATCGCGCGATTTTTTTGTTTAAAAACCTTGCGAAAAGGTTGTGAAAATATTTTCGGTTGAGGG
>CAHJWO010000014.1 GCA_903642295.1 PVC group bacterium | reverse complement strand
GTTCGAGAAGCAGTTTTACGGTCTTGGATGTTGCGCCCTCAAGATTTCCCTCCGGGACGATGAGAATCTTTTTCGTCGTCTTCCCGGCCTTGAACTTCTTGAAATTCTTGATCGTCTGATAGTCTGTGCCGTTGATCGCGGTGCCTTTGACGACGTAGCTGACGGTCAAGTCAGATGTCAGCGCTCTCGAAAGGCTGATGGTAAAAACCCCGGTTGTTCCGTTGCCGTTCGTCACATTCGGAACCGTTGGAACAATCGTCACCACGAGCGGCGGAAGGGCGACCGTTAACACCAGAGTCGATGTACCCGTGCCGTGAGCATTCGAGGCGCTCAGCGCGACACTAAAGACCCCCGCCTGAGTCGGTGTGCCGGTGATCATTCCACCGGCGGCGTCGATGCTCAGACCCGTCGGCAGACCGGTCGCCCCATAGCTGGTCGGGGAGTTGCTGGCCACAATCTGGTAACTGAAAGATTGGCTTTGGGTACCCTCCGCGGCTCCGGCGCTGGTAATCGTGGGAGACTCCGTGACGACGCCCAGATCGGAGAATTTGACGCTGACCGCAGTTGGGGTAACTCCGGTGGCGTCGAAAAGATTCAAGCTCCAGCTGCCCACGATGCCGTTGAAAACGCCGCTGCTGCCAGCCAGGGTGCCAACCACCGTCGCGCCGCTCGTTCCCCCACCCGCGAACGAGGACCAGTCAAAAGTGTAATCGAGTTCGTTGAATGAACCCGAGTTATCGTAGAGGCAGACGGAAAATTTGTTGATGCCGGGAGGTGCGCCGAGCAGCGTGCCGGTCAGCGTGACACCAGCGGGACTCAGGCCGATGGAGATCGGGCTCCGTCCAGCCGTGGTCAGATCTGAATAAATGCCGTTGGTCGCATTCGCAAAATTGGGGATGTTGCCAAGCTTCAAGGCGTCGGCAGTCAACGCACCGGCACCAGCCCAGTCCCCCATCAGGTCATTGCTGATATTGACGGGATTCACCCCGCCGCTCCCGAACCCGCTGATCACGATCTCGGCGCGTACAAAAACGACGCCGAAGGCTAAAATGAGCGCTGCGATAACGACTGCTTTCATACCAAAAAATTGAACCTACGGAGTGGGTACCGTGGCGTAGGGAAGCGGTTG
Organism: PVC group bacterium; assembly: GCA_903642295.1. GTDB lineage: Bacteria > Verrucomicrobiota > Verrucomicrobiia > Chthoniobacterales > SZAS-18 > CAHJWO01. The sequence continues at coordinate 29,006 of CAHJWO010000014.1, read as the reverse complement.
CGACAGAAGCGCCTGTCCGGACGCGGTACCCACTTTGTTGATGATCACCATAGCACCGGCCGCGAGCGGGACATCATCACTGACCGCCGTGGGTGCGGCGGCCAGGCACCAGTTCGTGCCGTTGTGGAAGTATTGACTCCATCCGGTACCGGGGGTGAAGACCTGGACGGTATCCGCTGTTCCAGCCGTCGCGCCTGCGGTCCAACCGGGCAGGGTCTGGATTGAACTGGTTCCCAGCGTGAGGCTGATCGGCCAGTGGTTGGAAAGGGCCGTGGGGCCGCTTCGCAAAACGGCGGTCTGTCGGACGACCGAGGGCACGGCGCCTTGCAGCATGATGGAAAGAGAACTCGCCGCGAAGCGGTTGTAGATCACGCCCGTGTCGGGTCGGATCACCACGTTGTCGGCAATGGTGCGCGGGGGAGAGGTGCGGAGCCAGTGGTTGGATGTCGTGTTGTAGTAGTACGAAATCCAACCGCCCGGCTGGAGGATTTGTACCTGATCGCAGTTGATTGGAGCCGCCGCACTGCCCAGGATCCCGGTGGTCGCGGGTGTACCGAGGACGTTGGAGAGGGTATCGGCCGGGCTGATCTGGTAGGTGTCGCCGGAGAGGATACCCAGGTTGGTTAAATCGGTGCTCAGGCCATCCGTTGCATCCAGGACCACGGTGGTGGCAGTGTTTGCCACCACCGTGGACAGGAGAAAAGTCAGACCGGCGGCATTTCCACTGGTGAATTGGAGCAGATAGGGAGTCGCCGCCTGCGAGAGTCCGCCCTCCGCCCAATCCGCACTGCCGTTGGTGATCGTGTTGGCCGTCACGCTCGTCACAGCGCCCGTCATCTGCCCTCCCGCGCTGGCGGCCCGTTGGAAGGGGAAGGAGAGTACAGAAGGCGTCGCCCCCGCGCTGGTACCCGCCGCGATTGTCAGGATGAGATATCCAGACGCGACGGTCGCACTGTCCGCGTGAAGCGAACTTGTGCCGACAACGCAGAGAGCCAGATAAACGATGAAACGCGCAACCGACATGTAGATGGATAAGCGAAAACCTGCTTAACGGCGAACGTGAAAGTAAGCAAGAGTGAATGGCTCTCTCGCCTGAAGGCGGCGAGTTCGGGTGGCGGCTGGAAACCGCGCTTTTGCGTCTAAAAGTCTATCCGGTCAACCCCTGCGCCAGCCCCGGTAGGGGCGCAAGAAAGCTCGCGTGGATTTTCGGTATCGACCGTAAAGCCACCTTACCCGCTTCCTTCGACTTTGAAATCATTCTCTTGCCGCCGCCGTCCTCTGCGCCTTCATCATCATCGCTTCCGGGATTTACATCCCGACCGCCGTAAACGAGCATTCGCTCACCTGCCTCACGCCACCCCGCCGCCTCTCTGATCCTCATGCCCGCCGCCGACGTTTTCGCCACCCCCCTGCAACCCTTGGCGGAACTCATCGGCAAGCGGCTGCGCCAACAGGGCGTCAAGCTCACCCTCGGCGGCGAGCCCACCTACGTTCCCGACGAACCGGACGGCGCGGAATGGAACGTCGCCGCCGTCGGGCCGACCAAGCTGGCTTACGCCTACCGGCTCGCCGCGCAACTCGTCGAACGGTTTATGCCCGGCGCGGTGACCGTCTTTTCCCCCGGCAAACGTTACCCCGGCGAGATCAACCCGCGCTGGGTGGTCAACCTCCTCGCCAACCGCGACGGCACGCCCATTGCGCCGCCCCCCGCCCCGGCGGACGCCCGTCGCCCCACTTCCACGCAACTCTTGGACGCCCTCCGCGCCGGGGTCTCCAAATCGCTCCACATCCCGGCCAGGAACTGGCTCCCCGCCCGCGACCCGGCCGACCGCACCCGCCAGGTGGTCGTCCTGCCGCTCGACCACGACGGCAAACGCTGGAAAAGCCAGCGCTGGCCGCTGCCGAAGAGCCGCAAATCCCTCCTGCTGATCAACGCCGAAGGCCCCGCCGGTCTGCGCCTGCCGCTCAGCGAACTGCCGCCCGCGGCGATGCGTCGCGCGCTCACCCTGGAAACCCGCGCCGACGGCCTGCACCTCTTCCTCCCTCCGCTCCTCCAGGGCCCTTGCCGCGAACTCCTCACCCTGCTGACTTCACTCCTCTCCAGACACCGGGCCGGACCCTACTTCTTCGAGGGCTATCTTCCGTCCGACGAGGCGAACGTCTGGACGCGCGTCGGCCTCACCGCTGACCCCGGCGTGCTGGAAATCAACATCCCGCCCTGCGAAACGTGGCACGACTACCACCGCTGGCTCGTCATGTTGGAGGACGCGACCCACGCCTGCGGCTTGCGCTCGTGGAAGGAAGTCCAACCCGGTCGTCCCGGCGGCACCGGCGGCGGCAACCACCTCCTCTTTGGTGGTCCGAGCCTGGACGAAAACCCGTTCTTCAAACGTCCGGCCTGGGTGGCCTCGCTGATCCGCTACTTCCAGGCGCACCCATGTCTGGCTTACCTGTTCACGGGCCAATACGTCGGCGCTTCCTCGCAGGCCCCCCGCCCCGACGAATCCGCGCGCGACCTCTATGATCTCGACCTCGCCTACCAGTATTTCGAGAAACTGCCCAAGGGTGACCACCGCTTCATCCTCGGCGAGACCCTCCGCCATCTGCACACGGACATTTCCGGTAATACCCACCGCAGCGAGATCAGTTTCGACAAGTTCTGGGACCTCAACGGCCCGCCCGCTGCCGCTTCCGGCCTGATCGAGTTCCGCGCGGTCGAGTCGTTGCCCGAAGCCGCGTCCATGTCGCTCATCGCGTTGCTCTGGCAGGCCATCGCGGCCTATACGCTCGAACACCCGACCCCCGGTCCTCTCGTCGAGCACGGCTCCAAGCTCCACGACCAGTTCTTCCTGCCGACCCCCCTCTGGACCGACCTGCAAGCCATCCTGACGGACCTCAAATCCGCCGGGTTCGACCTTCCCGCCGACGGCTTCCGCGCGATCTGGCGCTGGCGTTTCCCGCTCCTCCTGGAAACCGACCTCGGCCACGGCACGACGCTGGAAATCCGCCGCGCCTGCGAGGGCTGGCCGCTGTTGTCCGAGACGCCCAGCGAGGGCGGCACGACGAGCCGTTTCGTGGACACCTCCATCGAGCGCCTGGAATTCGCCGCCGCGAAAAACTTTGCCGAGAGCTACCGCCTGTTCGCCAACGGACGCGAACTGCTCCTGTCTCCCCTCCCCGGCGCAAACACCGACACCGCCGCCGCTCCCGACCATTCGTTCGGCTGCGGTCTGCGTTACCGGCGCACCGCGCTCTTCCCGTCGCTGCACCCAGGCATCCAGCCGCAACTGCCGTTGGAGGTAACCGTCACCGGCCCGAACGGCAAAAAGGTGCTGGCTGTTTTCCGGCTCGGGATGGACGACCAGCAGTTCCAAAAAATCCCTTCCAAGGAGTTGGCACGTGTTTTGGAGCCGAAGCATCCGGCCGTAAAATCCGACCCACTTCTGTTGACCTACGATCTGCGCTTGGGCTGACCTCGCCCCCAGACCCCACTCCCTTGCGCCGGCGACTAATTTCGGTATTTTGCGCGAATTTCTCCCGGAGAATTCTCTGGCGCGATCATTTCTAAAATGCTGGCGGCCAGCCTCACTTTCACCAAAAGCAAAGAGGGACGGCTCAGAAAGCCGTCCCTGCCTTGACGAAACCGAATTTGCCGGTCCGAAACTACGGGCTGTTGGCACCGACGGGCGGGGGGAGCAGCGGCGTACCGGAATCGGTGGGCGGCTGGCCGAAGGCGGGCGGACCGGAGAACGCGGGGAACACCGGGGCTTCCTTGGCGTCCTTGCCCTTGGAGAAATCCTTGTCGGCGACTTCCTTGCCGTCCGAAGCGTGGTGACGTGACGCCGGGCGGAACGCCGCCACGAGGTAATGTCCGCTGAGCTTGCCGAGATCCACCGAGACTTTGCCGTTGCCGGAGTGCGCGGCGGTGTCCACCGAATAGATAGACTGCTTGCCCGCCAGCACGTTGCCGGCCGCCGGGGCCGCCCCCTCGTTGCTGACCGGCTGCAAACTGGGCTCGCCGACGTAGTTCAGACCCACGCGCACCTGCCCGCCCTGGGCCGCCGCGTCGTCCACCAGATAGAAGTCCAACTTGCCCGCCGGAGCTTCGTAGGCGCAGGTCAGGCGGTTGAGCGTCCGGCCTTCGCCGAGGTCTGCCACCACTTTCGGGGCCGGGTCGGCGGCGTCAAAAATCACGCTCGCTTCGACGTTTGCGCTCGTCGGGGTCACCACGCTGACGTGGAACTCGCCCTTCACGCTCCCCACCGGCGCGGAGAGGCCGAAAAGGTTGAACCCGCTGATCTTGCCCGCCACGGAAGCGTCGAAATCCAGCTTCACATACCGCGCATCGACGCTGCCGAGATCGCACGGAATGAGTTGGCTGCCGCCGAACGCTTGCGCGCCGACGACCTCGCGCCAATCGGCGCTGTCGAAGGCCAGCTTGGTGCTCGAAACGGAGACGGTGATCTTGCCACCCGCCCCGCCGGTCACGAAATCAAAGTGATTGACGATCTCGGTCCTGGGCAGCGCCAGGATCATGCTGGTCGTCCCCACCGGTAGAGCATAGGCCGCCGTGGCGTCCTTGCCGATGAGCCCCTGCGCGGACTCCGCGCCGGAACCACGCACGTCGAGCCGCGCGCCACGGTCGGCGCGGGCGAGATCAGCCGGCAAGCGGCTGCCGGCAACTTCGGTGACGGAATCCGCCGCCCGGGTGGTCGTGCTAAAGGCCGGCAGAGCCAGCCCGCAAAGCACGGATAACGCACTGCCAAAGAGTAATTTGTTCTTCATGTTGCTAAGCCAGTTCTCCAGTAAGACGGGTGGATTCTGCCAGATTGATCCGTGATCGCAAGAAAAATCTTCCAAACTTGCAATTATTTTGCTGACTGTGCGAAATCATTCCTGCGAACCGATCCACATTCTTGCGCGCTTCTCAGAGGAAATCACGGAATTTACTCTGATACTTGTTGTAGAGGAAACCCACCCCCAACAGCACCATCGCCAAGGCGAAAAGGCTGATTGCCTTGCCCAAGCTGTCGAGACGCATGATGTCGAAAAGGATGACGTGCCCGAGCGTCACGGCCAGTACGAGGAGCCCGAGCCAGCGGTAAACGCGCTCGCGCAGGAGCAATCCCGCCGCGAACACCACCGCCGCGAAACCCGACCAACCGGCGGTCAGGGTGAAGGAGCTGCCGTGCCAGCGGTTCACCCGGGTAGTGACGAACGTCCAGGCACAGAGCGTGGCGGCGCTCATCAGGGCTGCCTGCCACCCGGTCGGAGACCAGGTGGGCAATCGCTCGCCCAGCCGACGCTCGCCCCACTGCTGTTGTCCGGCCAGGAAGACGACGCCGAGGAGGACGAGCGAATTGTTCCGATTTTCAGCGGCCCCCGGATCGAAAAGCAGGGCGCACAGACCGACCACCGTCGGCACGATGCTCAGACCCATCCAACGCCGGACCCCGCATTCGACGCCGAGCCCAAATACCAGCAAGCCCGCCAGCGTCAGCACGGGCAGCAACGCTTCGCCCGGCAGATAATGCTTCGTCCAGACCAGCAGCAGCAGCGTTGCCAGGAGTTCGTAGCACACGGTGGCAATGCGCACGCGGACGGTGGTCCGGTCCGACGGCACGAGGAAGCGTCCGGCGGTCAGCATCAGCAGAACCGCCAGCGGCGGCACCGCCGCGAACGCCATCTGGTGCCAGCCCCCGGACGCGGGTGTCGTCACTACCTGGAAAAAGCACGGTACACTGGCCAACAGCAACCCCTGCGACGCCACCGCGAGCGCCCGATAGCGCGTCGCCACGGCGTAGGCGAATACTCCCAGCGCCAGCCCGGCCAACCCGGCGGGGACGACTTCGCTCGCCGCGCTCCACCACCAATGCCGGGAGATGAACCAGACGAAAACGGTTCCGACCGCCAGCCCGGCGTCGCCCGCGTTGAGCAATCGGTTCAGCCTGCCGCGCTGCCAACCGGTCGGACCCGGCAGGCGTTGCCACCAATGGCCGAGCGCCAGCGCCGCGACCAGCGGCCCCAAGGTCGTCCACGGGTTCGGCCCGCTGGTCGGCGTGAGTTGAAACAACGTCTCCGAGGCCCAAACCAGGAAACCCATCGCCAGGAAACCCTGCGCGTAGAGGGTGAGCGCCTTGACCCGCAGACCGTAAATCGACGCCGTCAGCAGAATCGCCGTCCCGCACAGTGCGAGGACGCCGGAGTTTGTCCCGGGGGCCTGTGCTTTGATCAACCAGGCCCAGACCACGCACCCGAGCAGCGAATAATAAGACGGGGCCGGATCGAGCAGTTGACGGAAAAGATTCCTCGTACCCGGTTGCGTCGGCACGTCCCGGAAACGTTGGGCCAGCGCCGCCGCCCTGACCAGCAAACCGCCCACCACGAGCGGCGTGAGCCACCCGCCGGTCGGCGGAGATGCCTCGAAAGATTGCACCGCCCAGGCGAACGCCAGGAACCCCGTGAGCAAGGAGCAGCCCAGCAACAATCCGCTGGAACGCCGCCGCGCCGCCGCGAGCGTCACCACCGTCTGCACCGCCAGCACGGCGCTCAGCTGCCAGCCGTCGAAGTACGCGACGAAACCGGTCGTCACCAGCAGCACGCCCTGGAGCAAATAGGCGTCTTCCGTCCGGGGGTCTGCCGGGCGCGGCAAGCGTCGGCAGAGTTCGGCCAGCGTCAGCAGCACGAGCCCGAATCCCAACGACCACTGCCAGAACCAGCCCGGCCCCTGGCCCAGCACCAGCCACGTCGTGAGCAGGAAAAACGCGCTGTTGTTCAGGCTGACGAACCCGGCGCGCCGCAGGGACGGCAGGGTCCCCTCGCCCGCCGTGAACGCCGCCCAGGTAAAGAGCGCCCAGTAAACGAACAGGAACGCCGCCTCGATCCAGAATTCGTCCGCACCGTGGACGGCGTGAACCGGCGGCACGTCCAGACCGCGCCAGCCGAGCAAGGAATGGTAATACGTCCAGAACCCGTAGCTGCCGAACGTGGCCAGCACGCTGGCGAACGGGAAGACTCGCCACAGGTGCCGCCGCAGCAAGAACACCGCCCCGCCCGTCAGCGCGAGGTTGGAGAACAGCGTGAACCCCGCCACGCCGTCGTTGATAGCCGCCGTGTAGTAGGCCAGCAGGATGGCGACGGTGGCGAGCGTCTCGGAGTTGCGCCGGTGCGCGAGCCAGACCATGAAGGCCGTCCACGCCAGCAGCAGCACTCCGGCGAGAATCGCGCTGTCGATGACGCGCAACCATTCGGAATAGTGCGCGACGTAGGTCACGTAGTACACCGCCGACAACCCGCCCGCCAACACCACTTGCGCGAAGTCGCGCAGGCGGGGATTGTTCTGCGTTTGGCGGCTGCGCTCCAACCACGCGCCCGCGCCGGTCAGCACGCCCGCGCCGAGATAAAGCAGCGCCACCTTCCCCGCCGGGCCGAGGTGCGGGACAATGTTCTGATAAAGCGCGATGCCCGCGAAGGCCAGCGCCGTCAGCGCGACCACGACCCCGATGCGCACGAGCCAGGTTGAGCCGATCCGCATTTCCAGGGACTCGCGCTCTTTCGGCGGCGGGGCGGCGGCACCCGCCGGAATTTTCGGCGGAATCGCCGGGGGTGCTGGCAGTGGTTTGGTCGCGCGCCAACCAGCGTCCGCCGCGAGGTCGGCCAGCGGCACGGGTTCGCGCACCGCTTCCTCGAAGATGACCGGCAGCGGCGGCGGAGTCACCGCCAGCAGATTGACCACAGGCAGGGTCGCCACGACCGTTTCGGCAGCCTGCGCTTCAAACCGCGCCAGACGTTCGTCGAGCACGCCGAGCCGCTGGCGCAACGCGCTTTGTTCCTCGCGCATCGTGCGTAGTTCTGCCAGTTGCTGCTCGTTCATTCCGTGATGGATCGGGACCGGAGCGGTCTTTACAGATGACTATGCGCCGAAACGCATTAGGATTGATAATCGAAAATTCGGCCCCCACTATCAGGTTTTTCTATGATCGTCACTACCGCCCAACTCTACAAACTCGCCTACGGCAAGTACGCCATCGGGGCGTACAACATCAACAACCTGGAACAAACGATGGGCCTGTTCCGGGGCTGCCAGGAATCGCAGGCACCCTTCATCATCCAGCTTTCCAAGGGCGCGCGGAAGTACGCCGATAAGCGGATGCTCGAAGCCATCATCCGCACCGCCGACCAGATTTTCCCGGAAGCGATCTTCGCCGTCCACCTCGACCACGGCGACGAGGAAACCTGCTACGACTGCATCGACAGCGGCTTCTATTCGTCGGTGATGATCGACGCCAGCCACGAGTCGTTCGAGAACAACGTGGCCATCACCCGGCGCGTGGTGGACCGCGCGCACGCCAAGGGCATCAGCGTCGAGGCGGAACTCGGCCAACTCGGCGGCGTGGAGGAAGACATCCAGGTGGACGAGGGCCACGCCAGTTTGACCAACCCGACCGAAGCCGTGGAGTTCGTCCATCAAACGGGCTGCGATGCCCTCGCCGCCGCCATCGGCACCAGCCACGGCGCATACAAGTTCAAAGGCCAGCAGAGCCTGCACTTTCACGTGATCGAAGCGATCCAGGAGAAGATTCCCGGCACGCCCATCGTCATGCACGGCAGCAGCAGCGTGCCGGTGGAAGAGGTGCGCCGCATCAACGAGGCCGGGGGCAAGCTCGACCCCAGCGCCCGGGGCGTGAACGAGGACGAATACCTGCCCGCCGCCAAGCTCGGTGTGACCAAGATCAACATCGACACCGACGGACGCCTCGTCTGGACCCGCGTCCACCGCGAATTCTTCCGCGACAAGCCCGCCGACTTCGACTTCCGCCCCCCTGGCATCGCGTTCATGGACGAGTACGCGAAGTTTATCGCGCACAAGAACACGAAGCTCGGCAGCGCGGGGCAGCTTTCCGCCGTGCGCGAGGCATTGGCCGCCGACAAATCGCGGGTGGTCGGATTCTGAGTCTCCGCTTGGTGGAGCGCGCCGAACGCCATTGCATCGGCCTGTAATCAGGTCGATGTAATGCCATGCAAACCGGCATTCTGGGCTTGGACTTTATCATCAGCGGGCCCATCGTTTTCCTGGGTCTCGTCGTCCTCGTGCTGCTCGCCACGAGCATCCGCATCGCCCAGGAATACCAGCGCGGGGTGATCTTCCGGCTGGGCCGGTACGTCAGCACGCGCGGGCCGGGCCTGTACCTGCTCATCCCGTTCGGCATCGAAACGCAGACCCTGATCGACATCCGCATCAAGACGGTGCCCATCGAGTCGCAGGAAACGATCACCCGCGACAGCGTCACCATCCGGGTCAACGCCGCGCTCTGGTACAAGGTCATCGACCCGGCAAAGTCCGTCATCGCGGTGACCGACGTGTTCGCCGCCATCTACCAGCTTGCGCTGACCACCCTGCGCAACACCATCGGCCAGCACGACCTCGACGAGGTGCTGCAAGCGCGCGACAAGATCAACGAAATCCTGCGCCAGAGCGTGATTCCCGCGACCGCCGGGTGGGGCATCGAGATCGAGCGTCTCGAAATGAAGGACGTGGAACTGCCCGCCAACATGCAGCAGGTCATGGCGATGCAGGCCGAGGCGATCCGCGAGAAACGCGCCCGCATCATCAAGGCCGAGGCGGAACTGGAAGCCTCGGTCAAGCTGACCCAGGCATCCGTGCAGATGATGGGCAATCCCGCCGCGCTGGAACTGCGCCGGATGCAGATGATTTCCGAGGTCGGCGCGGACAATAACACGACGACCATCATCATGATCCCGTCGGACTTCGTCACGATGGCGAAAAGCCTTTCCGATTACGTCCAGGACGGTCGCCTGGCCAAGCAGGCGACGCCCGCGCCTCCGTCGCCGTCGGCGTAAGGTAGCTAACTGCCGATCCGGAAAACCCACGCGTTTTTTCTTACGCCCCTGCCGGGGCTTCGGGCGAATGGCGCTTTTCCCCGGGGCTTACGCCCCGGGCTAAACTCTGCCGCCCCTGCCGGGGCTGGGAACCGGGTTTTTCGGATCGGCAGTAAGCCTTGTCGTTCTGCTTGTACCAGCGCGGCATGACGGTGGAGCCGCTCGGCAAAAGCGCGGCTTCCGGCCCGTGGATTTCCGCGATGAGTTCTTGCGCGCCTTCCAGCCAGTCCAGCTTCTGGTCGAAGGTCATCTCCTGCATCATACGGTACGTCTCTCGCCGAGCGCCTTCCCAGCCGCCGCAATGCCAACCGTCGTTTTGCTCGTTGGGTAGGCTCATCTTGGGTTAGTTGGGCGGAAGCTGGTACATGCTCCGCAATTCGGCAACATCGAGCAAATCCTTGGAGCGGCCAGCCTGCTTCTTCATCACTAATAGCTCGTCGAGCGCCAAGATAGGCACCTCATTTTCCCCGAACAAAGGTAACCGCGCGGCACGTTCGATCTGTACTTCGAAGTCGAAAGGACTCGTGACAAATACGTCCACCGGAGTTCGCTCGTGAGTATCGCTCACCAGTTGAAAAACTATCATTCCTTTTTCCTTGATCCACTGTTCACGCAATTCCGGGTTGGCAAAATCTTCTAGATGGACCGGAACACGCGGTGTGTAGCCCAATGTGGAAAGCGCTCCCATTGAACGTCGCACGTTTTCCGTGTCCATCGCAATCACGAGGTCCACATCCACCGTGTAACGCACGTACCCGTGCGCCACGACAGCCAGCCCGCCCACGATCAGGTAACGCGCTTGTGCCTGCGAGAGCGCATCGACGATGGCGCGCACGGAAGCAGCTTGCATGAGACGGCAGCCTAGCAGACGGCGCATTACGCGGCAACTCCGTCGAGCCGCGCCCGCGAAAGTTCATCGCCAAAGCGGTGCCCACGGGGATATGCTTGAAACATGCCTCCTGCTGTCGCCCCGTCCGGCACCTCGCCGCTGGTGGCCGTCCCAATCCGCGCGAATTGGCAAACGTCGTGCCTCTTCCTCGTCAAAGTGGCGCGTCCCGGCTTCTGGACGACGAGCATCTGGTTCTACCTGCTGCCACTGGGGCAGCGGCAGGTGTTCGGCGCGTGGCCGTTCTGGCTCGGACTCTTTTTCGTCACGTTCCCGCTCGGGCTGCTCATTTACGGGTGGAACGACCTGATGGACGCCGAGACCGACCGGCACAACCCTCGCAAGGGGACGTTTCTCTTCGGCGCACGCGGCAACGAGGCGCAACTGGCCGCCTTGCCGGGGCGCATCCTGCTCGTGCAACTCCCGTTCGCGTCTCTCTTCGTTGGGTTGCTGGGTTTCCGCGCGTTCGGCTGGTGGGCCGCCTTGATTGCGGCCACGGCAGTCTATAATTGGCCGCCGCCGGGTTTGAAAGGCCGTCCGCCCTTCGACATGCTCAACCAGATCGGCTACCTGCTGGTTTTCGTGCTCAGCAGTTGGCTCAATCAAGCGCCGCAACTCCCCTGGCAGACCTTTGTCTTTGGTGCGCTGTTCGCCATGCATTCGCATCTCTTCGGCCAGATCATGGACGTGGAGCCCGACCGGCAGGCGGGCCGCCGCACGACGGCGACGGCCATCGGCATCGTCCCGGCCAAATTGCTCGCCGCGCTGTTCCTGCTCGCGGAGGCGGCGCTCGTCGAGCTTTCCTTTCACGACGCGCTCATCGCCGCCGCCCTGGCGCTCGGCGGCGGGTGGTTTATCCTGGACGCGCTCGTCTTGTGGCGGGATCGACTGTATCGCCCGGCGCAGATGCGATTCTTTTTACTTGGTTGGAACGCCGCCGCCGTCCTGAGCCTGGCTTGGGTTTGGGCCACGGCGACGCTCACCCGCGTCACGTGAAGCCGGAAGAGGCAAGGCGGCTGTGCTGCGGAGTAAACCCATCGCGCCCGGAGGTCGCGCTCCACCTCGGAACATCGACTCGGAACGCTAAGCTCCCAACGCGCGGCGCAGTTCGTCGAGGCTCTCGCGGAGAATGCCGACTTGCGTGCGCAGGTCCGCGACTTCCTGCTCCAATGCTTCGAGACGGGGCGCGTGATCGGGCGCCGCTGGGGTGGGAGAGAAAGGTGGGCGCTCGCGTCCCACGGCAGCGGCGAGTTCTGCGGGGGTGGGTTCCGCCGGTTCGCCGGAAAGGAGTTGGACGTAGCGGCGCTCCTTTTGTCCGGGCCGGGCCGGGAGCAGGCAGGCGAGCGGTTCCTGGAGTTCGGTCAGATCGGTGAGGACCTTCTCGGCGTCGGCCAGGGAAGAAAAAGCGGCCATGCGCTCGGAACGCGAGCGGAGTTCGCCCGCCGTCTGCGGACCACGCAGCAACAGAATGCAGAGCAACGCCGACTCCTGCGGTGAGAAGTGGTAATGATCCGCCAGCAAATGGCGATATTTCTGTACGCGCGAGCCGCCGCCGAAGATGACCGTGGCGAGCTTTTTCTGGCGCAGGCCGTCGAGCGCATCTTCGATCTCGCGCTCGTTGAGCGAAAGCACCGGGTCGCGGTTGGTCGTCTGGTTACAGGCCGAGAACAGGGCATTGAGCGTGAGCGGATACGCGTCCGGCGTGGTGCGTTCCTTTTCCATCAGGCAGCCGAGCACGCGGGTTTCGACGGAGGTCAGTTCCATGATCGCGCAACCTGTCACGCGCGGGGCGGGGGCGTCAACGGAGCGTTGATCGCCGACTATGGCAGCCCGGTGCCAGGCTGGACAGGTCTCCGGGAACCGGGTAGTTTTCGATCCCATGCCCCGTGCCAAACAAACCAAGGGAATCTGCTCGTTCTGCCTGGGTGAAGTGACCAAGGGGACGGCTTTCAAACACATCGCCGCCTGTCCGAAACGTCAGGCCGCCGTGGATGCCTCCGAGGCGAAGCCCGGTGACGTGGAACCGCTTTACTACCTGCGCGCCGGGGATTCTTATCTCAAGGATTTCTGGCTGGACCTGGAAGTGCGTGGCAACGCCAAGCTCAAGGATCTCGACAAATACCTGCGTGCCATCTGGCTGGAGTGCTGCGGACACCTGAGCCAGTTTACCGCCGATGGATTCGGCAGCCGGGTCGCCGGGATGACCCGACAGATCGGCGACGTGTTCGGCGACGGTCTGGAATGGATGCATCTCTACGATTACGGCGACACCTCGGAGACGGTGATCAAGGCGGTGGGTGTCCGGGAGGGAAAGCCGACCACCAAACATCCGGTCGCGCTGCTCGTGCGCAACCTCCCGCCGGAAACACCGTGCATGGTCTGCCAGGACCCGGCGGCCTGGTTTTGTCGGGAGTGCCAGATCGAAGACAACACCGAAGGGATGCTTTGTGACACGCATAAACGAAAGCATCCGCACAAGGATTACGGCGGGCCGATTCCCCTGGTGAACTCGCCACGTCTCGGCATGTGCGGATACACCGGACCGGCGAAACCTCCTTATTGAGCCGACAATTGGACCAGCCTCCGCTCCGGTTCCGGTTCGACGGCGTCCCCGACCCGCAGCCGTGCGCCGGGTTGCGCGTGGATCACATTCTGGCCGAATACCACCTGACCGTCGGCGGAACGGCGGTATTGTGCGAGCGTACGCAACGGCTCGGGACTGCGGGCGAGCGTTTGCTGATCGGTCGTCGTGATCGCGCAGCGCCCGCACGGCCCGGCGGAAAATAGGCGGACCTCGCCGACGCGGTAGGATTTCCATTCGTCCTCGGCGTAGGGCGCGGGACACCCAGATAGGACGAGGTTGGGGCGGAACCGGTCCATCGGCAGCGGCTCGGAGGCGCCAATGCGTCGGTTGAGATCGGCGACGGATTCCTCTGAAAGCACGAGGAGCGGGAAGGCGTCGGAAAAAGCCACCGGAACCGGCTGGTCCAGCTTGGCGCGGTATGCTTCCGGCATGCGCGCTGCCGGCACATCGCGCCGGGAATCCTGCCCCATCGCCACCAGCCGACACGCTTGCCCGAGCACCTCGGAGAGCCACGCCGCGGCTTCGTCCCCGGTGTCCTCGGCGATGACGGTGTCGCGCCAGATGGTGACCTCGCGCGGAGCGCGGTCGGGGGCACTCCAAGGGATGCGGATTTCGTCCGAGCCATCGAATTGCAGACGCAAGGAATCGTCGGTCAGGGCCGTGAGGATGTGCGCCATCGCCGGGGTGGCGCGCTGAGTCATGGCGCGGTTTTCGGCGTCCACGATCAGGAACTCGCGGTCATGGACGATACCGCGCTGATCCAGAACGGCTACGTCCAGCGCGATCCCCCGGCAGGATTTCACCGGGTACACGTACAGGGCGGAAAGGCGGGGCATGGATTGCCTTCCGATGGTTACCCGCCCTACTTCCGGGCGTACTCTGGATATTTGGTTTCCAATGCCCCTTCAGCTTTAGCCATCATGTCTTGGATTTCCTTGGTGGTGTCAGGATTGTTGAAAGGAACCGGCTTGGCTTTTCCTTTCTTCATTCCTTCCCAAAGGTAGTACGCCACGATGTTCGCAGCGCACTTTGTCCGCGAAGAGCTTTCCGGCTGGAACGTCAGTGTCAACCAAGCGAACGCTCGGAGTGGGCCGTTTGCGGGTAGTGGACGGGATGTGAGTCCGATTTGATTGGTGCCGCTGAAACCAGCCGCCATCGGTCCGAGCGGATGATCGGCGACGAGCTTGCCGTTTTCATCGCACGAGAGATGCCAGCCGCGTGCGATGAGCACCGTGCGGGCCTCGCGTTTGTACAGGTAAGCGCGGGTGGTGGCGGAGGGTTTTTCCGCCGCCTGTCCGGGAGCGCAGAGAACTGCGGTGAACACCAATCCAAGCCAGTAAATCCTGTTCATTCTCTGCAGATACCAGCAAAAAGCACACCCCGGCGGCAAGCCGATAGGCCCGCCGACGGGGTGGATTTTATTCATGCCTTCCAGTGGCTATGTTCCGTCGCTTAGTAGCGGTAGTGCGAGGGTTTGTATGGCCCTTCCACCGGCACATCAAGGTAATCGGCTTGCTTTTTGGTGAGCGTCGTGAGTTTCACGCCGATCTTCTCCAGGTGCAGGCGGGCAACTTCCTCGTCCAATTTCTTGGGCAGGATGTACACGCCGGGCTGGTAGGTTTCGCGGTTCGCCCAGAGGTCGAGCTGCGCCAGCGTCTGGTTGCTGAAGCTGTTGCTCATCACAAAGCTCGGGTGGCCCGTGGCGCAGCCGAGGTTGACCAGGCGACCTTCGGCCAGCAGGAAGATCGAGTTGCCGGTCGGGAACTGGTACTTGTCCACCTGCGGCTTGATGTTGAGGTGCTTGATGCCGGGGAACTTCACCAGCGCGTCCACCTGGATCTCGTTGTCGAAATGGCCGATGTTACACACGACCGCCTGATCCTTCATCTTGGCCATGTGCTCGATAGTGATGACATCGACGTTGCCCGTCGTGGTGACGTACAAATCGGCGCGGCCCAGGGTGTCCTCGATGGGGCACACTTCAAAACCTTCCATCGCCGCCTGGAGGGCGTTGATGGGGTCGATCTCCGTGATGATGACCCGCGCGCCCTGGCCCTTGAGGCTTTGCGCGCTGCCCTTGCCCACGTCGCCGTAGCCGCAGACCACCGCGACTTTGCCCGAGATCATCAGGTCGATGGCGCGGTTGATGGAATCCACCAGCGAATGGCGACAGCCGTAGAGGTTGTCGAACTTGGACTTGGTCGCCGTGTCGTTGACGTTGAACGCCGGGACGAGCAGCTTGCCCTTCTGGTGCAGCTTATAGAGGCGATGCACGCCGGTCGTCGTCTCCTCGGACACGCCCTTCCACTCCTTGACGATCTCGTGGAAGATGTACGGGGTTTCCGCGTTGATCTTCTTGAGCAACGCCTTGATGACACCTTCTTCGTGGGATTCCGCCGGGGTGTTCACCCAGTCGTCGCCCTCTTCGAGTTCGTAACCCTTGTGCAGGAACAGCGTCACGTCGCCGCCGTCGTCCACGACCATCTGCGGGCCTTTGCCCTCTTTGTTGACGATGGCCTTCCAGGTGCAGTCCCAGTATTCTTCCAAGGTCTCGCCCTTCCAGGCGAACACCGGCACCCCGGCGACCGCGATGGCGGCGGCGGCGTGGTCCTGGGTCGAGAAGATGTTGCACGACGCCCAGCGCACGTCGGCGCCGAGTTCGACCAACGTCTCGATGAGCACGCCGGTCTGGATGGTCATGTGCAAGCTGCCCGTGATGCGGACCCCGGCGAGGGGACGGTCCTTGGCGTACTTCTCGCGGATGGCCATCAGGCCGGGCATTTCCTGCTCGGCGATGTCGAGTTCCTTGCGGCCAAAGTCGGCGAGGGAAAGGTCACGGACGGCGAAGTCCTGGGTCTTGGCGGATTCTGCGGTGGCGGAGGTAGGCATAAGAAAAGGATGAAGGATGAAGGATGAAGGATGAAGGATGAAGGATGAAGGCCAGAAAGGACTTCAGCGCGGATGGTTGAGGGTGACGGTTGGACTTCTACAAAAACGGGGACGGATGGTAGGTGAGGAACCAAGGGCAGGCGTCGATTCGATCTCCGCCTTCATCCTTCATCCTTCAACCTTCATCCTTATTTTAAGGCGGCCTTGAGTTCCTCGGCCTTGTCGGTTTTCTCCCAGGTAATTTCCGGGTCGTCCTTGCCGAAGTGGCCGTAGTTCGTGGTCTTGGAATAGATCGGGCGCAGCAGGTTTAGCTGCTCGATGATCCGGCGCGGCTTGAAGGAAAACACTTCCTTGATGGCATCCTGGATCTTTTCCTCGTCCACGGTGTTCGTCTCGAAAGTGTCCACGTGGACGCTGACCGGGTCAGGCCAGCCGATGGCATAGGCAAACTGCACCTCGCAATGTGTGGCCAATCCCGCCGCAACGACGTTCTTGGCGACCCAGCGGCCCATGTACGCGGCGGACCGGTCCACCTTGGAGGGGTCCTTGCCCGAGAACGCACCGCCGCCGTGGCGGCCCCAGCCGCCGTAGGTATCAACGATGATCTTGCGGCCCGTCAGGCCGGTATCGCCCTGCGGCCCGCCGATGACGAAGCGGCCCGTGGGGTTGATCAAGAATTCGGTCTTGTCGTTGAGCATCGCGGCGGGCAGTTCCGCGAGGATGACGTTCTCCATCAGGAAGTCGCGGATGGTGTCGTTATCGACGCCCTCGGCGTGCTGCGTCGAGATGACGACGTTGGAAATCCCAACTGGCTTGTTATCCTCGTAGATAACCGACACCTGGCTCTTGGCGTCGGGACGTAGCCAGCCAACTTTGCCCGCCTTGCGAATGCGGGTCAACGCGCGGCCCAGACGGTGCGCAAACATGATCGGCGCGGGCATCAATTCCGGCGTCTCGTTGCAGGCGTAGCCGAACATCAACCCCTGGTCGCCCGCGCCCTGTTCGGCGGTCGCCTTGCCTTCGGCGGCGGCCTCATCCACGCCCTGCGCAATGTCCGGGCTCTGCGCCGTGATGATGTTGTTGACGAAAATTTTGTCGGCGTGGAACACGTCGTCGTCGTTCGTGTAGCCGATCTCGCGCACGGCGTTGCGCACGATTTTGGTGTAGTCGAGGTCAGCCTTGGTCGTGATCTCACCGCCGACGATGACGATATTACTCTTGGCGTAGGTCTCGCAGGCCACGCGGCTCTTGGGGTCCACGGCGAGGCAGGCGTCGAGCACGGCGTCGGAAATGGTATCGCAAACCTTGTCGGGATGTCCTTCACCGACGGATTCAGAAGAGAAGATAAAACGGCGGGCCATGAGAACGGAAGAGGGTCGTTTTGAAGTGGAATCGAAGTGACGAGGGATTCGTCGCGGCTTTCTTTACCGGCAGAATCGCCGGCGTGCAACAATTATTTATAAACAAATCATGATATCGTGATATGTTCTTCTCGACCACATGGGTTCCATCATCAAATCTCTGCGCTTGCTGGCCGACGCAACGCGTTTGCGGCTGCTGCTGTTGCTGGAACAGGCCGAACTGACCGTCGCCGAAATTCAGGAAATCCTCGGCATGGGCCAGTCGCGCATCAGCACGCATCTGGCGCAGCTAAAGCGCGCCGGTCTGGTGCAGGATCGGCGCGCGGGCAAGAACATCTACTATGGATTAACGCAGGCGGACGACCCCACCGACGCGACGGGTGCACGGCTGCGGGAGATCGTCGCAGCCAGCGCCAAGGAAATCGCGGAAACTCCGGGCGACCGTGTCGCCCTCGGGTTGGTGCTGAGAAAACGCGAAGACAAAGCGCGCGAATACTTCAACCGGTTGGCGGGAAAGTTCGGGCGCAGCTACTGCCCGGGGCGAAGCTGGCAGAGCACCGCGCACATGCTTTTCGGCTTGCTGCCTCCGATGGTCATTGCGGATCTGGGCGCGGGCGAGGGCACGCTCTCGCAACTCCTCGCGCGAACGGCCAAAAAGGTGCTCGCCGTGGATAGCTCGGAGAAAATGGTCGAATTCGGCTCCAACCTGGCGCGCGAACACGGCTTCACCAATCTGGAATATCGGCTGGGCGACATCCAATCACCGCCCATCGAAGCGGGCAGTGTCGATCTGGCGATTTTCAGCCAGGCGCTCCATCACGCCGCGCAACCGGCGAAAGCCGTGGCGGCGGCGCACACGATTTTACGGCCCGGGGGCCGGATCGTCGTGCTCGACCTGCTCAGTCACACGTTCGAGCAGGCGCGCGAACTTTACGCGGACTTGTGGCTCGGGTTCAGCGAGGTGGAACTCCACCAGATGCTTGAATCTGGCGGCTTCGTGGGCATCGAAATCAGCATCGTCTCGCGGGAGGAGCAAAGTCCTCACCTGCAAACGGTTCTGGCGGCCGCCAGAAAAAGGATCACGGACGAAGGATGAAAAAGAAGAGAAGGAATCCGTCAGATCTCCGGTTCATCCTCCATCCTTCCTCCTTCTTTTCAGGCCGACGGGGCCGCGCTGTGACTTTCCGCAGCATCGAGCACCTCATCGAGGGTGCGGCTGAACTCATCCAGGCCCGTGCTCGGGACGATGATCGTGTTCCGCCGGCCATGCGCTTCCTCGGTGATCCGTAGAAAGCGTCCGCGTTCGTTCTCGCGGAATTCGATGTAAAAATGTTTGCGCTCGACCTGTAATTCCTGAGCGGCGATGATGTTATCCATACTGTGTCGGGGAGATTGGAACGGGATGGGGGGAATTCCAACCGAAATTTTCCGGTCTGACATTTTCGTGCAACTGGGCGTCGAATCAAACGATAATTTCCCTCATTTACACCGGTCTAAGCCGCCGATGGGACAGTCATCGTAAAAGCAGGTATCCGCACATATTGGGGTTGTCCGGCGTCGTCGCACACGAGGAAGCTGCCTTCGGCCACGCTGTCGGCGGCGACGACGTGATAATTCTGGAAGCGAAAGGTTTGTCCCGGCTCCAGGCGCGGCGTGCGTCCCCCCACCCCGTCGCCCTCCACGACATGGCAGCGACCGGTTCCCAAATCCTTGACCACCCACTTGCGCGCCTTGATCGTGAACGAATGCGGGGAGTGGTTGCAAAGCACCACCAGATACGAAAAAGCGAAGGGCCGGTCCGGCGGGGCGTCGAGCGCCGGAGCAAAGGCCACGCCCTCGACGCGCGCGGTGATACCGGCATTTTCCGACAACGGCTGCGCCGTCCTGAGATTGACTTCCTCACGTGAGCTGTTCATGCTGGCTTCTCGGTTCGCCGCGCGGGCTACGTCACGAAACGCCGGAAACTTTCCTTGTCAATCGAAGTCGGAAGCCGGAAGAGGGAACGCGGAAGTGTGCCAACGAACACGGCGGGTCGCACTGAATCGTCCTGTCCGCAGAAGCTCTTTTTCCTCATTCCCGCTTCCCGCTCCCGCGTTCCCCATGCCTCCCGTCGCCCTGACCATCGCTGGTTCCGACAATTCCGCCGGGGCGGGTATCCAGGCGGATCTGAAAGTGTTCAGTGCCTACGGGGTTTACGGCCTGACGGCGGTGACGTGCGTCGTCGCGGAAGTCCCGGGCCTGGTGTCGATCATCCAGGCGCTCAAGCCGGACATGGTGCGCGAGCAGGTGCAACTCTCCCTGGCCGCGTTTCCGGTGGCGGCGGTAAAAACCGGGATGCTGTACTCGCGGAGCATCATCGAAGTGGTTGCCGGGATGGCCCCGTGGCTGCCGCCGCTGGTGATCGATCCCGTGATGGTGGCGAGCAGCGGCGCGGCGTTGCTGGAGCCAGACGCCATCGCGCTCTATTGCGAGGAACTTTTTCCGGGGGCGGCGTTGGTCACGCCGAACCTCGCCGAAGCAAGCGCGTTGCTCGGCGGGCGCACCATTACCGACGTGCCGGCGATGCGCGCGGCGGGCGCGGAACTCGTTGCGCGGCACCGGGCCGCGTTCTTAATCAAGGGTGGGCATCTCGGCGGCGAGGAGGCGGTGGACGTGCTCTGTCTGCCGGACGGCGAGGTGCACGAATATCGGGCGGCGTTCACGCGCGGGGTTTCCACCCACGGCACGGGTTGCGCCTACTCGGCGGCGATCACGGCGGGTCTGGCGCTGGGTTTGCAACTGCCGGCGGCGGTGTCACGGGCGAAGCGGTACATCACGGACGCGGTCGCGCAATCGTTCCGCTGGGAAGGCGGGCGCGGGACGGTCGAGGCGCTCAATCACTGGCCCGCCTTCTAGTTCCGGCACGCGCTTGCGTGTTGCGGCACTCTCGCTTTCTATCCCGTCACCCATGAATCTCCTCATCATCGGCGGCGGTGGCCGTGAACACGCCCTGGCCTGGAAACTTTCGCAGTCGCCGCGCGTGCGCCAGATTTACTGCGCCCCGGGAAATGCGGGCACGGCCCTGTTGGGCGAAAACGTGCCGCTGGCTATTACGGACGTGGACGGCCTCCTGAAATTCGCACAGGACCGCTTCATTGACCTGACCGTGGTCGGCCCGGACGACGCCCTGGCGGCAGGCATCGTGGACCGCTTTCAGGCGGCGGGTTTGCGCATCTTCGGACCCACCCGCGACGCCGCGAAGCTCGAATGGTCGAAAATCTTCACCAAGGAATTCCTGCTGCGCCACGGCATCCCGACGGCGGCGGCGGGCCGGTTTGAGACCAGCCTGGCGGCCCACGCCTTCTGCCGGGGAAAAACCTACCCGCTGGTCATCAAGGCGGATGGCCTCGCCACCGGCAAGGGCGTCGTCGTCGCGGAGCATCCGCAGGCGGCGGCGGAAGCCATTCATGAAATGATGGACAAAGGCCGCTTCGGACCGGCGGGACGGCGGGTGCTCGTGGAGGAGTTTCTCCGCGGCCCGGAATGTTCGCTGCACGCGCTCATCGACGGGAAAAACTATCGCCTCTGGCCCGCAGCCCAGGATTATAAACGCGCTAACGACGGCGACACCGGCGCGAACACCGGCGGCATGGGCGCGGTCAGCCCGCCCGTGGACGCGCTGGACCCGGAGACCGAACGGCGGGTCCACGCGGAGATCATGCTGCCGCTGATGGCGGGGCTGCATGCGGAGGGCATCCGGTTCCAGGGGATGCTTTTTCCGGGCCTGATGCTGACCGCCGAAGGGCCGCAGGTGCTGGAATTCAACGCCCGATTCGGCGACCCGGAAACCCAGGTGCTGCTGCCGCGTCTCAAAAGCGATTTGCTGCCGGTGCTGGAAGCCGTGATCGACGGAAACCTGAACGATGTGCAACTGGAATGGGACCCGCGTCCGGCGGTTTGCGTGATTCTGGCGTCGGGCGGCTATCCGGGGAGCTATCCGACGGGCCAGGCCATCGGTGGTTTGGACGAGGTGCAAGCCGAAGGCGCGCGGAGCAATGATTTGTTCGTTTTCCACGCGGGCACGAAATTCGTGGACGGAAAGACGGTTACCTCCGGCGGTCGCGTGCTGGGCGTCACGGCGTTGGGCAACGATCTGGCGGACGCCCGGGCCCGGGCTTACGCGGCGGCGGAGCGAATCACGTTCGAGGGGCGGCACCTGCGGCGCGACATTGCCGCCGGGCCGGGTGTCGGTTAGAATACGCGCCAACATGCCGCCCGGAAATCGTTTTCACGCTCGTGCGCGTCCGTCGTTCTGGCTGGGAGCGGCGGGTTTGCTGCTCGTGGCGGCCGGGATGATCGGCTGGGAGAAACCGCGCGGAAAGCAGCTGGCGCAAGGCGCGCCCGCGCCTACCCCGGCGGCGGCGTCGCCCGTTCCATCGCCGACGGTGTCGCCGACCCCGGCTCCTGCGCCCAAGGCCACGCCCGCCGCGACGCCTTTGCCGACTCCGACGCCGCCGGTGGCGGCTGCCGTCGCGGCGGGGTCTCCGGCGGCTACCCCGGCACCCGTCACGCAAGACGGCATCATCGACAGTCTGAGCCAGGGCGAATTGCAGGAGGCCATCAATCTGCTGCGCGCAAATTACATCCGGCCCGGTGACGTGGATGACCGCGCGTTGGCGCGGGCGACCCTCGCGGGCGTGCTGAACCGTCTCGACCACGGGGCGGATCTTCTCCCCAGGCCCGGCGGTCCGGCGGGCCCCGCCGCGCCCGAGCAGGTGCCCGACGGTTTCCTGAGCGAAATCTTCGGCGAGCGGACCGGCTACGTGCGGTTGGGTTCCCTGACGAAGGATCACGTGGGGGCGCTCGACAAGGCGCTCAAAGGCTTTTCCGACCAGGGGCTGGCCGCCCTCATCCTCGACCTGCGCGCCACGGGCCTGAGCAACGACTACGAACTGGCCGCCGAGGTCGTGCGGCGCTTCGTGGCCAAGGGCAAGCCGCTTTTCACGCTCCGCAAGCCGAGCAACAATCAGGAGCGGCTGTTCACCTCCAACAACGACCCGGCCTTCAACGGATTGGTCCTGCTGGCGGTCAACGCCGACACCGCCGGGGCCGCCGAAACCGTGGCGGCAGTTATCCGGTATTACGACCGCTCGCTGATCGTCGGCACGAACACGCCCGGGCAGGCGGTCGAGTACGCCGACCTGCGCCTGAGCGGCGGCAACCTCCTGCGCGTCGCGGTCAGCCAGGTGCTCCTTCCGGCGAACCTGACCATCTTTCCCGGCGGCGTGAAGCCGGACGTGTCGGTGCCGATGCCACGCGGCGATCTGCTCACGATCTTCCGCCAGAGCCTGGCCAAGGATTTCAACATGGCGCAGTTCGTGGTGGAATCCGAGCGGCCGCGCTTTAACGAGGCCGCGTTGGTCAGCGGGGTCAATCCCGAGTACGATGTCGCCCGCGACGCCCAGGCGGCCCGCCGCCGGGGCGAGCCTGCGCCGAAGCCGCCGTTGCGGGACGTGGTCGCCCAGCGTGCGTTGGACCTCGCCACCGCCATCACCGCGCTGGAGGCGAAACCGACGCCGCCCCGGTGAAACCGCCCTTCGCCGCTCACCCGCCCGGTCCTCGCGGCTTGCTGGCTCCCGTCCGCAACCTGTTCGATCTGCGGCGCGATCCGCCGGGTTACTTCGTCGATCTGGCGCGGAACCATGGACCGGTGTCGTCGTTCCAACTCGGGGCGCGCCGCCTGTACTTTTTCGCCGCGCCGGAGGGCGTGCGCGAGGTGCTGGTGACCCACGCCGCGGTCATGCACAAAGGCTTCCTCATCCGGCGCGTCTGGGAGTCGCTCGTCGGCGTGATGGGCAACGGACTGCTGACCAGCGAAGGACCGTTTCACGACCGCCAGCGCCGCCTCGTCGTGCCGTCGTTCCACCGCGAACGGCTGGCGGGTTACGCCGCGACGATGGTCGAGGAAACCGCCGCCCATACCTCCTCCTGGGCGGACGGCACAACCCTCAATCTGGCCGAGGTTTTGAGCCATCTCACGCTGACCATCGTCGGCCGCGCGCTTTTCGGCACGGACCTCGGCGGCAGCGTGGGTGAAATCAGCCGCGCGATGAGCATCCTGCTGGGGCTGGTGGAACGCACGCGCTCGCCGCTCGCCCAATGGCGCTATTCCCGGGCGATGCGTGCGTATCACCGCGCCCGGATGCAGTTGGACGCCGTCGTCGGGCGGCTCGTCGCCGAACGCCGGACCGGCGGCGAACACGACCGGGGTGACCTGCTTTCCGTCCTGCTGCTGGCGCGCGACGAAGAAACCGGCGCTCCCGGCATGACGGATACCCAGGTCCGCGACGAGGTGATGACGATCATGCTGGCCGGTCACGAGACCACGGCGGCGGCGTTGGCGTGGACGTTTCACCTGCTGGCGCGGCACCCCGCAGTCGAAACTCGCTTGCACGCGGAATTGGACGCCGTTTTGCCTCCCGGCCACACGCCCACTCTCGCCGACATGCCCCGGCTGACCTACACCCGGCAGGTCCTCAGCGAGACGATGCGGCTCTATCCGCCGGCGTGGTTGCTGGTGCGCAGGACGATCGAACCGGTGACGGTGGCCGGGTACGACCTGCCGAAAGACGCGACCTGCCTGCTGTCACCCTACGCCACGCAGCGCGACCCGCACTGGTTCCCGGAGCCGGAGCGTTTCCAGCCGGATCGGTGGGAAGAAGGGCAGACGGCGGCTCGACCGAAGCACTCTTATTTCCCTTTCGGCGGCGGACCGCGCTCCTGCGCGGGGGAAGCGTTCGCGTGGTTGGAAGGGACGATCCTGCTGGCCGAAATCGCGCGGCGCTGGCGGCTGGCCCCCGCCCCGGGCAGCCCGCCGCCCGTGCCGCTCGCTTCCATCACGTTGCGGCCCCGGGATGGCATGTGGATGCAAGCTCGGCCACGAAAGTGACCGGAAAGGAAAAGGGAGCGGAATCGCTTCCGCTCCCTGTCTCGCCAACCGTGGCGAAATCCTGGCCGCTGCCTTTACTTCGCGCCGATGCTGACGAGTTCCACGTCAAAGATCAACGTCGCGCCGGGCGGAATGTCCGCCCCCGCCCCCTGGTCGCCGTAGGCCAGTTCGGACGGGATGAAAAGCTGCCATTTGGAGCCGGCTTTCATCTTCTGGAGCGCCTCGGTCCAGCCGGCGATGACGCCGCCCACCGGGAACGACGCCGTGCCGCCGTGCTTCTCGGAGTTGTCGAACTCCGTGCCGTCGATGGTCGTGCCACGGTACTTGACCGTCACCGTGTCCGTGGCCTTTGGCATCGGGCCGACGCCTTCCTGCACCACCTTGTACTGCAAACCGTCCGCCAGGGTTTGCACGCCCGGTTTGGCCTTGTTGGCCGCCAGGAACGCCGCTCCCGCCGCTTTGTTCTTGTCGCCGGAAGCTTTCGCGCCTTCCGACATCTTCGCCTGTTGCGCCTGCTGGGCCTGCTGCTTGGCACGTAGATCATTGGAGAAGGAGGTGAGGGTTTCCTTGACCTGATCGTCCGTCATCTGGGCCTTGCCGCCGGTCATGGTATCGCGGATGGCATTGACGAACTGGGTCTGATCGAAATCGATGGGCTGCCGCTTGAGCGTCTGGGCCACGTCGGTGCCGAGGGCGTAACCGAGCTTTTCCTTGTCGGTTTTTGGGGCGGTCTGGGCGGAGAGCGGCGCGGCCAGCCCCACGGTGAGAAGCAGGACGGTCAATGGCAGAGGTTTTTTCATGGCAGGAATCGGATGAGGGGTTGCCGGGCTTTTCCGGCCCGCCGCAGGGAGCGGCGGGGGGTGCCCGTGTCCGCCACACCTAGACAGCGGTTGCGTGGTTTGTCAAAAGCGCGCGGCACATTTCGCGCGCTTTTCCCGGTTGCGTGGACGCCAGGATTGCTTTACAACGGCCCCATCCGTCATCAGAAAAGTGGTGACGCCACCCGGCGACGCGTTTTATTTGATGAAAACGAACGGAGGCCTCGTCTTTCTCGCAGTGAATTTTACCTCGACCCGAGTTTTTCTCTCCCTCACCGGTTCGTCTTTTTAGCATTATGGATCTTTCAATCATCGGCAGCGGCTACGTGGGCCTGGTCAGCGGGGCGTGCTTTGCGGAAGTCGGCCACAACGTCATTTGCGTGGACAACGACCAACGCAAGGTCGATGCCCTCCAGGCCGGGCGCATCCCCATCTACGAACCCGGCCTCGAAGAAGTCGTGCAGCGCAACGTCGCGGCGGGCCGGCTGCGGTTCACCAATTCCATCGAGGACGGCGTGGACCATTCGGAGGTCGTCTTCATCGCCGTGCCCACCCCGCCCCAGGCGGACGGCAGCGTCGATCTGAGCTACATCGAACGCGTGGCACGCGAGATCGCCGCCGTGCTCAAGCCCGAGCAATACCGCGTCGTCGTGGATAAGAGCACCGTGCCCGTCAAGACCGGCGACAAGGTGTATGAAACCATCAAGCGCTACGGCAAGAAGGGCGCGGAGTTCGACGTGGTCAGCAACCCCGAGTTCCTGCGCGAGGGCTGCGCGGTGGACGACCTGATGCACCCTGACCGCATCGTCATCGGCTCCAAGAGCGACCGCGCGCTGGCCCTGATGAAGAAGCTCTACGAGCCGTTCATGGCCCCGATTCTGGTCACGGACATCAATTCGGCGGAACTGATCAAGCACGCCGCCAACTCCTTCCTGGCGCTTAAAATTTCCTACATCAACGCCGTCAGCGCGATCTGCGAGGCCAGCGGCGCGGACGTGGAGAAAGTCGCCGACGGCATCGGCATGGACAAGCGCATCGGGCGCAATTTCCTCAACGCAGGCCTGGGCTACGGCGGTTCGTGTTTCCCGAAGGACATCGCGGCGTTTATCGCCATCAGCGAGCAGCTTGGCGTGCCTTTCACCCTGTTGAAAGAGGTCGAGCGGATCAATCAGAGCCAGCGCGAACGCTTCCTCAAGTCCCTGCGCAATACCCTGTGGATTCTGCGCGACAAAAAGATCGCCGTCTGGGGGTTGACGTTCAAGGGCGATACCGACGACATCCGCTCTTCCGTCTCCATCGAGTTGATCAAGGATTTGATCGCCGAAGGCGCGCACGTCACCGCCTATGACCCCAAGGGCATGGACAACGTCCGGTCGTTCAAGCTGATTCCCGAGGCGAAACTGGTCAACTCGGCCCTGGAGGCCGCCCAGGGCGCCGAAGCGCTGATCATCGCCACCGAGTGGCACGAGTTCGCCAAGGTGGACCTCAACCAGCTCAAGGAAACCCTCCATTCGCCGCTGGTTTTCGACGGTCGTAACTTGCTTGACCCCGTCACGATGCACCACCTGGGTTTCCAGTATCACAGCATCGGAAGACCCGGTGCCACGAAATCCTGAAGATTTCACAAGACCGGCCCTGCAACGGGCCACGATAGCACTTCAAAACCTCCCCCCGGGTTCATGAAAACAATCATTGTCGTAGTTCTTTACGCCGCCATAGTCGGAGCGCTAAACCTGGGAGGAGCCGTCTGGGATTCCTTCCACGCCACGCACGGCGACAAGGCAGTGCTGACATCCGAAACCCACGCACAAAAATTACAACGCTGACGAACACTTTTCCTCGTCGGAACGATTCCGCAGCAGAACCAACACACCTAAAAACCATGAAAAAACTCATCGCCATCGCCACGCTCCTCGTTGCCGCCGCCAGCCTCAACATCGGCTGTTCCGCCAGCGCCAGCGTCAAGAAAACCGACGCCACCAAGCTGAACACCACGACGCAGGTCGCCTACGTTTCCGCTCCGGCGAAGTAATCGCCCGACCTCGCTTACACAACGCGCCGAAAGTCATCGCTGCGTCCCGAGGATTTCTCCGGGAGTCAGCCGTGGGTTTCGGTGCGTTTGCTTTTGGCTCATCGGTGGACGCGACAACCGGTTACGCTCCACCAGCGGTCAAATGCCTGATACGCCCCCGCTCAAGCAGTTTTTCCCATGACCTACCGACCCAACGTCGCGGCGATCCTGCAAAACGACATCGGGGAAATCCTCATCTGTGAGCGCTCGGATCACCCCGGTTCCTGGCAGTTTCCGCAGGGCGGCATTGATCGTGGGGAAACGCCCGAAACCGCCCTGCCGCGTGAGTTGCGCGAGGAAATCTCGCTGGAACCTGCTCACTACTCGGTCGAAGAACGGCGCGGCCCCTACCGCTACCAGTTTGCCGACGGTGTCAAGATGCGGGGCTTCCACGGGCAAGAGCAGACGTACTTTCGCCTGCGCCTGCTAGGCGAACCCGGGGCGGTCAACGTCGCCACCGCGCACCCGGAATTCCGCGCGGTGCGCTGGATTCAACCGGCGCATTTCCCGCTCGCTTCCCTGCCCGCGATGAAGCACGATGTTTACCGGCGCGTGCTGCGGGATTTCTTCGGCGCTGAAATTCCCTGATGCCGTTGCGCTGCGGCCGGGGTTTATGCTTAGATCATGACGCTTTCCACGGACGAGACCGAGCGGCTGCAAAACGCGCTCAAGGCCATCGACGGGCTGCTGCGCGGCCTGTCCGATTTTCGCCCGTACCCGGAACTGCTGGTCAGCGAGGACGAAACCTTGCACCGCTTCCTGGAACACATCGTCAGCAGCGTACAGGACGCCCGGTCCCACAGTGCCAAGGCCCTGACCCAATTGAACGAGGCCCGACAGGCCGGAATCGAAGAGGAACGCATCGCCGCCGAGGCTGCCGCCGCTCCGCCCCGGGAGTTGGTGCCCGAGCCCGTTGCCACGTACCGCCCGCCCGCGAACATGGAGCAAATCTTCATGGCCAACCCCACGGGGATGCGGGAGGTGGTGCTCGTCGCGGACCATGATGCCGAGTCGCTGCGCGCCGTCGAGACGATGTTGACCGACGAGGATTACCGCGTTCTGAGCGTGCGGGATGCCTTCGAGGCCATTTCCATTTACGCGCGATTGTGGGCGGCGATTGATCTCGTGATCCTGGATTTCAGTATGCCGGGCATGAGCGGAGACCTGGTGTTCGACGAATTACAGGCGATCAATCCCCACGTGGCCGCGGTCATCAGCGGCGGCTACACCCATCCCGACAAGCTCAGCCAGATGCTCGGGCGCGGTTTGAGCGGTTTCCTGCCCAAGCCCTACGACCGTGAAAAGCTGATTCGGCAAATCCAGCAGGTCATGGCGCACAAACCTCCCTCCCAGGCGGCGAGCCGGTTGTAAGCGGTGCCCGGTAAGGCAGGGACGGCTGCCCCGCCGCCCCGTTTGTTTCTGCACCGCGTCGCTTGCGGACGAATCGCGTCGAACGAAATCACGGACGGCTGCCCCGCCGTCCCTGCCTTGCCCAAGGTCTTTCAATTTGCGGAGGATTCCGGGGAGCGCACGCGCCTCGCGTGCCCGCTCTGGCGCCTCGCCAAAGCG
>CAHJWO010000013.1 GCA_903642295.1 PVC group bacterium | reverse complement strand
GGCGAAATTGGCAGACGCGCTAGACTCAAAATCTTGTTCCCGTAAGGGAGTGTCGGTTCGACCCCGACCGCCGGTATCTTCCTCTCATCGGACAGGGTAAAATTCCGCCCGGGCGGGTGTTTCTTTCCGTAATCCGGCCACGCGCGAGGGTTGGCTAAGGCGTTTTGGAGCGCAATCGGTAGAACCTTTGCGGAAAATTTCCGGCCTCGGTATCCACGATGTCCACGGTGCCCTCGCTCCCGACCGTCACCGTGCCGAGCACTCCCCAACGTTGCAGGTCACTCGATGCTTCGACGGTGTACATCTGCCCGGGCGCTCCACTCACTTGCATGGTTCCGCCGCGAATGTTCAGCAACGGCGCACCGGCCGCCGGGGTCGGTACGGGGTTCGCGCTGGCGGTGCTGGCGCCTCCACCGATGATGGTCCCGCCGATGTCCGGCGGTCGCAAACGTGCGAGTTGATCAATCTCGGCCGCTTTTAGCGCCCGTGAATAAATCCGCACATCGCTCAAATACCCCTCGAAATCCCGCGTCGGCACGTTGTTCCACTTCGGCGCGCGACCGATGTAGGTGGCTCCGGCAACGCCCTGATACGCCACCGTCTGGCGGCGGCAGATGAGCCGTCCGTCGATCCAGATCTCCTGCGCACCGTCCGTGTATTGAAAGACGAGTTGCTTCCACGCACCGTCGTTGGTCAGGCCGATGGGCGAAACCGTGTCGTTGACGTAGAAACCCATCCACGGGTGCAATCCTTCGCGGATCAGGAAGTGCAGCAGATGATCCGGCGCGTCCCGGTCGATTTGTTGCAGCAATCCATACGTGGGAAAATTTCCTGTCGGGCTCACCCACATGCTCACCGAAAAGTCCCGTTGGTTGAGCGGAATATACGGCAACTCCAGGTAGTTCCCGTCCCCGGCGAAAAACGCACTGCCGTTTTTGAGCACGACGTTGCCCGTCATCTTCACCGGCAGATTCCCCGCCGCATGGTCGCGCAGGTCGCTTCGCAACGGCAGGGAAGCCACGAGGCCGTCGTCAAGCGAGGCCCGCGCCCCGCCGGGCAAGGCACCGAGCAACAGCAGGCAAAAAAGGAGATGGGGGGTCTTCATGGCAAAGGGGTAAATTTCCGGACGGCCTCGTCGCGCTTCGTTTTGAACTCGCCGCCCGGTTTCCAGACGGGAACATGCGCGCCGTTGGCGATTTGATAACCGACCTCGAATAAGAGTTGGGTGTCCTGCACCGCGCCGGCCAAATCCCAGGTGGGATCTATCCGGTCGGACGGCTGATGGTAATGCTGCGCGGTGTATTCGTCACTCTTCAATTTACCATACCCGGGTGCGCGGCCTAAAACCTCCTTGCCGCCATTAGGATACAGGCAAGGCACTCCCTCCTTGAAAAACTCGAAGTGGTCGGCCCGGTAGATGTAACCCTTCTCCGGTTGGGTGGCCGGAATGACGACCCGTCCCTGCGCCGCCGCCAGGGTTTCGAAAAGCTCGTCCAGCGTCGTATTCCCCGCGCTGATGTTCTCGATGTCGCGCGTCTTTCCCCAGGGATTTATCCCGTCGATATTGATGTCCGCCAGGGTCTTCACCAGGGGATAAAGCGGATGGGCCGCGTAGTAGCGCGCGCCCAGCAGGCCGGATTCCTCGGCGGTCGGCGCCAGGAAGAGCACCGAGCAGCGCGGCGGTTCCGCGAGCGTGGTGAACGCACGCGCCAGCTCGATCAGCGCGCCGACGCCCGAGGCGTTGTCGATGGCCCCCCGGTAGATCCACTCCTCGTCGCCCTCGGTCTTGCGCCCCAGGTGGTCCCAATGGGCGGAATAAATGACCAGTTCGCCACGGCGGGACGGGTCGCTGCCTTCGAGCCGCGCCAGCACGTTGCTCGAACGAAACGAGCGCAATGCATTCCTGAGCCGAAAAGTCGCCGTTGCCCCGAGCGCCACCGGACGAAAATCCTGCCGCACCGCCGCCTGCTTCAGGAGGTCGAATTTCTGCCCGCACTGCGCCAGCAACTCCTCTGCCCGTTCGCCGTTCATCCAGGCGCGCACCGGCACCGCGCCCAGGTTCTTATCCGGCGAATCAACCTCGAAAATCTCCCGCGCCCAACTGGTGCGCACGACGGAATAGGGATACCCAGCCGGCCCCGTTTCGTGGATGAGGATGGCCGCCGCCGCTCCCTTCTCCGCCGCGATTTCGTACTTGTACGTCCAGCGGCCGTAGTACGTCATCGTGCGGCCTTTGAACATCGTCTCGTCGAGTTTGGCTGGGTCCGCCGGATCGGGCACCGCCGGGTCGCCAACGAGCATGAGGATCGTCTTTCCGCGCACGTCCACGTCCTTGTAGTCGTCCCAACCGTACTCCGGCGCGACGACGCCGTAACCCACGAACACGATCTCCGAGTCCACGACGTTGACCTCCGGCACCAGCCGCGCCGTGGCCGCGACGAAATCGTCCGGGTAGCTCAGATCGAGCGGTTGGCCGCCCACGCTCAGGCTCAAGGCCGGGCTGCCGGTGATGCTGGCAAGCGGCACCTCCTGGATATAAGTGCCGTCCGGATTTCCCGGCTGTAATCCGAGTCGTTGAAACTGCTCGGTGATGTAGCGGACCGAAAGCTCCTCGCCGGCCGACCCCGGCGCGCGGCCCCCGAACTCGTCGGCGGACAACACCCGGATGTGATCGAGCAGCGCGGCGGCGGTAATTGCCTCCAGCGCGGCGGCGGGCGAGGGGAGGAGCGACTCCGCAGAAATCGGTGACATCGAAAGGACGTAAGCTGAACCGGCGTCATTTTCCAGGGGGAATCCACCCGATGATTGGCCGTGGCTGACAAAAATCCCCTTTCCGAAGTGGCAACTTTCTGCTTCCATCCAGCGTTACCATTTACTCCAAATCCCAAGCATGAAGCTCCGTTTCCTTTCGCTCTTCGCCCTGGCCGCCGCAGCGGGTGCGCTCAACTTCCTGACCGGTTGCACCACGGAAACATCCGTTGGCGGCAGCAGCAGGGCTTACAACCCGGTGGCGTATAAGCCGCACAACCCCAATGCGGTGCGCGTCAAGGTGTCGCTCAGCACGCAGCAGGTTTACGTCATGGAAGGCACCAAGCCGCTGCTCGTCGCGGCGACGAACGTCGGCGTGCCGGGCCACACGACGCCGAAGGGCAATTTCACGATCACCCGAAAAGAGCGCGACAAGCGCAGCGGCACGTACGGGTTCTACCGCAGCGGCGGCGTGGTGACTCCCGCCGAAAACGGCCACGGCCACGGCGAATACATCGGCTATCCGATGGCCTTCTGGTGCGAATTCGAGCCGCAATTCGGCTTTCACCAGGGCTACGTCTGGCCGGTGCCGCGTTCGCACGGGTGCTTGCGTTTGCACAAGGCGGTGGCTCCGAAGTTCTTCGCCCTCGTCCACGTCGGCACCCCGGTGAGCATCGCGCAGACGCAGCCCGAGGACGCCACCATCGGCGCGAACGTCCAGCGTCCCACGGACTACAACGACCCTGATCCCGCCCCGTCTTACATGGCGTCATCGGCGGTCTTCCAGTCGCCTCCCGGCGGCGGTCTGACGCCCTATTGAGGAAGTCGGAAGGTGGAAGTGGGAACGCGGAAGTGAGAGTTGGCAAACCGTCCCGCCGGTTTTCCAACAGCGCAATTTTCGGGCTCGCCGGTTCCGGCAGAGGCTGACTTCCGCATTCCGACTTCGGACTTCCGACTTTCTGTGGTAAGCTCCCCCTAGCTTTCCCTTTGCAATGAGTACATCCACGCCCGTCGAACCGCCGCCCGCGACCGCCGCCCCCGAAGTCCGCAAGCGCATCAACCTGCGCACGCCGGACATCATGGCCTCGGTGCAGGCGCAGGTGGAAAGCCACTACCGGAGCGAGCTGGTCGAGAAGATCCGCGCCCGGGGCGGCATCATTTCCGCCGGCGGGTTGACGGTCCGGCTGGCCAAGCAATTTGGTTTCTGTTACGGCGTGGAGCGCGCCATCGACCTCGCCTACGCGGCACGCACCAGCAAGGAATTCGAGGGGCGGCGTTTGTTCATCCTCGGCGAGATCATCCACAACCCGGAGGTCAACGCGCAGATCCGGGCCCTGGGGATCAAGAACCTGATCGGGCCCAAGCGCGAGGCCGAGATCGACGATCTTTCGGCGGAGGACGTGGTCATTGTCCCGGCGTTCGGGGCGGAGGTCGCCATCGTGGAGAAGATCAAGCAGTTGGGCTGCTACATCGTGGATACCACCTGCGGCGACGTGATGAGCGTCTGGCGGCGGGTGCGCAGCTACGCGGCGGATTCGGTGACGAGCATCATCCACGGCAAGGCCCAGCACGAGGAAACCAAGGCCACGGCCTCCCAGGCGCGCAGCAAGGCGGGACGGGGTCATTACCTCGTCGTGTTGACCTTGGAGGAAACGGATTACGTTTGCGACTACATCCGACAAGGCGGGGACCGGGAAGCCTTTTTGACCAAGTTTGCCGACGCACATTCCGAAGGGTTCGATCCCGACCTGCACCTGAAGGAAGTCGGCGTTGCCAACCAGACGACGATGTTGCGCGGCGAGACCGAGGAGGTGCAGCGCCGCATCCGGCAAGCCATCGCGGACCGTGATGGCCTGGAAAACGTGAACAAAAAGTTCCGCTTTTTCGATACGATCTGTGGCGCGACGCAAGAACGGCAGGATGCGTTACGCGAGATGTTGGTTCTTCCGATGAACCTGCTGCTGGTGGTCGGCGGCTATAATTCCTCCAACACCTCGCATCTCGCCGAAATGGGTCAGGCGCAGTTGCCGACGTACTTCATCCGTGACGCCAGCCGCTTGGAAAGCGAGGATCGCATCACCCATTTCGATTTGCACGTCGGATACGAGGTTTCCGTCGAGAACTGGCTGCCGAAGGGGGACCTGGTAGTCGGCGTGACAGCGGGTGCATCGTGCCCGAACCACTTGATCGAAGAGACGATCAAGCGCCTGTTCGCGTTCCGGGGCGTGGACGCGAAGCAATTGGTATGAGGTAGGGATGGCTGTCCCAGCCGTCCCTGACTGTCTGCCGAAAGAGCGTCTGGTTGGCTGACAGCCGGGCGCAAAAAACAAAGCGGACGGCTGGGACTAGACTTTCGGCAAAAGTCGGAACCCGTCCGCAGATTTCGCAGATTTCCGCAGATGGGGAGGGGAAAAGACAACCCAAGCAGTCCCGCTGCTGGTCATCTGCGAAATCTGCGGACTTTTGCCGGAGGTCTACCGTCGTCAGGGCCTTGAAAACCGTTACGCTGTAACGGGTTGTGATCGTCTCAATAAGAAAGACAGCGCGTAATAAGTCAGCGCGATTAGCAAGAGATATTTAAACCCGACGATCAGCGAAAAATATTCGCTCAGTCCGCCGAGGATGATCCCGGCGATGTTAGAGCCGAAATCCACGTCCGGCTGTTTGCTGTCGCGGAAGGCCGTGCTGAAGATGATCCCGGCGAAGTACACCGGCACGAAAACGACGGCGCAGGCCGCGACCGTCCGCAGGCTGCCCGCCCCAAGCGCGAGGAAGCTGGACAAGGGGATGGCCAGGTTGACCAGAAAGGCCGCGAACAACGCGACGTAGAACGGCCACAGTCGGCGCGGCCTGAACCATTGGACGGTGAGGTTGCTCAGGAGGACCATCGTCAGAATCGCGGCGAACACCACCGAGTTGACCACCCAGGTCGCACCGAAGAGGAGCGCCATTTGGACGACGCCGCGCGTCTCCAACAGCATGAAGCCCGCGCCCAGAAAGAACATCTGGCCGTTCGGGCGGACCCGCCGAATCGGCGCGAAGACAAACAGGATCAACGCGGAGAGGACGGCGATGAGCAGCATCCCGGTCACGCTGGGTTTGAAGGGGATGCCGCGTTCCTTGAGGTAGAGGAAAGGCCAGTCGTCGCTGGGAAGGAGGTTCGTGGTGGAGATGTCCACGGCGGCGGACCCGATGAGGCCGGTGGAGTTGGCGGCAGCGGAGAGCGGCATCTCCTGCGGTTGGGCGAGGGATTGACGGATACTCTCCAGAGCGGGCGAGGGGCCGTTGCTTACGAGGAGCACCGTAAAGTGATCCGCCTGGCTGTCGCCGGATTGGATCGTTTTCTGGTAGGGCAGGGAGATCACCACCGGCTTCACGCCGAACACCTGCTCGGCCATCTTGGCCAGGCGGGCGACGATCCAGCCCTGGCGGTAGTAGTTGTACATGACAAAGAGGCCGCCCGGTTTCACCTTGGCACGCACGTCGGCGAAGGCTTCCTGGGTGAAAAGAAAACTTTCGAGCCGGAGGCTGGAGTAGCCGGAGTGCAGGACGAGGGAATCCACCAAAGCGTAGAGCGCGAGGTCGTACTGGCCGGGCGCATGGCGGACGAAGCTGCGGCCGTCGTCGAAGTAGCGGGTGACGCGGTCGGTGGCGTCATAGGGGCGGTTGGGATGGTCCTCCTGGCCGATGCGGCTGATGCGGGAGTCGATCTCCACGGCGTCGATGTGGCCGACGCCCGCCGAGAGCGCGGCGGCCACGTCGTTGCCGCTGCCCGCGCCGATGATGAGCATTTTATCGACGGGCGGCTGCCCGGCGCGGCGCAGGAGTTCGTGGGGCAGGACGTAGGCACCCTGGAAGGTGCGGATATCGTGCATGTCCTGATGCGCGAGGTTGTTGACGTTGATCGCGCGGGAGAGCGGGTCGTAGTGGATCTTGTAATAGGGCGACCAGAAGGTCTGGCCGTGCGGGTCGTCCAGGCCGTAGGCGGAGACGGCGATGAGGAGAAGCAAGGCGGTCTGGCAGCCGACCTGGAAGAGGGTCCAGGGCCGAGTGAAGTAGAGGACCAGCAGCGCGCTGACGGCGAACCAGAGGTGGGGCGTGGTGTTGAAGTAGGAGGCCAGGCCGAACGCACCGATCCCGGCGAGGCTGCCGAAGATGTCCGCGCTGTAGGCGCTCATGCGGTCGGGCACGGCGTTGAAGGCACGCCCGAGCGCCTGGCCGAGACCGACGAACATCAGCGCGACCAGCACGAAGAAAACGGAGGCAACGGCCTCGACCGGGACGAGGAATTTGGAGGGGTCCTTGGCCCGGTACTCGGTGCCGAAGTACACGACCTGCGGGGATTTCTGGCTGCCAACGTCCACGGCAAATTGTCCGTAGTGGTTGTAGGCCCAGGCGGCGAGGAGGGCGGTGGCCACCGTGAAGAGGGTCAGGGGGAGGACCGTACGGATGAAAGAGAAGCGGCGGGAAGCGGAGAGGCAGCCCACGCTCAGGCCGAGGAAACAGGCCATCAGCACGAGGTTGGTGAAGAATGTCAGGAAGATCACCGTGCTGGCGAACCAGCGGATGCACGTCAACTCGAAGAAGAGGAGCGTGAAGCTGACGAGAAAAAGGTCCAGCAAGCGCCGGGAGTTGGGGGGAAGCCGCGACAGGAACGAGGGCGGCAGGTTGGCTGCCGCGACGGGGACGTTGGATTCGGAAAGCGAGGGGAGGGCAGCGGATGAGTCCATGAAGCGAGACGGGCGGGGCGGAGTGGATGGGCGAAAAACGGGCGGCTCAGGCGCAGGGGCGGGGGCAGCCGGGTTCCTCGGGAGAGGTCCCTCGGCTGACTTCGTTTATCTAGCAGACTCGATTGCGTTCGTACCTTGCTCCGCTCAGGAAGACAGAGCTTTGACGTAGTGCTGTCCTGCCGTCAACGATTCATTCTCGCTCAGGATGACAGACAGTTTAAAGCAACGCGGTTACCCCAAAGGTGGTATCAAGCCAGCAAGGAGCGCAGGAAGTTGGCACCCTGGCGGATGCTCTCGACGGCGTCCGGACCTTCGTATTCGAGGACGATGGGCCAGTCGTGAGTAGTGCAAAGGGGGAGGAGGGCGCGAAAGTTCACGTCGCCCTGGCCGGCGGGAACGTCCCGGCGGTCGTGGCGGCGCAAGTCCTTGGCGTGGATCAGTCGGGCGCGGGCGGCGTGTCGTTCGACGAAGGCAACTACCTCGCGGCCAGCCTGTTCGAGCCAGTGGGTGTCGAACTCGAAGCCGACGAGGGCGGGGTCGGTTTCGTCCAGGAGAACGTCGAAGCCGGTGCGGGCGGTGGCGTCTTCCGTCCATTGAAATTCGAAGTCGTGGTTGTGGTAGGCCAGGGAGAATCCTTCCGAAGCGAGACGGCGGGCGGCGGCGTTGAGGCGGACCGCACCCGAGTGGTAACGCTCGGCGGTTTGCGGCGCGCGGGGCAAGGCGGTAACGACCAGGCGGTGATTATCCAAGGCACGGTGAAAATCCAGGAGGGGAGCAAGGTCGGTTTCGAGGGCTTCCAGGCTGGAGTGCGCGGCGACGACCGTGAGGCCGGTCTCGTCGAGCAGAGTGCGCCAATGGTCGGCGGGCCAATGGTAATCGCTGACCAGTTCAATCCCGGCGAAGCCGAGGGAGGGGACGTGGCGGATCGTGCCTGCCGCGTCCGCGGCGGTTTCCCGGCGCAAACTATGGAGCTGGAGGTACAGCGGGGCGGAGGACATGGAGAGGCGCAGTATTCTTGCCCCTTGCCGCCGGACGGTCAAAAGGGTTCGCGCGATTTGCGCCGGTGTTTGGCCGTCAGCGGATTTCGACCAGCGTTCCTTTTGGGACGATCTCGTAGAGCTTTTGCGCGACCGCCTTCGGCAGGCGGACACAACCGTGGGACGCGGGGTAACCGGGGATCACTCCGGCGTGCAAACCAACCGTCGAACAGGAGAGGCGCATGAAAAACGGCATGGAGGCGTTGTGATAAAGCGTGGAACGCCAGTCGGGATACTTCTGGGTGACCACGTACTTGCCCGGGGGGGTCGGCTTCTCCTTCTTGCCGCTGGATACCTTGGTGACGAGGACGGTCTGGCCGTCTTTCGAGAGGGTGGCTTTCTGGGTCGTGAGGTCCACCACGATGGACATGCGCGCGGCGTCGCTCTCGGGGGTGACCCCCAGGATGAGCTGCATGGCGGCGGTGTCCTGACGCTCGGCGGCAATATCCAGTGGGCGGATGCCCGAACGGGTGCGCGGCTCGCGGTTGGCCTTCGCGGCGATGAGGCGTTCCATGACCTCGTTTTGGCCCGCCGCCGTGGCGAGCATCAGGGCGGTCGCGCCG
The DNA here is from genome assembly GCA_903642295.1 of PVC group bacterium. GTDB lineage: Bacteria > Verrucomicrobiota > Verrucomicrobiia > Chthoniobacterales > SZAS-18 > CAHJWO01. Next base: position 21,619 of record CAHJWO010000013.1, on the reverse strand, counting down.
GGGTCGTTAAGGAGGAGGCCGCCGCGCGAGCGGGGCGTAAAGAGGGCGGCATTCTCCGGCGAGAGCGGGAGCGGGACGGGGGCGTCCGGCGAGATGCCCTCGGCCAGAGCGGCCTCCAGGGCCGGGAGGTCGCCTTTGACCGCGGCGGCGAAAAAAGCGGGAGTCGGCGAAGCGAAATGAGCGATCGGCTCGATCTGACAGTCAATGACATCCGCACGGAGCGAGGGAGCCGCGAGAAGGGCGAACAGCGTCAGCGAGAAGAGGAAGATCGGCGGGGTCCGACGAAAGAGGCGGCGCATGGAAGGGAGTGCGTTCTTTTAGCAGCATACGCCGTGCAAGGTCAACTTCTTACGGGAAACTTGGGGGTCGCTTCATCTCGTCGATGGGTGATCCCGATAAGGATGATGATGGCAAAGAGATTTTGCGGTCATCAGCACATCACGGGGTGACACGGTATGCGACGCGGCGTCCTCAGAACACCACGGCAGTACGCACGCCCAGCACCAGCGCGTCGTGCGAGCCGTCTACGCCGCTTGGGTTGAAGACATACTGCAAATCCGGCTGCACGCTCCACCAGGGTGCGATCTGTACCTTATACGTCGCCTCGAACACGGTTTCCGCGCTGGACCCGCGCCCGCCGAGCGCCCGCTGGCGGCGGCTGTAGTCGTTGCTCACCGACGAGTACGCGAGCGCGATGCCCGCCACGTCGGTGGCCCGATGGGGGAGGAACCCTTTGAAGTTGAACCCGCCGTCCACGTAGAAATCCACGAAGTTGGCGTCCGCGGGTGATCCCCCGACCCGCAGGAAGCTGCTGATCGTATGACCGGAGGAGTTCAGGAAGTCCTGATCGATCACGCCGTATACGCCGTAGTCGGCCTCCCGGTAGTGGATTGACCCGGTGCCGAGCGTAGCGCGCGTCTGTGACTCGAACGTGGGGAAATCGGTGCTCCCGGTGTGCACGAAGCTGCCCACTTGATAGGTGCCCGGCAAGCCACGATCACCCGGCGATTGGTTCAAAAGATACTGGACCTCGGCAAAGATGAGCGCACCGTCGCGGCTGCGCAGGTTGAAGTTCGTGCCGTGATTATTCTGGTCCTGGCTGCCGCCGCTGCCGCCGCCGTACACACCCGCGTGGAAAATAAACGATGGCACCGGATGCACCGCGATGCGCATCCCGGGCGCTGCCACCGGGAAAAGCGGCGGGTCGGGCAGATTGGCTCCGACCAGCGTAAAGGCTCCGAAGGTGGCGTTGAGAAATAATGCTCCATTACTGGTGTTGAAAAACTCCGCGTCCGCCGCCAACAGGCCGATGCGCAGAGACGCACGCTGACGCCAGAATGCCTGCTCCAGCCAGAGTTCCTGCAAACGCACGGTGTTGTAACCGGCGATGTTGCTCGTGTTGGAAAAATCGCCGACCTTGCGGACCGAAAGCCCTTGGCCGTGCAGCCACAAGCCGTTGATGTGCAGGGACAAATTTTTGAACCAGCCGCCGCTCAAGCTTTGCAGATCGAGGTCCAGCGGGACGTTGAACACGCCGTCGTTGGTGATCCCCTGCGCGTTTCCTCCGGTCGGATTGCCCATGACCTCGCCGATGTACGACGGACTGAAGGCAATGCCCATTTGCCGAAGTTCGCCACGCAGGCCTGCGAGGTCGCCCAGGGCCCGTTCCTGGAGAAAGAGGGAGCGCGGCCCAGCGGTGAGTCCGCCTGGCTGGAAGGGCGTGCTCGCCGTATTCGCGTCGGCGGTGCCGGGAGCTACCTGGTCCGGGCCGGTGAGGATGTTGGTCGCGGCACGGACGGCGGCACCGGTCTGCGCGGACAGCAGAGCGGCGAGCAGGGTAGAGGTGATCCGTCTGGTGGTCGGTCTCATACGGCGGAGGAAAATACCTGGGAGATGCTTTCTAAGCATCTGCGAAATAGAATCTTGGTAGACGGCGATCTCCGAGCGCCATGTTTTCGGGACCGCGCCGCGGTCTAAAAGGCTTGGAAGCATGGCGGCTGCGCCGCAGGGAACACCTGGCGCTCGGAGATCGCCATCCACCTGGAAACCTTCTCGTACATATTTAGGAGATGCGCACCTGTCGCCGAATCCGTGCGACGGCAAGCGAAAAGGACAGTGCTCGGGCGTGACGCGCCGCCGGGCCGCCCGGCGCGGCCCCATCGGACGGAGAGCGTCGCAGGCCAACGGGTTTCCCCGGTGTGAGATTCCTGCCACTCGCACGCGGTCTGCCCGCCGATAAGATGAACACACCTTCGGCCATGAACAAAACCATCCCGCGCCTGCTCGCCGCCTTTTTGCTGATGACCTCCCCGCTTTTTCCCGTCCAAGCCGCCGATCCCGCGCCTGCGCCCGCCGCGCCGCTGGCGCTCCACGCCGAGGCCGCCAAGCCACCCGTCACCGAGCAGCGCCCCAAGACCGTCGGCCTGCACGGTGACAAGATCGAAGACCCTTTCTTCTGGCTGCGCGAAAAAGACACGCCCGCCGTGCTCGACCACCTCAAGGCCGAAAACGCCTACACGGCGGCAATCATGGCCCCCTGCCAGCCGTTTGAGGGTGCTCTCTACAACGAGATGCTCGCGCGCATCAAGCAAACCGACGATTCCGCGCCCTACCTCCAGCGTGGCTACTGGCTTTACCAACGCACGGAGGAGGGCAAGCAATACCGCGTCCTCTGCCGCAAGCAGGGCACGCTCGAAGCGCCGGAGGAAGTCGTACTGGACGTGAACGCGATGGCCGTGGGCCACCCGTTCATGGCGCTCGGCGCGTTCGAGTACAGTGATGACAATACGCTGCTTGCGTATTCCACCGACACCACCGGCCACCGCGATTACGATTTCCACCTCAAGCGCCTCGACACCGGCGAGGAAATCAAGACACCCATCGGCAAGGTGGACGACGTGGTCTGGACACCCGACAGCGAGACGCTGTTCTACAGTGTGGAGGACGATGCCAAACGCCCGTTCCAGGTCTGGCGCTACACGCTGGGCGAGGCGAAACCCGTCCTCGTGTACGAGGAGAAGGACGAACTTTTCCGAGCCGGGGTGGGCCGCACGCACGACGGCAAGTACATCGTTGCCGGGGCCGCCAGTTCACGCACCACGGAATACCGTTTCCTGCCCGCCGCCGACCCGACCGCGCCGTTCGCGCTCATCGCCCCGCGCCGCGAGGAAATCAAGTATTACCCCGAGCACCGCGACGGCCTGCTCTACATCACGACGAACGACGGCGCGCCGGAGTTCCGCGTCGTGACCGCTCCCGTGGCCACCCCCGGCCCCGGCTACTGGAAGGATTTCATTCCGGCCCGGCCCGGCATCAAGGTGGAAAGCTTCGAGCCGTTCGCCAAGTTCGCGGTCGTCGAGGAACGCGAGGCAGGTTTGCCTCACTTCCGGGTGATGGATTTCGACGGCAAAAAATCCGAGCGCATCCCGTTGCCCGAACCCGCCTACGACGCGAGCAGCGAGCACAACCCCGAATACGCCTCCGAGCAGTTCCGCTTCTCGTATGATTCGCCGATCACGCCGCCGAGCGTGTTCGAGTATCGGGTCGCCACCGGTGAGCGCAAGCTCATCAAGCAAACCGAAGTCCTCGGCGGTTACGACCCCGCAAAATACGTCGTGGAGCGCAAGGAAGTTCCCGCCGCCGACGGCACGAAGATTCCGCTCGACATCGTCCGGCGCCGCGACGTGTCGCTGGACGGCAAGGCCCCCGGCTGGCTCTACGGGTACGGCAGTTACGGCATCAGCATCGACGCCTCCTTTTCCTCCAGCCGCATCTCGCTCCTCGACCGGGGCGTGGTCTATGCCCTGGCCCACATCCGGGGCGGCGGCGAACTCGGAGAGGCATGGCACGATGCCGGCCGCATGATGACGAAGAAGAACACGTTCACGGACTTCGTCGCGTGCGCGGATTACCTCGTGGCCAACCGGTACACGACCCACGAGCGTCTCGCCATCGAAGGCGGCAGCGCGGGCGGCCTGCTCATTGGCGCGACGCTAAACCTGCGCCCCGACCTCTGCAAGGCTGCCGTGCTCGCGGTAGCTTTTGTGGACGTGCTCAATACGATGAGCGACGCCACCCTTCCGCTGACCACCGAGGAATACATCGAGTGGGGTAATCCGAACAAGAGAGAGGAGTATGATTATATCAAAAGTTACAGCCCGTACGACAACCTGCAAAAGGCGAACTACCCCGATATCCTCCTGCTCACGTCGCTCAATGATAGTCAGGTGCCGTACTGGGAGCCGACCAAATACGCCGCGAAGCTCCGCACTCTCAAAACTGACCACAATCCGCTGTTGCTGAAGGTCAACCTGGAAGCCGGACACGGTGGCGCGTCCGGCCGCTACGACCGCCTGAAAGAGGTGGCGTTCGAGTACACCTTCGGCCTCGCGTCGCTCGGGTTGGTCAAAGAGGTAAGCCCCACGCCGTAGGCGATAAGATAGTCGAATGAGAAAGGCACGACCGTCATGGAAGCGGTGCTGCATCGTGCATCACACTTCCCGCTCGTAAACCGCTCGTCCCCGCACATAGCTCGCCTGGACGGCCTGCGGTCCGCCCCGGTACACGCACAGGGTAATCAATTCTTCCGGCTTCAGATCCCCCGGCTCGCCATACGGAGAAAGCGCGGCCCGATCCAGTACCACCAGATCCGCCTCCTTCCCGGCCGTCAAACTCCCCACGACATCACCCAGGCCCAGCACCTCGGCACCTCCCTGCGTCCCGAGGTGAAACGCTTCCGCTGCCGACAACTGCTTCGTCCCCGGCTCATAAAAAGACCGCGCCTTTTGCGCATCCATCGCGGACCGCATCACCTGCCACAGGTTGACCTCCGGCCCTGCGCCGACATCGCTGCCCAATCCCACGCGCACGCCCGCTGCTCGCAGCCGCGCCAGCGGTAACAACCCGCTGTTGAGAAAGAAATTGGCGGTTGGACAATGCGCCACCGCCGCATCCTTCCCGGCGAGCACCGCCACCTCCCGATCCGACAGATGGAGGCAATGACCCAGGACTGTGCGGGGTCCCAACAGGCCGCAACCGGCGTAGACATCCGTGTAATCCTTTGCTTCCGGGAATCGCTCTTTCACCCGCTCGATCTCCCCGGAGTTCTCGGCCAGATGCGTTTGGGTGAACGCCCCGTATTTCTGCGCCATTGCCGCCGCCCCGCGCATCATTGCCGCGCTGCAACTCACCGCGAACCGGGGCGAAAACGCATATCTCAATAGTCCGCCGCCCGCGCCGTGCCAGCGCTGGCAGAGCCGTTCGCTCTGCTCCAATGACAATGCCAGAATCTTCTCGGGCGCCAGCCCACCATACGACCCCACGTCCATCATCATCTTCCCCATCGTGATGCGCAGCCCGCTCCGCTCTGCCGCACGAAATGCCGCGTCGCAGGAGTCCTCGTAGATCGTGGTATACAGGCCAGCCGTCGTCGTCCCGTTCCGCGCCAACTCCCGGAAGAACCGGGGCGAATCCTGCTCGCTCCGCTCCGCCGTAAACGCCTGTTCCAGCGGAAAAATGTGCCCCTCCAACCAGGGTAGCAACTCGCCCTGCCCACAACCGCTCGCCGGGTACTGCGGCAGGTGGGCATGGGTGTCCACCAGTCCCGGACAAATGACGGCAGGCCCGCCCGCCCGCCATTGCACTGCTTTTGCCTCCAGGTTCTGAATCATCACCCTGTACTCGCCCACCTCCGTAATGATCCCCCGGCGTGGATCGAACACCACCGCGCCGTCCTTCCAGAACCGCAGCTCTCCGAAGCGCGGCGCATCGAGCACCTCCCCGCGGATTCCGATCAACCCGGCATCCGCCTTCAACTCGTGCGTCAAATCATCCATCGGTGCGGGCGCATTGTATCGCCGACCCCGCCGGGGTCAACCACGACCATCAAGCGTCCGCTGGACAGGGTGCCCAGCCTTCCTGGCCTGCCCTTTAACCTTTCTGCTCGACCGGCAGCCGCAGCCAGAACATCGCCCCCCGGCCCGGCTGGCTCTCCACGCCCACCTGGCCGCCGTGCGCGAGCACCACGTGCTTGACGATACTCAACCCCAACCCCGTCCCGCCCACCGTACGGGACCGATCCTTTTTCACGCGGTAGAACCGCTCGAAAACGTGCGGCAGATCCACCTTCGGTATTCCCGGGCCGTTGTCTTTCACCGTCACCTCCACCAGTTCCACCCCCTGCATGGCCGCACCGACGACGATCTCGCGCCGTTCGGCCTCCCCGTACTTCAGCGCGTTCTCGATCAGGTTAAAAAAGACCTGATCCAACCGGTGGGGGTCTGCTTCGATGACCGGCAGGCCCGACGGCAGCGCCAGACTCACGACGGCTCCCTTTTCGGTGATCGCCGGTTCCAGCCGCTCGACCACCCGTTCCAGACAGGCCCGCAACTCCACGGCCTCGATTTGCAACGCGGCCGCTTGCTTGCCTTCCAGGCGCGAGAGCGACAACAAATCCTCGATCAACAGCATCAGGCGTTGGTTGTTTTTCCACATGACCTGGAGGGACTTCTCCGCCATCGGACGATCCGCGAGCGCGCCGTCGATCAGCGTTTCGAGATATCCGTGGATGATGGCGACCGGCGTCCGCAATTCGTGCGACACGTTGGCCACGAAATCCCGCCGCACCGCTTCCAACGCCTTCAGTTCACTGATGTCGTGGAAAATGGCGATGACCCCGCGCGGACGTTCGTCATCCGGGGGGCGCAGCGCCGCCGCCGTCACCGCGAAATGCTTGCGCGCATAGCCGTCGCTTTGCCGGGCGTCGATGGCAAGCTGCCGGTTCTGCGGGCCCTCTTCATCCAAAGCTGCGCGCACGGTCCCTTGCAGATCGTGGTTGCGGAAGGTTTCCATCAGCGTCCGGCCCAGCGGCGGCGCGGCGAGGTCGAACATCTTCAGCAGGCTTTCGTTGGTCAGGCGGATGCGCTGGCCGGCATCCACGATGAGCACCCCCTCCACGAGGCTTCCGAGAATCGCCTGGAGGTCGAACGAGCTGTCGCCGAGCTGCCGGTGGGCGTCCCGCAACCGTTCGCCGAGCGAGGCCAGGTCTGCCACGGCCCCGCCGAGTTGCCCGTGACCCCGCACGAACACCGGGGCCTCCCAGTCTCCCTCCGCCACCCGGCGCAAGGCCGCCCGAAGCCGCCGCGCGGGGAGGACATAGGCCAAAGCCAGCCATCCGATGGCTGAGACTGACCCCGCCAGCAGCACGGCGAGGAGCGCGTTCAAGGCGTCGCGGCAGCCGGCGCGGTGGTGAAGCGATAACCCTCGCCACGCAGGGTTTCGATCCGCTCGGAGTATTCCCCCAGTTTTTCGCGCAAGCGGCGGATGTGCGTGTCCACGGTGCGCGTGTCGATGGCATTCGTATAACCCCACACGTCAAAAAGCAGGGTCTCGCGGGACTGCACCCGGCCCCGCCGCTCCAGCAGCAGGACGAGCAATTTGAACTCGGTGGTGGTCAGATCGAGTTTGCGGCCGTCCATCACGACCTCGAAATTGCCCCGGTCGATCACAAAATCTCCGATGGTCACCTGGTCGCCGCGTTTCTCCGCGCCGCGCACCCGCCGCAGGATGGCTTCCACCCGCAGCACGAGTTCGCGCGGACTGAACGGCTTGACGATGTAGTCGTCGGCCCCGATCTCCAGCCCGGCGATCCGGTCCCCCGCCTCGCCCTTGGCGGTGAGCATCAGCACCGGGATGCCGGCGGTGTCCGGCTCTTTCTTGAGTTGACGGCAGACTTCCTCGCCGGACATCTGGGGCAGCATCAGGTCGAGTACGATCAGGTCCGGGCGGTGTTCACGGGCCTGCCGCAACGCGTCGAGGCCATTGTCGGCGGTCAGCACGTCAAACCCGGCGCCGTTCAGCTTGTAACGGACCAGATCGACCACGTCGGATTCATCATCGACAACGAGCAGGGTAGCTTCCATAAAGAGGGTTGACCCCGCGATGATGCCGCAACCCCCGGCGGCTGGCAAGCCCGCCAAAAACGTTCGTGGCCGCGTACGCTCAGCAATCCAACGAACCGGCGCACGCGACCACAAATCACCTTAACCTGTCTGGCTTCGACCCCGCCCAAACCCGCGCGTTCAAAATAGTTCAAATTTTTTTGGCGGCGCTGAATTTGTCGCGGCGTTTGCAATATCTCCGCAATAAAGCCTGGATGGTTTCCGTACGATAACCCATCTTTCCGCGTCCCCATTTGGACCCACTTCGATCCCGCTCGAACCTTCCCCGCAGCTTGTTTACCTGGCACCCGGATTCTTTCTCTTGAAGCTGATCATCCAGATTCCTTGTTACAACGAGGCCGCGACCCTGGGCATCACCCTGCGAGCCCTGCCCCGGGCCGTGCCAGGCTTCGACCGGGTGGAGTGGCTCGTCATCGACGACGGCAGTACCGACGAAACGGTGCAAGTGGCCCGGAACGAAGGGGTGGACCACATTGTTCGCTTGCCTACGAATCGGGGGCTCGCGCGGGCTTTCATGGCTGGCCTGGAGGCCTGTCTGCGGGCCGGGGCGGACGTGATCGTCAATACCGACGCGGATAACCAATACAGCGCGGGTGACATTCCGGCTCTGGTCGTTCCGGTTGTGGAGGGCCAGGCGGACATGGCAGTGGGCGCACGTCCCATCGAGCAGATTGCCCACTTTTCTCCATTGAAAAAACTCCTCCAGCGCATTGGCAGCCAGGTGGTGCGCCTGGCGAGCAACACGCAAATTCCCGATGCGCCGAGTGGTTTTCGGGCTTTCAGCCGGTCAGCGGCATTGCAACTAAATGTTTTCAGTTCTTATACCTACACACTCGAAACCATCATCCAGGCCGGAAACAAGGGGATGACGGTGGTTAGCGTGCCCGTCCGCGTCAACGCGGATCTGCGGCCCTCGCGGCTGGTGCGGTCCGTGCCGCAATACCTTTTCCGGTCTGCCCTGACGATTGGTCGAATCTTTTTGATTTACCGGCCTTTGCGATTTTTTCTGACCGTCAGCGCGTTTCTATTCATTCCCGGGATGCTCATCGGGGTGCGGTTCCTCTACGAGATGTCGCGTGGTCACGGACAGGGACATGTGCAGTCGCTGATTTTGGCCGCGATCCTCCTGCTCGCTTCCGGCTTGTTCTTTGTCCTCGGGCTGCTGGCGGAATTGATTTCGGTTAACCGCCGCCTGCTGGAAGACCAGCGCACCCGACTCGGACGGCTGGAGTTAAGGATGAAGGATGAAGGATGAAGGATGAAGGCAGAGAACCGGATGCTGGATCTGCTTCGGGGAACATTGAATTGATCGAAAAGGCAGGTTTTCGGCTTTTCCGCCTTCATCCTCCATCCTTCATCCTTCATCCTTTCCGCCTATGAGCCACTCTCACGACCGACAAGCCGAAGGGGGCATTCTCATTGGCAACCAGCTGGACAAGGATCAGGTCTCCAATCCCATCGCCCGGCGCATGGTCGCGGGATTCGACGCGGCGTTGATTCGTCTGGTGCGGGATGCTCCTCCGGCGAGTGTCCACGAGGTGGGTTGCGGCGAGGGCCGCCTTAGCCGCAAGCTGCACGCGCTGTTAGGGCAGGAGATTCGAGCGTCGGATTTCTCGCGCGACCTCATCGCCGAGAACACGGCAAGGGGAGACGAGGGGGTGCGCTATCTTGCCAGGTCGGTGTACGACCTGAACCCGGCGGAAGACCGGGCAGATTTGATCGTGTGCTGCGAGGTGCTCGAACACGTTGAGCAACCAGCGGACGCGCTGGCGGCGCTCCGCCGGTTGAATGCGGATCGCTATCTGCTTTCCGTGCCGCGGGAGCCGCTCTGGAGATGGTTGAACCTGGCGCGGGGTAAGTACTTCGGTGCGCTGGGCAACACGCCGGGACATCTCAATCACTGGTCGCGGAGCGGATTCGTCCGGTTCCTGCGACGCGGCGGCTTCCGCGTGGAGCGCTGTTTGACGCCGCTGCCCTGGACGATGGTGTCGGGACGGTTCGCTTCAGGCGATTAGAGCGCATCCCGATTGGATAAGCCTTGCACTGAATCTTCCCTTAAAGTCTGTCATCCTGAGCGAGTGGAACGAGCCGAAGGACCTTCCACCGTCGAGGGCACCTCAGACTGACCCAAGGGCGACTATCCCGAGGTTGACTCAAACGGGATTCGCTCTAACGCCGCCTCCGTGAGGATGACGTTGCCCGCCTTTCCCTGGCATCCCTCGGCTGATGACACCCGCTCAGGTCAACCGCAGAAAAGGTCGTGCAGCACGACCGATGCCGATTCATAAGACGACCAGCTGCGGTTCGGACAACGTAGCCCCCTCTGCCGTGACCTGCGCGATGGCCCGCCAGAGCTCGCCCGGCACCAAGGGCTTGTGCAGCACGGCGTTAAACCGACCTTCGCGGGGCACCAAGTCCGTGTAGCCGGTCACCAGGATGATCGGGACGGCGGCATCGTGCTCGCGGATCGCCGTCGCCAGACCCTCGCCGTTCAGTTCTTCGAGCGCCAGATCGGTCACCACGAGGTCGAAGTTTCCTTCGACGAATTTCTCCAGCCCCTCGCGCCCCGTGACGGCGGTGGAAACCTCGTGCGAATCGCAGCGCAGGTATTCACTCACGGCTTCCCGCACCGCGGGGTCATCTTCGACCAGCAGCACCCGGAGCGAACGCCGGGACCGGGGCGTCGCGCCCTCCGGGGCGGACGCAATTGCCACCGGTTCCACGGCGGGCAGACAAATGGAGATGGTCGCGCCGTCGCCGGGCGCGGTGTGAATGTTCAGCTCGCCGTCGTGACGCTTGACCACCCCGTAAACCATCGACAGTCCCAACCCTTTGCCCGCCTCGTGCTTGGTGGTGAAAAACGGCTCCAGGCACCGGCGGCGGGTTTCCTGGCTCATCCCGATTCCCGTGTCGGCGACTTCCAGGCAAACGCGGCCGCTGTCCGTGCGCCGGGTGCGCAGGGTGATCGTGCCGCCCTCCGGCATGGCGTCCACGGCGTTGAAGACCAGGTTGGCCACGACCTCGCGTAACTCGGCGGCGTTGCCGAGCACGTCGGGCGCGGATTGCAGATCCAGGCGCACGGTGATCGTGGCCCCGCCCGCCCGGGCCTGGCCCCGCCAGCGCGGCTGGGTCAACGTGGCGGATTCCTGCACCAGTTTCGAGAGATTGAGGGGCAGGAACACGTCGCCGGTCGCCCGGGGACGGCAAAACTTCTTCAGCCGTCCGACGATGGCCGAAGACTCCTGGGCCGCCGTGCGGATGTTCTCCAGGTACCGGCGGGTCAGGATTTTGTTGCTGAGCATCTGGGCATCGTTGAGCAACAGAAGGTCGCTGTATCCCAACATGGCGGTGAGCTGATTGTTGAAGTCGTCGGCAATCCCGTCGCTCATTTCTCCCAGGGCGCGCATCCGCTCCTGCTCGACCTGCATGGCCTGGGTCGCGCGCAATTCGGCCAGGGTCTGCTCCAGGTCGTGCGTGCGTCGGCGGACGATCTCCTCCAGTCGGGCGTTCTGATCCTGCAAGGCCATGTGCAGGGCGCGGGTTTCCAGGAAGTTGCGGCAACGCTGGAGCACTTCCGTGTTGTCGAACGGCTTGGTGAGGAAATCCGTGGCGCCTCCCGCCAGGGCGCGCTGCCGGCTGCGGGAACTGATGTCGGCGGTGAGAATGAGGATCGGCAGGAACGAGCCGGGGGGTTGGGTCTCGCGCAGACGGCGCGTGACCTCGTAACCGTCTATCCGCGGCATGTTCAGGTCGAGCAGCACGAGGTCCGGCGCGGAGACCGCCGCGACGGCGAGGGCTTCGGCAGGATCGGTAAAGCCCTTGACCCGGCGGTATCCGGCGCGTTGGAAGATCGCCTGCAACAGCGCGATGTTGGCGGGCTCATCGTCGATCAGGAGCAGGTTCGGGTCTGGCAGCGCGGCGGGCATGAATGAGAAGCGAGAAGGATGAGAAAGCAGGGTGCGGCACGGGGAACCCCATCATTTCTCCACCAGGAGGGCGGCGTCGATGGCACGCAGGAGCGCATCGATTTTGAACGGTTTGGTCAGGTACTCGCGTACCCCGAGGCTGCGCAGGCGCGCAACCTGGCCGGGGGTCGCATCGGCACTCAGAACGACCACCGGGATGTCGCGGGTGCGGCGTTCGGTGTGGAGTCGCCGCACCACCTCGTCGCCGCTGATGTCGGGCAGGTGGAGATCGAGCAGGATCAGGTCGGGCTGACGGTCCCGTGCCTGCGTGAGGCCATCGCGTCCATCGCTGGCAGCGAGCAGCCGCAGGTCGTCGCGGGATTCGAGTACCCGCTCGACCAGGGAAAGGTTCGCGGGATGATCGTCGATGTGGAGCACCGTCTTGACCGTCGGGGATGGGACCAGCGTTTCCGGTGGGGCGATCTCGAACGGCGCGACCGCGAACGGAGCGGCGGGTAACTCCGGCTCGGTCACCGGCAACTCAAAAAAGAAGCGGCTGCCGACCCCGGGGGTCGAACGCACCCCGACCGTGCCGCCCATCGATTCCACCAGGCCTTTCGAAATTGCCAGGCCGATCCCCGTCCCGGTGATCCCACGCTCGGGAGCCTTCAGGCGCTGAAACGGCGCAAAAAGCCGGGAGATTTCCACTGAGGTGAGTCCGGGGCCGGTGTCCCACACGGTGATGCGCACCCAACACCCGGCGCGCTGGCGGCACGTCACGCGAACCTCGCCGTCCTCGCGGTTGTACTTGATCGCGTTGGACAACAGGTTGAGCAGCACCTGATTGAAGCGGCCGGGGTCAGCGTACACCGTGGGGCCGCCGCGCCTGGAAACCGGCGGCAATAGCCGGACTCCATGCTGCTGAGCCATCGGCTGCACGAATCGCAGGGTCGCCGCGACCGATGCGCTCACGTCGATCTTCTCCGGGGTCATGTCCACTTTCCCCGCTTCGATGCGCGCAATGTCGAGCACCTCATTGACGAGGTCGAGCAAGTGCCGCCCTCCGCTGAGAATCTGGTCCACGCTGGAAGTCTGCATGGGAGTCAGTGTTTCCAGTCCCAACAGTTGCCCGAAACCGAGGATCGCGTTGAGGGGCGTCCGCAGCTCGTGACTCATGCGGGAAAGGAACTCGCTCTTCGCATTGTTGGCGCGCTCGGCTTCTTCCTTGGCGGCGCGCAGGTCGGCCTCCGCGCGCTTGAGTTCGCTCACGTCGAAGACCATCCCGTCCAGCACGATGTCCCCGTTCGGTTGGCGCTCGGGCTGCATTCGTGCGGCAATCCAGCGGGTCGAGGGATCGGAGGGCAATTGCAGGCGGCCCTCCCAGGAAAGCGCGGACAGCGTGGCGACCGAGGCCTCGATGGCCTCAAACACCCCCGCGCGGTCGTCCGGATGAATGACCGTGCGAAAAAGGCCCGGTCTGGCCACGGCCTGCGCCGGTTCCAGGCCGAAGATTTGGCGCACGCCTTCGCTGATGAACGGGAACGAAAACCGGCCATCCCTGTGCCGAACGAGTTGGAAGACCATGCCCGGCGTGTTGGCAACGATGCGCTGATAGCGCGCCTCCACCTCGCGCGACGCCGCCCGGTGGCGGCGGCTTTCGACGACCGTGGACAGCAGATCCGCCACGGTTTGCAAAAAGACCTGGTCTTCCGAGGTAAACTCCCGTTCCCGGGTCGAGAGCGCGCAGAGCACTCCGTAGGGACGGTCGCCGTCGTGGATCAAGGCGCTGGCCGCACTGATCGCCGCGCTGCCCACCGGGGGCAGTGCGGAGGAGTCGAGCACCGCGCGCAGGTCGGGCACGAGCAGCGGGTGGCCAGGGCTGCCCTGACTACCCGGAAGCTCGGCGTGCCAGTTGTCCACCGGTGTCCGGCCCACGATCCCGTCCGGGTAGCCATACCCGGCCCGGATGAGCACCTTTTCGCCCCCCGGCAGGAATTCGCCGATACTGGACCGGTCCACGCCGAGTACCTGACTGACGAGTTCGGCGGTGCGCGTGAAGAACGCGTTCAAATCCATTTCCCGCAGGGCGCGATGGCCCAGTTCGGCGGCGGCGGCCTGCTGGTGGGCACGTACCTCGACCTCGTGTTCGTTGCGGCGGCGTTCGGTGATGTCCCGCGAATTGATCACCAGCCCGACGATGGGAAATTCCGGCGGCAGCGTCGAGCTGATGCTTTCCAGCAGCCGCCAGCTTCCGTCCCGGTGCCGCAGGCGCGCCTCGCTGTGAACGTAACGCTCGCCGCACTCGGAGACCCGCTGCAGGAGGGCACGCATCCGCTCCGTGTCGTCAGGGTGGACGTGATGATCGAAGATATTCCTGCCGACGAGTTCGTCGGGACTGTAGCCCATGATGTGCTGGACGGAGGGGCTTTTGTACATCACCACGCCCTCCGGGGTGATGAGAGTGATGAGGTCCTGGGCGTTTTCGAGCAGCGCGCGGAACTTGCTCTCGCTGCGGCGGGCGCTTTCCTCCGCGTGCTGGCGCTCGTTGTTCTGCTGGCGCAGGTCCCCGTTGAGCAATGCCAGCTCGGCGGTTCGCTCGTGGACGCGGTCTTCCAGCTCCTCGCGTGCGTGAAGGAGTGCTTCCTCGGCCATTCGGCGGGCGGTGATGTCCGTGACCGTCCCCTCGTAGCGGATGATCGCGCCCCCGCCATCGCGCACGGCGCGGGCGTTCTCCGAAAGCCAGATGCGCACCCCATCATGGCGGTAAGCCTCGAATTCCAGGTTGGTGACGGTGCCGTGGCTGGCAACGCGCTGCTCGAACTCGGTGCGGGCGCCGGGTTGCACGTAAAGCTGCGTGGGATCGGGGACGCTCTCCAGCAAAACCTCGGGCGACGGATAGCCGAGCAAGCTGGCGAACGCAGGATTGACGCTTAAAAAACCACCGCCGGGACGGACCTGATAGATGCCCTCGACGGCGTTCTCGAAGATGCCGCGGTAACGCGCTTCCGCTTCGACCAGCGCCGCAGTGCGCTGCTGGATGCGTACCTCCAGTTCATCGCGGGTGGCGCGCATGCTCAAATCCGCGCGCTTGCGCTGCTCCAATTCGGCCAGGTTGCTCTCGGTGCTCAGGCGCAGGGTCAACTCGTGCATGACCATGGCGGCGAGTTCTTCGAGGACGGTCACGTCCTCGCCAGGGAACTCACGCGGGCGGGAATCGAGCAGGCAGAGCGAACCCAGGCAGTAGCCCGACGGGGTGATCAACGGGGCACCGGCGTAGAAACGCACGTTCTCCGCTCCGGTGACGAATGGGTTGCCGCAGAAGCGCGCGTCGAGCGTGGCGTCGGGGATGATGAGCGTACGGCATTGCAGGATCGTATGAGCGCAGAAGGCGTGCTCGCGGGTGGTCTCCTGCAGGTCGGTGCCGAAGTGCGATTTGAGCCACTGGCGCTCCCGATCAATCAGCGAGATCAGCGCAACCGGCACCCGAAAAATCCGCGCGGCGAGGCGGGTAATCCGGTCGAAGGCCGGTTCCATCGGGGTGTCAAGCGCCCCGTAGGCAGACAGCGCCCGCAGGCGTTCTTCCTCGTCGATGGGCAGGGGTGCCGACATAAATGGTCCACTGTAAAGCAAGTCCAAGGCCAGTGACACCGCCATCAGCGGCGTTGAACCGCCGCACGGCAGGCGGGGTGCCCGTCGGGCGGGACTCTGACGCGCCGGTCAGATCTTCTTGCCTTTGAGGGTGCCAAGGAGGCGCTCCACCTCGTCGGCGGTTCTGGCGCGATATTCGCCCCAGGTGCCGTCCATCCGCTGGTGAATGGCCCCCTGCTGGGCACTGGTGTCGGGCAGGGCGGCCTTCTTCTGAGGGCTGATCTGTTCGAGCGGGCTATGGTAGGTGGTGCGGCTCTGCTCGGCGCGGCTGGATTGCTGGAGCGAAGTGCGCTCGGTATCCGCCTGGATGATGAGGTCGCAGACGTGCGTGAGCACCTCATATTCCTGGTGCAGGTTGAGGTGCGGACGCAGACGGCGCTTCACGTCGATGGCGTGGACCGGTCGGGGGGCGTCGCCGTCCAGGGTGGGAGGCAGGTTCTGCAGGTCCTGTTCCAGTTGGGCGCTGACGGTGTTGAAGTCGTGCGACGAACCGCCGGAAGCCTCGATCACAGGAGCCGAAGCGCTGAACTTGAAGGCGTTAGGATTGTCCCGGGTGTAAAGGTAGTACGCCACCCCCAGCAGGATGATCAAAATCAGGAAGTTTCTCATGGTCGTCCAGAGCCTGTTTAATACGGATGCGCCCGAAAAGACCAGCAGAAAGTGGCGATCAATCCCGAACGACTAAAACTTTGGTAATGAATGGCCCCGGTCCCGGAATCATGGAACTCGCGGATGCGGATTCATGCACCCGAGAGGATGGGGTCCTCGGGAATCGGCTGGTCGCGCAGGCTCTCCGCTGAGACCCGGAAAGACGCGAACTGGGGCAGCAGCTTGATCGGCACAACCGCGTGGACATGCGCGCCGCCCGCCTCGTACTCGGTGGAGAGGACCTGGCCGTGCCGGTGCAAGCTGCTGAGCAGATCGCTCCGCTCGGCGGGCAGGAGCAACTCCACGCGCTCGGAAAGGCCGGCGAGTTGGTCCCCCATGCGGGCGAGCAGTTCATCCAGGCCAGCGCCGGTTTTGGTGGAGATAAAGAGGGCGTCGGGGAAATGGCGGCGCAGGGTGTTGAACGTCGTTTCGTCCGGCAGCAGGTCAATCTTGTTGAAGACCGTCAGCACGCGCTTATCCGACGCGCCGAGTTCCGTCAGCACCTCGACCGTGGTGCGGTGGAAGGCGAAAATTTCCGGCTGGCTGGCGTCGAGCAAATGCACCAGAAAATCCGACAGCGTCGCTTCTTCCAGCGTGGATTTGAACGCTTCGATCAGTCGGTGCGGCAGCTTGCGGACAAAGCCGACGGTGTCCGTGAGCAGCAGCGGCTGGCCGCCGGGCAATTCGATCCGCCGCGTGGTAGGGTCGAGCGTGGCAAAGAGTTTATCCTCCACGAACACGTCCGCGCCGGTGAGCTTCTTGAGCAGGGAGGATTTCCCGGCGTTGGTGTAGCCGACGATGGCCGCGTGCGGCACGGGCAGGCGCTCGCGCTGCTTGCGTTGCGTGGCGCGCTGGCTGCGAACCTCGGCCAGTTCGGATTTGATCTGGTCGATGCGCTTGCGCACGAGGCGGCGGTCCGTTTCCAACTGGCTCTCGCCCTCGCCCTTGCCGCCGACGCCCTGCTGGCGGCTGAGATGGCCCCAAGCCCGCGCGAGGCGGGGCAGGGAGTATTCCATCCGGGCGAGTTCCACCTGGAGGCGGGCCTCGCGGGTGCGGGCGCGCCCGTTGAAAATATCGAGGATGACTTCCTCGCGGTCGATCACGGCCAGCCCGGAGAGTTCCTCCCACTTGCGTTGCTGGCCCGGGGTCAGCGCGTTATCGAAGATGATCACGTCCGCCTCGACCGCCCGGGCCTGCGTGACGATCTCCTGCGCCTTGCCGGACCCGATGAGATACGAAGCTTGCGGACGGTCAATCTTGGCCAGCACCTGATCGGCCACCGTCAGCCCGAGCGTATCGACCAATTCGCCCAGCTCGCTGAGCAGGCTGCCGCCCTCTTCGGCGGTCTGCGGTTTCCACCATGCGCCCACCAGCAACGCCCGGGTAACGGCTTTCGGTTTCTCGACGACGGCGATCATGCAATGATGAATTTACGTCTGATTGGCCCCCATCGCAACCGGCGTGGCGGCGGGCGGGATGGAGGGTACGGCCCCCGGGCGCTCGCCGATGGTGATCACGAACTTACCTTTCTGCACCACGATGGTGCGCAGCATGCGCAGCAGGTCGGCGGTGGCAGGGTCCTTGGCGGCCTGTTTGCGAATGTCATCATTGACGCCCCGGCTGATCTGTTGACTCAGAGCCTGGCGCATCGCCGGAGAATTCAGGAGGCGTCCAAAGAGGGTGTCGCCGCGCGGCTTGTCCAGGGGCTCGATGCTCCGCAGGAAGAAGGCGAAGCCGTTGCTCGCGTAGGAAGCGTCGAGCGTGGCGCGGCCACTGAAATACACCGCATGGGCATCGTCGTTGAGCGGGGTGCTCACTTCAGCCGTGATGCCGTCGTCGGCGGCGGCAAGAAAGAGTTGCCCGCGCAACGCTTCAAACTGCGGGCTGCGCGCGATGAGGACGTTGAGGTCGTCCGGCGTGATTTCCAGCGTGGCAGCGTGTCCTTCATTCATGGCTTGACCGAAGGGAGCGAGTTTGGCGAGCACGGACTGATATTCTTCATCGGTGGGCGTGAGCGTCCGGGCGAGCGAGCGCTGATCACTGATGTACGCCTGGCCGCCGTGGTAGACCACCCACAGGGTGCCGCCAAACAACACGCCGAAGAACATCAGGATGATCACTACGATCAGGCAGCCCGTGGCGAAGCAGCCCAGCCCCTTGCGGCGGCGAACAATCGGAGGTTGGGGAGGGAAGGGAGGGGGATAAGGCTCGTTCATAGTCGGTGCAGAAATTGGATCACGAGAAAAAGTCGGCGATGGCCCCGACGACTTCCTGCTGCTCGGAGTTGGTCAGTTCGGGGAAGATCGGTAACGCCAGGGATTCGCGCGCCGCCGCCTCGGCGGCGGGGAAGTCGCCTGCCCGATAGCCTAAGGACCGGAAACACTCCTGCTGATGGAGCGCCAGCGGATAGTAGATGGCGCAGCCGATCTGCCGGGCCGTCAAATGGGCGCGCAGGGCATCCCGCTCATGGGCGGCAACCCGCACGACGTACTGGTGATAAATATGATGATTGCGGAGTCCCTGCTCGGCGTAGGGTTCGGCGGGGAGGGTCACTTTCTCCAACAGACCGGCGCGGCGGAAGGCGGCGCGGTAGTCGTTGGCACGCTCGCGGCGGGCGGCTGCCCAGGCGCCGAGGTGCGGCAGCTTGACCGACAACACGGCTGCCTGGAGGGCGTCCAGGCGAAAGTTGCCGCCGACGAACCGATGGAAATACTGCGCCTCCATCCCGTGCATCCGTATCGCCTTGAGCAGCGGGGTCAATGCCGGATCGCGCGCCGTCGTCAGGCCGCCGTCGCCGAACGCACCGAGATTCTTGGAAGGGAAAAAACTGAACCAACCAAGCTCGCCCATCGTCCCGGCCTGGGCAGGCCGCGCCTCGCCGCGGGTCAACGGGTATTCCGCGCCGATGGCCTGGGAAGCATCTTCCAGCACGGGCAGATGGTAATCCGCCGCCAAGCGCAGGATCGGGTCCATCTCGGCGCACAGGCCGAAGAGATGGACGGGCACGACCGCGCGCAGCGGCTCGCCGGTGGGAATGCGCAGGACGCCGTGTGCGTCGCGGCGGGCGACGTTTTCCAGATATTCCGCCATGGCAACCGGCGAAATGTTGAAGGTCGCCGGGTCGATGTCCACGAAGACGGGCCGGGCTCCCACGCGAGACAGGCAACCCGCCGTGGCGAAAAAGGTGTAGGGCGTCGTGAGGACGGCGTCACCGGGGCCGATTTTTAACGCCATCAGCGCGGCGATTTGCGCGTCGGTACCGCTGCTCATCCCCACCGCCGCCCCTGCGCCCGAAAGTTGCCGCACTCCTGCCTCGAAGTTTTCCACCTCGGGTCCGAGAATAAATTGCTGGCTGTCCATCACCCCACGCACCCGCGCCTCGATCTCCTCGCGGAGGAGGGCGTACTGACGCTTCAGATCGAGCAACGGAACGGGCATTGAGCGAAGGATGAAGGATGAAGGATGAAGGATGAAAGCGGAAAACAGGATTTTCTTTCCGGTGGAGGCGCTGAGCAGCCGGGAGAAGGTTTTGCGATGGATGGTTTTCCTTCGGAGAGCGCCCGCGCCCCGAGCAGCCCCGACATTCGTTTTATGGAGGCTTGGCTTACCAGGCAGGGCCAGTCGAAGATTTGCGGTCTCCCGTCGGGATGGCGCGGCAGTTGCTTCTTGAAAACCGGCAACGATCGCGGCAGAGTCGCGTTCGGACACGGGAAATACACGTATGATCGGCAAACTTTTTTGGATCGCGCTGACGGTGGTGTTCACCTTCGGCTTTATCGTGCTGTTCGAAAATGGACCGACCGATTACGTGCAAAACTGTCAGGCGGAGTTCGCGCAGGTGAAAACGTATTTCAACACGCCGCCCAAGAAAAAGGCGGATACCAGCGACAAGCTCCAGTGATTTGGCTGCCCGGGTAGCCGACGGCGGAATCGGCCAAGGGATCCACGGTCGTTCGCCCTGATGGTTCAATAGAGCCGCTCATGGACGGAGGTAAAGGCGTTTTCGACGATCTCGCAATGCAGCTTCCGATCTTCGCCGATGATCACTTCGACGATGTCAAAACGGTAAAGAATTTCCGGGTTGCCCAGCAAGCGCAGCCAGGCCTCCGCGCCCCGGATGATCAACTCCCTTTTCTCGGCATCCACCGCTTCGTAGGGGCGTCCGTGTTCCAGGGTGGCACGGGTCTTCACCTCGACAAAGACGAGCGTATCCCCGTGTCGGCAGACCAGATCGACCTCGCCGCCCTTCTTCGCCCGGAACCGCCGGTACAAGACCTTGTAACCTGACCGCTTCAAAAACCGCGCCGCAGCCTTTTCCCCGCGCAGACCCAACTCATGCCGTGGGTCTCGCGCCCGCGAAGGGAAGCAGCGGTTGCGCCACCGGTCGAAACGTGAAGCGATGGATCGGGCAAGGTCCCTCGCGCGCGAGCGCGGCAAGGTGGTGGCTGGTCGCGTAACCTTTGTGCCGGGAGAATCCATAACCGGGAAAGCGGGCGTCGAGTTCGTCCATTTGCCGGTCGCGCGTCACCTTGGCGATGACGCTGGCGGCGGCGATGCTCAGGCTGATCGCATCACCGCTGACGAGCGCCGTGTGCGCGACCGGAAACGGATGGACCGGCAAACCGTCGATCAGCGCGTGGTCGGCTGGTTGGGCCAGCGCGGCGAAAGCCCGCCGCATCGCCTCGTGCGTGGCACGCAGGATGTTGAGCCGGTCGACCTCTTGCGCGTCCAGGGTTGCGCAGGCCCAAACCACGTCGAGACTGTTGGTCAATTCGCGGTAGATGTCCGCCCGGCGGCGGGGCAACAGCCGCTTTGAATCTGTCAGGTAACGGTGTTTGAAGTCGCGTGGCAAAATGACCGCTGCCGCGACGACCGGACCCGCCAGCGGACCGCGCCCGGCCTCGTCGATGCCGGCCACCCAGCGCGCGGCACCGGCAGCATACAGACGCGCCTCGTGTTCGAGGTGGGGCCGCGCAGGCAAGGTGGCTGGCGCGGCGCTCGACATGGGAAGAAAAACCCTTACTTGGCCTCGCGGACGGCCATCGCCTGCTTGCCCTTGCGGTCGCGCAGGTAATTGAGCTTCGCGCGGCGAGCCGTGCCCTGCTTCTCCACCTCGATCTTGGCGATGCGCGGCGAATGGATCGGGAACACGCGTTCCACCCCTTCGCCGTAGGAAATGCGGCGGACGGTGAAATTCTCGTTGATCCCGGCGCCTTTGCGGCCAATCACAATGCCGGTGAAAATCTGGACGCGCTCCTTGTCACCCTCGACGACCTTGGTGTGGACACGAACACTGTCGCCCACCTTGAAAGAGGGCACGTCGGACTTTTTCTGTTCGTTTTCGATGGATTCGAGGATGTGCATAAAAGAAAGGGGTATTCTCCGGCCCGGACGGCAGAAGCTGGCTTCTATCGCGCGAAGTCGGATGGCGCGCAACGAAAATTTGCACCGGGAGCGCTG
>CAHJWO010000012.1 GCA_903642295.1 PVC group bacterium | reverse complement strand
GCAGTGGGGAACGAACGCCGTCGAAGGACCTTTCTACGAGGTACACGGATTCTTTCTGGGACGATCTTCCCGGGGAGATCCGTGTAGCGCACAGAGAGGTCCTTCGGGTCGTGGAACTCCCCTCGGGATGACAAAAACTTGGAGGCGTTGTCCCACCCTGCCTTCGTGAAATCAGCGCCCCCCGTTTCGCGTAGCGGCAATCTCTACTTTCACAGGTCTGCGCGAGGAAGCGGGTTGACCGGCACGGGCATTCGTTCATCATTGCCCGATGGCTGCCGAGGCTTCTCCCCCACCCCCGCGATCTGCCGGGACGGATCACCGCCTGGAAACATGGCTTTTCCCGTCGCTCCAGGGATGGCCGCGAGCGGTGGCGCTTTACCTGTATTATTTGGCGGTCCTCATCGTGCTGCTGCTGATCTATGGACGGGGCGACTTCACCACCGCACCGTTCGTTTACCAGGGCTTTTGAAGAATCCTACCCTCTCCTGACCCACCGCCCGGCGAAAACTCCGCCGCCCGCTTTCTGCCTTGAACTTTGGACCTTGAACCTTCCTTGCAGCCTGGTTTCTTGAATCTTGGATCTTCTCCGGCCACCGGACTCTTTGTCCGGCTGCGCGCCTGGGCGGAGCAATTCCCGGATCGTCCGGCGCACGTCGCGGCGTCGGTGGGCACCACCGCCACCGTCCGGCTGACCTACCGGGAACTGCTCGCGCGCGCGGGCGCGGTCGCCGGGTACCTGCGCCGACAACTCCCCGACGACGGTTCCCCGGTGATCGTGCTGGGCCACAAGGAACCGGAGATGCTGGCCGGTTTTCTGGGGGCGGTCGGCAGCGGCCACCCGTACATCCCGCTCGACGACAGCCTGCCCGCGCAGCGCGTGGCGAGCGTTGCCGCCGCCGCCAACACCGCCCTGACGCTGACGCCGGAACTGATCGCCTCGCTCCCGCCCGACCCCGACGCGGAACTCACCTCGCCCCGTCCGGCCGCCCCGTTCTATATTATCTTCACTTCCGGGAGCACCGGGGAGCCTAAAGGCGTCGTCATCACCGCCGAATGCCTCGATGCTTTTCTGGACTGGATGCTCGGTGAGCACGCCTTCGTCGCCGGCGCGGAAACCTTCCTGAACCAGGCGCCCTTCTCCTTCGATCTCTCCGTGATGGACCTCTACCTGAGCATAGCCACGGGCGGCACTTTGTACAGCGTCACGCGTCGGGAGATCGGGGACTTCAAGCAGCTCTTCCGCGCGCTGGACGAGGCCCGGCTGACCGCCTGGGTGTCCACGCCCTCGTTCGCCCAGCTTTGCCTGGCGGAACGCTCGTTCGGCGCGGGGCGGCTGCCGGAGATGCGGCGCTTTCTCTTCTGCGGCGAAACTCTCCTGCCGGACACTGCCAAGCGCCTGCTCGACCGCTTCCCGGACGGCGAGGTCTGGAACACCTACGGCCCCACCGAGGCGACCGTTGCCACCACGTCCGTCCGAATCACGCCCGCGCTCCTGGCGCCGGGTGGCCCGCTGCCGATTGGCCGCCCGCGTCCCGGCACCCGGATGTACCTGCGCGACGACTACGGTTCCGTGTCGTCCGGGGGTGAGCGTGGGGAAATGATCATCGCGGGCCCGAACGTCAGCCCCGGCTACCTGGGTCGGCCCGACCTGACGGACGCCGTGTTTTTCGAGGAAGACGACGGCTGCCGCGCCTACCGCACCGGCGACTGGGGCCGCTGGCGCGACGGGCTGTTGTACTTTGAAGGGCGGCAGGACGGGCAGATCAAGCTGCACGGCTATCGGATCGAACTCGCGGACATTGAGGAAAATCTGTTGGCGCTCGACGCGGTGCGCGACTGCGCGGTGGTGCCCGTCACGCGCCACGGCGCGGTGCAGTTCCTCGCCGCGTTCGTCGTGCCCGTTCAAATTCCTGGCACGGACGCCGCCCACACCGAAGCCGCCGACCAACTCCGCGCCGAACTCGCGGCGCGTTTGCCGGTGTACATGCTGCCGCGGAAAATCTATCTTCAATCCTTGCTGCCCATGACGGCGAACGGCAAGGCCGACCGCCGTCTGCTCTCCGAACTCGCCGCCAACGGCGGTGCCGCACCCCATCCGTGATTCCCTACGCCAGCTTTTTGTATTTCGCGGTCGCGGGGCTTTACGTACTGCTGCCCGTATTGCTGATCCGCTCGGTGCGTTCGGCCTCGCCGGCGTTGCTCAAGCAATGCTGTATCGTGGCAACGACGCTCGTGATGCTGGCGGTCCAGTATTACGCGCCGTTCGATGAAAAGGCCACGTCTTCGCTCCGGCAAATTTGGGCGGTGGGCGTCTTCCTGCTCGTTCAATACGTCCTTGCTCGTGCGCTGCTGGCCTGCCGCCTGCGCTCGAAAACGAAGTGGCCGGGGCACGTCGCGGTCACCTTGGCGGTGCTGCCGTTGCTGATCGCAAAATTATTGCCGGCGAACTCCGGGGCGACCGCCGCCGGACCGGTCGGAGCCATCGGCGCGACGGGCCTCGTGGAATTCATCGGTCTCTCCTACGCCACGTTGAAAGCGGTCGATGTCCTCATTGGCATCCACGACGGGTTGGTAAAAAGCCTCCCGCCGGGCCGGTACTTCGCGTTCCTGTTTTTCTTTCCGACGGTTTCCTCGGGTCCCATCGACCGCTACCGGCGCTTTTCGGACGACTGGTCCAAGGGCGACACCCGCGCGGACGTGGCGCACGGTTTCGACGCCGCGATTCACCGGCTCTTCACCGGATTCTTCTACAAGTTCATCCTCGCCTATCTCGTCAACAAATACTGGCTGGAGAAGATTCCGGCTTCCCCGACGCTCGGCTATACCGTCTCGTACATGTATGGGTACAGTCTCTATCTCTTTTTCGATTTCGCGGGCTACAGTGCGTTTGCCATCGCCTTCAGCCTGATGCTCGGGGTGCGGACGCCGGAGAATTTTCAGCGGCCTTTTCTTTCCCGCAACATCAAGGAATTCTGGACGCGCTGGCACATCACGCTTTCCACCTGGTTCCGCGATTTTATCTACATGCGGTTTTTGCTGATGGCGTTCAAGAAGAAGTGGTTCAAGGACAAGCGGCACGCCGCTTATGCCGCCAACTTCCTGACCTTCGGCGTGATGGGTTTCTGGCACGGCACGCAGACACACTATCTCATCTATGGGTTGTACCACGCCTGCCTTATCACCGGACACGACATCTTCGCGCACTGGAATCAACCGCGTCCCGATGCGCCGGGGCGCCTCTGGAAAGAGACGTTGCCGTGGCAGATCGCGGGCATCGTGGTGACCTCGCACGCCGTGGCGTTCGGCTTCCTGATCTTCTCGGGCCGTCACCTCTGGTGAACTGCGACGCACCCTGCCGCTACGCCGGAAAATCCGTCGCTGCGAGCAACGCGGCCACCAGATTTTCGCAGCCTGCGCGGTCAGCATCGTCAAAACGCGCAGGCGACGGACTGTCGAGATCGAGCACGCCGAGGATGCGTTCGCCGAGCATCAACGGCACCACCAGTTCCGAGCGCGACGCGGAGTCGCAGGCGATGTGTCCCGGGAAGGCGTGAACGTCCGCCACCACCAGCGAACGCCGTTGCGCCACCGCCCCCCCGCAGACCCCCCGCCCGGAGGCGATCCGCACACACGCGGGCTTGCCTTGAAATGGCCCCACCACGAGTTCCTCCCCGCGCCACAGGTAAAACCCCGCCCAGTTGAGATCCGGCAGGATTTGAAAGATCAACGCGGCGGTGTTTGCAAGATTGGCCAGCCAGTCGCGCTCGCCGGTCAGCATGGCGCGCAGTTGGCCGGTCAGTGCCGCGTAGAACTCCGCTTTGCTTTCCGCCGCGATGGGTTCGGTCGCAAACATACCCGGTCCCTACTTCCTGGCCGCTGCTTCGATCTGTGACCACTCTTCCTCGGTGAGTTCCAACTCGGCGGCGGCCACGTTCTCTTCCAGATGATCCACCGAACTCGTGCCGGGGATCGGCAACTGCACCGGCGAACGATGCAGCAACCACGCCAGCGCCAGTTGCGCGACGGTTGCCTCATGGCGTTTGGCCGCCTCGTCGAGGACCCCGCCCGGCGCGGCCAGTTTGCCCGCCGCAACCGGAAACCACGGGATGAAACCCAGCCCGTTCGCCTCGCAATACTGCAAGGCTTCCTCGCTTTTGCGATTGCCGATGTTATACTCGTTCTGGATGCTTACGATGGGCACCGTCTTCGCCGCTTCCTCGATCTCGGCCACGCTCACCTCCGATAGACCGATGTGCCGGATCTTCCCCTGTTGTTGTAATTTCTTCAACGCGCCGAGGCTTTCCGCCACGGGCACTTTCGGGTCGATCCGGTGGAGTTGGTAGAGGTCGATGCGCTCCACCTTGAGTCGGCGCAAACTAAGTTCGACCTGTTGGCTCAAATATTCGGGCCGGCCCACCGGCAGCCACTTGTTGGGACCTTGACGCGTCATTCCCCCTTTGGTCGCAATGACGAGGCCCGCCGGGTACGGATGCAAAGCCTCGGCGATCAGCCGCTCACTCACCTCCGGTCCATAGGAATCGGCGGTGTCGATAAAGTTGACGCCCAGCTCCACGGCCTTGCGCAGCACCGCCTTCGCGCCTTCCGGGTCTTTCGGTTCGCCCCAGATGCCCGCGCCGGTGATGCGCATCGCACCGAAGCCGAGCCGGTTGACGGAAAGATCGCCGCCCAGGGAAAACGTGCCGCTCGCGGCGGCGTTGGTCGTGGTTTGAGACATACCACGGAATCGTGCGCCGCACCGTGGAAGGGCGGGTCGCCGCGCACGCTTCCTTTAACGCGCGGCAACCTTGCGGCTCGACAACAGCCGCTCCCTTCCCACCAGGAACAGAAAAGCGCACATCGCCAGGAACGGCAGCGTGGAGAGCAAATCACTCGCGGCACCCGTATAAAACGGGTTGGCCGTCGAGAACCCGTCCACCAGGCGGTTGAACGCGCCGTCCGGCTTCAACACCCCCTGCACGATGGCCACGATGATCCCCGCAATCGCCCCGCCCGCGATGTAGCCGCTCGACAACAGCACCCCGGGGCTCTTGTCGGTTTCCGCGACCATTTCCTCCTCGCTCATCGTGATGCCGCGCGACCGGAAATGCGCCCGCTGGCGCGCATCGACCAGCCAGCGCACGAAGCCGCCGATAAAGATCGGCGTCGAGGACGAGAGCGGCAGGTACACTCCCACCGCGAACGCCAGCGACGGAATGCCCGACATCTCCAACACCACCGCGATCATCACGCCCAAAAGCACCAGCGCCCACGGCAATTTCCGGTCCAGAATCCCTTTGATGATGTAACTCACCAGCACCGCCTTGGGCGCGCTGAATTTGTCCACGTGCGAGCCGTCGGGCCGCTTTTCAAACGTGCCGTTGATGCCCGGGTCCACCAGCCACACCGCCTTGCCCGTTGGGTCCACGAGGTACTTCCCCGCCGGGCCGCCCGCGTCGTCGGTCTTTTGCCACGCCAGATATTCGCTGCCGTCGCTGTCGGCCTGACTACCCCGGATTTTCTCGTGCCGGGAAAGATGGGAAACATCCGTGCTCAACCCCGCCGGGGCCACCTGCGCGATGGGCACATACACCGTTTTCGCGTCGTTGAGTTGCAGCAAAATCGGCCCCAGGATCAGCGACGACGCGAACGCCCCAAAAAGGATGGCCACCTGCTGATACTTCGGCGTCGCCCCGAGCAAAAACCCCGTCTTGAGATCCTGCGAGGTCGTCCCGCCGTTCGACGACGCGATGCAAACGATTGCTCCGATGGAAAGCGCCGTGACATAGTACCCGCTGCCCGTCCAACCGATCAGCAAAAAGATCAAACACGTAAACAGCAGCGTCGCCACGGTCATGCCGGAAATCGGGTTGGACGACGACCCGATCTCGCCCGTCAGCCGCGAGGAAACCGTCACGAACAGAAACCCGAATACAATGATGAGCAGCGAGCCCAGGATGTTCATGTGCAGTGCGGGCGTGGCGATGATGCCCACGATGAGCAGAATCACGCCGATCCCCACGAAGCTCATCGGCAGGTCGCGGTCCGTGCGCGCCACGGCGCTCTCCGGTAACCCGGCGGTGTCATCCTTGCGCGAAAAGCTCACGTCCTTCAAACCCGCGCGCAGCCCGTGCCAGATCGTCGGCAGCGACCGCGCCAGGCTCACGATGCCGCCCGTCGCCACCGCCCCCGCGCCGATGTAAAGAATGTACGCGCTGCGAATCTGCCCCGGCGACATCTCGCTGATCGGGATCAACCCGGGCGCCAGCGCGGTCGTCATGCCTTCGCCGAAAAACTTGATCATCGGAATCAGCAGCAAATACGAAAGCACGCCGCCCGCGCACATGATCGAAGCGATCCTCGGCCCGATGATGTACCCCACGCCCAGCAACTCCGGCGAAATCTCCGCCGAGATCGAACCCGCCTTCAGCGGTGCGCCAAAAATCTTCTCCGGCGTATCCTTCCAGAGCTTGAGCGCCACGTTGCCCACTTTATAGAGCAGGCCGATGCCGAACCCGGCAAAGATGGCCTTGGCCCCCGGCGATTCCCCCAGCCCCGCTGCCTGCGCCGCCCGGATCTCGGCCTGTGCGGCCGGCGAGGCCAGCGCGCGGTCCTCCGCCGAAGCACCCGCTTTCAGCACGGCGGCACACGCGGTCCCTTCCGGGTATTTGAGCACCCCGTGTTCCTTGACGATCAACGCCCGCCGCAGCGGAATCATCATCAAAATACCGAGCAGCCCGCCCAGGATCGCCACCATCGCCACCCGCGTCAGTTCCAGATCGAACCCGAGGATCAAAATGGCGGGCATCGTCACGCCCACGCCGAACGCGATGGATTCCCCCGCCGACCCGGCGGTCTGCGTGATGTTATGCTCTAGAATGGTCGCGTCGCGCAGACCGAAGATGCGCGACAATCCGCGAAAGATGGTCAGCGAAATCACCGCGACCGGGATGGACGCGCTCACCGTCAACCCCACCTTCAGCGTCAGGAACAACGACGACGCGCCAAAGATCATCCCGAGGAACGTGCCCACGATGACCGCCCGCCAGGTGAACTCGTGCATCCGCGTCTCGGGTGCGATGAAAGACTCGGTAGCGGCATCGGGCAGCGGAGGCGGTGTTTGGAGCGTCGTGGCCATTGGCCGGGATGGTGGCAGGATTCGCGCCATTCGGCTAGGGAAGTTTGCAAGGTCATTCAATTTGGCCCGAGCAGATCAGTTCTGGGGAGCGCACGCGCCGGTCGGTTTTGGGGAGCGCACGCGCCGGTCGGTTTTGGGGAGCGCACGCGCCTCGCGTGCTGCCGACGGCGCCCCGCCGTCGGTTCCGGTTGGCGGCCCAAGACCTTTTGATTTGTCGGGCAGGCGGCGCGCTTGCTCTACAATCGAAAAGCGCGTTAAATGAAAAGGCCATGGGTGACGCCCCGCGTGCGCTCCCCGGAATCCTCCGCCGACGAAATTCAGATGAAATAATTGTTTACACCTGTAATCCGTCATGCGATTACATCTGTAAATGAAAGGCGCATCGCGCATCTCCGAAGCGGAATGGGAGGTCATGAAGATCGTCTGGAAACGATCCACTCCTTCGTTGGCGCAAGACATTATCCAGACCCTTGCCCGGACCACGACCTGGAGCCCCGCCACGGTCAAGACGATGCTCAATCGACTCGTCGCCAAGGGGGCTCTGCGCTACGAGCGCGTCGGAAAATCCTACCTGTACTCCCCCGCCGCCTCGGAATCGGAGTGCCGCGCGTCCGCGGCGGATTCGTTCCTCAAACGCGTCTTCGACGGCTCGCTCTCCCCCATGCTTTCGCATTTCGTCCACTCCCGGCGTTTGACCCGAAAGGAACTCGACTCCTTGGAGCAAATCCTGCGCGAAAGGAAGCCCGGCAAATGAACTGGCTGCTCGATCTGACGCTGCGCGGTTCCCTGATGTTCGCCGTCGTTGCGGTGCTCGACCGCCTGCTGGCCGCCCGGATCAGCGCCCGGGCGCGGCGCGCCTGGTGGCTGCTGGTCCCCGTGGCCTTTCTCCTCACGATCCGGGTGCCGGTTTTGCCTTCGGCGGCGCCCCCCGCCCCGTGGATGGAGCGGCACTGGCTCCCCGCTTGGCCAGCAAACAACGCGGAGCCCGCCCCCGCCGCGCCTCCGGGCACCGTCGCTTTGCTTCACCCGGCGAACGTCAACTGGCTCGCGCTCATTCTGGCAACCGGTTCGACGGGTTATCTGCTGGTGGCCGTGGTGCGAACCCACTTCGCCGTGCGCCGGTGGCGGCGGGAGCGTCTCAGCACGAACGCCGAACTTTTGGAACTCCTGGAAGATTGCAAGAGGGAGGCCGGAATCACCGCTCCCATCGGGCTGGTGATCTCCGGCGTGGTCACCACCCCGGTCATCCTGGGCTGGCTGCGACCTCGCATTCTGCTGCCGGCGGAACTGGCCGCCGCCTTGTCGCCGGACCAGTTGCGCGGGGTGCTGTTTCACGAATTGTCACACTTCCGGGCGCTCGACATTCCTCTCAACTGGTTTTTCACCCTGGTTTGCGCGTTGCACTGGTTTAATCCTGCCGCCCACCTCGCCTTCCGCCGCTGGACCCAGTTTTGCGAGGAGTCCGCCGACGAAGCGGCCATCACCTGGCTGGGGCAACCTTCCATCCTTGCCTACGGCGAAACGCTTTTGCGAGTCCTCCGGCAGGCCGGTGGCCAGCCCGCGCCGTTCACGGCCCTTGCCGTGGTGGAATCTGTCAGTCAACTCAAAAAACGTCTCCATATGATCAAACAATACCCCTCCAAAATGACCCGTCCCCTGCTCGCCGGAACCATCTTTTTCGCCGTCGCGGCGGGCATCCTGCTGCGTCCCGTCCGTGCCGCGGACGCCCCCTGGGGCGAGGTGATCGACCCGGATGGGGACTGCCGCCTGGTCTTCACGGACGACAAGCTGGCGGTGTCCATTCCCGGCAAGGACCACGCCCTCTCCGCCGAGGTCGGCCGGATGAACGCGCCCCGGGTGTTGCAGGATGTCACCGGCGACTTCGTGGCGCAGGTGAAGGTTTCCGGCGATTATCCGACCAGCGTGACCAGCGCGGTGCCTGATTTCGTCGCCTGGCAGGGCGCAGGATTGCTCTTGTGGCAGGACGCGAAGAACTACATCCGCCTCGAACGCGCCCAACTCGTTGCGGAAGGGCAGGCGACCAGCTACGTGGTCTTCGAGTTGCGCAAGGATGGTGCCGTCGTGGACTATTCCGGCACCAACGAACATCGCTTGACCGGTCGGGCGACCTTTCTGAAGTTGGAGCGTCACGGAGATAAGGTTTCCGCAGCCGTGAGTCCGGACGGCGGGAAGTGGACCTTGCTAAAACCGCTGGATTGGAGGGGACCGCAAAACCTGCGCGTCGGAGTTTCCGCCAGTCAGGACACCTCGACCCCGCTGAATGTCGAGCTTGAGGATTTCAACCTGACGCCCGCGACCGGCACCCCCGTCGCCAAACCCGGGACGCCGGATAACACCGCGAAGCCGCCGGTGACTTCAACCGAGGTTCGCGTTGGCTCGACCACCGTCGCGGTCCTTCCGATGCTGCCTGCCAACACCATCGACGTATCGGCAACGAAGGAAGCAACCTATAATCAGGAAACGCGCCTGGCGACTTTCAAAGGAGACGCCAAACTCGTCTTCACTGTCCCCGGCAAACCGGCCGTTACGATCAGCAGCGATGAACTATCGCTGAAGATTCGGAAATAATGGACCTCCGACTTTTAAAACTCGTCGCTGATCGACCCGATCACCCGCGAGATCTCCTGGTTTTGCCGCCAGTCGCCCAGCAGATACGCCCGCCACCTCAATAGCAACCCGTCCAGCTCCCGGATCGGCGCGTCGAACACCGTTTCCAACGCCAGCGGCGGCGCGTCGCCGTAACCCTTGCAATAGCTCTCCGGCAACAACCGGGGGAACAACCGCAGCACGAAACTCAGCGTCGCCCACCACAACCTCGGCGGCAGGTCGCTCTCCGTGGCCGCCGGTTCGGTGGACTTCGTGAACAGCGCGTGCTCGAATCCGAGCGTTTCGCGCCAGCGCGGATCGTTTGCGAATGCCTGCGCAATGCGGTCCGTCAATTCCCCGCCCGCCTCGTCCTGCGCGGCCTCGTGCGCCAGACTGAACGCCCGATCCAACACGTCCGGCAGCGCATTGTTCTCCGCCGCCAGCAGCAGCCGCAACGCCACGACGCCCAGTGAATACAGATCGAACGGCGTGCTCAGCGGCGACAGGATGTTGAACGCCAGGCGGCTGAACGTCGAACCTTCCACGCTGCGCAACGCCCCGGTGACGAGGCTCGAATACGTCTGCGGCAACGTGCGGAAGATCGCCTCCCCCTCCGAACGCGCCTGGGTAAAATCAATGTGGCCCAGCAAATCCACGTTGCCCTCGTTGAGCGGCAGGTTGACGGAAAGCAGGTCGTTCTCGTCGTTGGTCAACCGCTCGCTGGTGCGGATGGTGCCCTCCATCGCCATGCCCTCTTCCGTCGGCGGGAACACCTTGCGGATGCGCACGTTCGCCGTGCCCTTCTGCGCGATGCCGACGAACCCGGGCCGATACACGGAGGTGGTCAGCGGCTCGATCCCTTGGAAATAACGCAGCGTCGTGTTGCGCAGCGGCAGCGCGAACGCGCCGCCCGGCTGCACGAGGTCCGTCTGGCTGGTCCACAGGAACGGCAGCCCGAAACCCACCGCGCCGAGGCGCACCCGGAAGCTGTCCGCCGACAGGTTCAAGAAAGGAAGCTGGGTCTGCCGGACATGACCGCGCACCAGCCGCAACGCCTGCGAGAAAACCTGCAACTTCAGGTAAAGCGCCTCGGCCAACCGCCCCGCCCGCCCCTGCGGTGTCGAGAACAGGTGGGCCGTCCCGTAGCGCATCGCGTCCTCGTCTTCGAGCAGACGGTACACGCCGGGGACGCGGAAGATCTTGCGCGCATTGTCCATCCCTTTCCAGGGACGACCGCTCGCCACGTCCGAGAAATCCTCCAGACTCAAGGGGGCGAAACGTCGCACGATCAGCCCCCCGCCCCCCAGCCCGAGCGCGGCGGCCGGGGTTGGCGACGGCGGCTCGGTCGCGTCCAGGTCGAACACGTGTCCGTTGGAGGGCGAATCCCGGCGCACGCGCACGAACGTCGTTTCCGCCGGGTCGCCGCCGACGGTGCCGAGATACCGATCCGTGGAGGCCGAGTACCCGGGCAGCCCGGCGTTTTCGAGCAGGTCGTCGTCGACGCACAGGCCAAGCTTCTGCCCGCGCGCCGCGTCCACCAAGGAGATAAACCTCCCCTGTTCGACGCTCAACACCACGGGAGGCAGATGCCCGCCTTCCAACGCCGTGGCAATCACCGACGAGCCTTCCCCCGCGCGCAACGATTCCCCGAGGTCGCGCCAGCGGGCATCCCAGGTCGCGTTCGTGAGATGCTCCTGGAACGCGGCGGCGCTGCCGTCGAGGTAGTCGGTCTTCTGCATCCACAATTCCAGCCATTCCTGCGGGCGGCCTTTGCTGTCCGCCAGACAGCCGAGGAGCACGTGAGCCAGCGGCGTGGCGCGCACCAGCACGAAGTGGCCGGACACGGGGTCGGCGTTGATCCGCGCCACCACGTGGATCTGGGGACCCAGCACCGCCGGGACGCCGTCGATGGTCAACGGCAGGGGCACCAGTTTGAAGCCTTCTTCCAATTCGCTCGCCAGGTCTTTCTCGGTAAAGCTTTGCATGGGGATGACGGACCTTACTCTTTAACAGGGAAAGCCGGAGGCAAGCAATACTTCGCGGATTCGTGCGAAGTGTTCAGGCCGGAGAAAAATGGTCGCATTCCAACGTTGCGACTCCTGCCACGCTTGCGACGCCTGCGACGTATTTCACGAATTGATCCCCATTTTTTCGGGGAAATCTTTTTCTGTCTCGACGAGCAGTCCCGCCCGCAAGAGCTTGCGCACCGCGCCGACCCCTGCCTCCCGCAAATCCGCCGCGCTAAACCCGAGCGCCCCGGCGCAAGCGTCGAGCACTTCCCCCAGCGGGCGGGTCCCGTCCAGACCGCCCAGAATTTGCAGGAGCGGACCGTCCAACCGGCCCGAAAACGCCAGCCCGGGTTGGGGACGCAACGTCAGCGGTCCCTGGGTCCAGCCGTCCGCGCCGCCGCGCAGGTGAGTGTCCACCAGATGCTCGGAGCCCAGCCGGAAGCGACCGGCGAGGAGCGCCTCGTCCGTCCCCTGCACGCAGGTCTCGCCCGCGAGGACCTGCTCGATGTGCGCGCCGCATTGTCCGGCGTGTTTGCCAAATGCCAGCGCATCCGCGCGGGTCCAGGTCTGCCCCCCCGAGCGCCGCCGCACCACCATCGCTCCGGCGCTGATCCGCCCGATGCCCAGCCCCCGGTAGTATTCGCCCCAGCGGTCCAGCGCGTCCCCCAGGGCGGCCGCCGTTTTTCCCTCGGTGCGCAGCCATTCGGCGGCGTAAACGAGCGGCTCGTCCGAACTGAATTGCAGCAGCCAGGAATCGCACCCGTTGCCCTCGGTCCACGCCACCGGACGCTCGGCCCAATCGTCCTCGTGCCGGTGATGCCAGTTGAGCAGGATCACCGCCAGTCCGCCCTCTTCCAGGAAGGCGGGCGCCTGCCGGACGACCCACTCGGAAACGCGGTCGCCCTGGGCGGAGCCCGTGCGGAAGATGCGTTCGTTCTCCGGCGAAATGACGAACGGCGGGTTGGCCACGATCAGGTCGAAACGCTCCCCGGCGACCGGCTCAAAAAAACTGCCCGCGCGGAACTCGACGTTCTCCACCCCGTTCAACCGGGCGTTCAACCGCGCGAAGTTCAGCGCCCGCTCGCTGATGTCCGTGCCCACCACCCGTTCACAATGAGCCGCCGCCAGCAGCGACTGACAACCGGCCCCGCAACCCAGGTCCAGCGCGTGCCGAAACGCCCGGCGCGGCGTCAGGGACGCCAGGGTGTCCGAGGCCGCGCCGACACCGAGGACGTGGTCGTCGGCCAGGTGCTGGAGGTCCAGGGTAAAATCGCTCACCAGCCAGCCGTCGCCCTGCGGGCCGGGCGCGAGTTGGGCCGTCGCGCGCCAGCGTCCGGCGCTCCGCTCCAACAGCCCCGCCGAGGCCAGGCCCTCCGTCTGCTCCCCGGTAAAAAGCCGCTCCAACTTGTCCCCCGCGATCTCCACGTTCAGCAGGAACAACTCCACCGCCGTGTGAAACGCTTCGTTCCCCGCCGCCGCCCGTCTGCGCAGCAAGGGCCAATCCCGCTCCGGTTTCCCGCCCTTGAGGAAAGTCCCGACCCCTCCCGCGTCGAAGCCCGCTCCGCGTAACGCCTCGCAAATCCCGGACGCATCCCGCAGGGCGGTCGGATCAAACGGGTTGGAGGTCACCGGGGGCGCGGACATGGCGGCAATCGTTCGGCGGGCCACGCTCGCGGGGGCCACGCTAAATCTTGTTGATTTGCAGGAATTCCGCCGATAAAACCATAGGAATCGGTCCTTTGCATCCCCATTCGCATTTTATGAAGCGCCTCCGTTCCACCGCCCTCGTTCTTGCTACCGGCCTCTCGTTGCTGACCGGCTGTTCCTCGCCGAGTCTCGACACCGTCAACCTCCAGGGCAGCGCCTCCGTGGCGTCGGCGTCCGTGCAGGTGGACGTGGTGGGCCTCAACGCCGGCAGCCAGACCCTCAAGGCACTCCCCGTGCCCCAATACTGGCGCGGCGGCAACGCGCCGTACAAGGCGGACGCCAAGAGCTTCCGCTTCGGGCCGAACTCCCCGCAGACTTACACCATCGCCGCTTCCGATCCCATCTGGGCGCATTGGAAGAGCATCGGCGCGACGGAAGTCATGGTGATCGCCGACCTGCCGGGCGTGTTCGCCGACCTACCGGGCGACGCCGACCAGCGCCGCAAGATCATCCCCATCACTTCCAAGACGAAGACCACCAGCGCCACCATCGTCGTGGACAAGACGGGCCTGGTGCATTCCACGCCCTGACGCCCGGCCCGGTGGGAATCCGTCGCTCTTTTCACTACGAAGGGGTTGCGAATCCCCCTGCCCTCGTGACACACTGAACGCTCCCGCGTAACCTCTTCCACCAAGCCGTCGCAAGCACGGCGCGGGCTGACCGATGCCCATCGCCGATAAATACCGTCTCCACCGTCAGGTAGGTTGGAGCGACGCGGCGGAAGTTCATGCCGGACCGCTCGACCCGACCCACGGCGTGCCGGTGGCGGTCAAGCTCCGGCACGGCATGGGCGGCGTGCCGCGCCCGGAGGGCAACCGCGCCCGCTTCCTGCGCGCGGCGAACGAACAGGCCGCCGCCGTGCTCGCGGGCTGCAAGGGGGTTGCGCCCATCTTCGAGGTTGGCCAGGAAAGCAGCGACGCCTTCTACGTCACCAAGCATTACCCGCGTTCGCTCGATTCCCTCATCCAGGGCCGCGTCAGCCTGGACGCCGATGCGCTCCACCGCCTTACCGACGGCGTGCTCAAAGCCCTGGAAGAACTGCGGGACAAGCAGTCGCGCACGCACGGTAATCTCAAACCGACGAACATCTTCCTCGACGGCAAAAACGTCGGGAATGCGTCCGTGGTCTTGAGTGACCTTGGCTTGCAGGACGAGTCGAACAACCAGGCCGCCGACTGCTATGCGTTCGGCGCCACCCTCTATCAACTGCTGCGCGGGCGCACGGTGCGCAATTTCGACTGGCCGATGGAGAACACACCGGACTGGCAGAAGCTCGGTCCACTGGCCGACGCCTGGCGGCGTTTCTGCAACGTGCTGATGTCGCCGGACCTGGGGATGGATTCCCATCCTCTCGCGGGGGTGCGGCAGGCCTTCAAGAAGATGAAGTCCCTGGCGCACGCCGCACCCTCGCTCAGCGGGGTCGGAATTCCCGGTGGCAGTGACACCCGCGGCACCGGTGCGGCCACCCGGCCGGGACCGGGCGGCCACAAAGGGCTGCTGACCGGGGTGGCGGCGGCGGTCGCCGCCGCGGTGGGCGGCACGGTGTTGTACTTCCATCAGGCGAACCAGAAAGTCTCCGACCGGCTGAACCGGGTGCCGGGTGCCGTCAGCACCCTGACGACGCTGACCCCCGCCCTCGGCGAACTGGCCCGGAACGTGTCGTCCTTGCCCGGCGCTCGCCGCAGCGCGTCACCGGCTCCCGGCTCCTCCCCGGCAAGCGGCGAGGTTGCCGACGGCGGGCGGGCGGCCACCGCGTCGCCGGACACGCCGCCCGTTGCCACCCCGATGGTAGCGGAGGCCACCCCGGACCTGACCCCGCCCCCCACGCCCACCCCGGTCGCGGCGATTGAGCTGAACCGGTGGACCGGCTATTCCACCCGCCTGGAGCAACTCAAGGCCACGCTCAGCGATCCCGCCGCCCAGGAGCAACCGGAGACGCTCAACGTGGCGCTGCTTTCCTTCAAGGAAACCGCCGGTTCCCTGCTGCCCGTCAGCGGCGAAGTGTCGGTCGGTGATTTCCTGCGCAAGCTGCCTCCCAAACTGGAAGCGACCGGCGACATCGCCGACCTGCCGCCCAACCTCTGGACCAAACGCTCCGCCGCCAGGCAGGACGAGATTTCGACCGTCACCTACGAGTGGGGCAAGAGCGGCTTCCAGATGCAATTCAACCGGGTGGCGCTGCCCAACGGCGGCGCATTCTACCTGAGTGCGACGACCGTGCCGGTGAGTTTCGGGCTGGCGCTGGCGCAACTCGCCGGCCCGGCCAACGCGTTGCAGGGTGGCAACGGCCCAGTCGCCTGGGAAAAAACGGCGGCTGGCTACCAGCGCCGGGCCGAATGGATGAAGCAGGACACCTTCAATCCTTTCTACGGCATGGCGACGGGTAGTCCGACTTCCGATAGCCCGATGAACGGCCTGAGCGGCATGAACGCACTCAAGCTCGCGCAGGCCGCCGGGGGCGCCCTGCCGACCCTGGCCCAGTGGAAAGCGACGCTCAACAGCCCCGCCGGACAGGAGTGGACCGCCCGGTGGCGTTCGTTCGCCAAGGTGCGCAGCCCGGAGTGGGCGGCGTTCGCCAAAAAAGCGCAGGAGCAGGCCAGGCTCACCACCGGTACCCTCCTGCCCAACCGGGGCTGTTTCGGCGATGCGCTGGACCTGAGCGCGGTCGGCACGTCGTCGGACCCGAGCATCTTCTTCGAGCCGGTGAACAAGCGCGTGCTCAAGAGCTTCGCCCATCTGATCGGCAACGTGGGTCAGTACGTCGTGGACGACGCCCGCAACCCGGCCACTTACTATTTCGCAGGCGGTTCCGCCGAATCCGCGCCGTCCGTGCTCCAGAATCTCACCGAGCCGCCGGTGGTGCGTTCCCCGTACGCTGTCGCCGCCGATGCCAGTTTCCGCCTCGCCGTCGCGGCCAAGGGCAACGGCAGCGACAAGAATCAGGCGCTCGACCGGCTCAAGCATGATGTGGATGTGGAACTGGCGCGGGTGCAGAAGCTCTTGTGAACACCGGTAGGGACGGCTCTCCCAGCCGTCCGCGTCGGGCCGCAGGCCCTTCCGAGTCAGCCCGGTATCGGCAGCCGGCGTCCCGCTCACGAGACAGCCACGGACGGCCCGGGACAGGCGTCCCTCCCCTCGCAAAAACCCTTGACCTCGCCGACGCTTTTCCCCAACTTTGTTGTCTCCGGCGACGGAGCGAGAACCGCACCCGCCGCCCCGCGCTCCCACAGCGATGTCTAAATTTACCCAGGAAGAAATCAAATGGGCGACGCAGACCGCCGCGCAACTGCGCTTTTTACAGGCGGATTGCACGGACGTTGACCCCGCCGAACGCGAGAACTTTCTCCACGACGAAATCCGCCGCGGACTGCGGGACGTGGTGCGCGAAAAACAGCCGCGCTACCTCGAAGCCCTGGCCGAGCAGTTTCCCACCGGCGAGGGCGGCGGGCGCGACCGTCCGCTGCCCGCCGATGGCCAGTCTGCCAGCCCGGCGGAACTGACGCCCGAGGAACTGCTCGCGCAGATGGTCAAAATCGCGCCGCTGCTGCCGCCGCGAAAGCTGCGGGAATTCGGCCTGCAACTCCAACAGGCAGGTTACCTCGAACTCCAGACCACCACGCTCCAGGACGCCCCGCCGCCGGAACTGCTCAAGCGTTTCCCGATGGACGAGTTCGCGCAGGTGGACATCCAACGCCTCTATCGCCTGCTCACGGCGCTGGCCGATTTCGTCCTGAGTCTGGATCAACTCGGCTGGGGCTTGTGGAAGGCGATGTCCCCGCGCTCGCAGATTCGCCGCGACGCCACTTTCGACGGTGACATCCGCAAGGCGGGGGGGCGGTATCTCTCCGGCGACACGGAGGTTTCCATCGGGCAGATCACGCAGATCATCGACCGGCTGCGCCAACTCGTCGCGGGCTTGATCGGAGCCATCGGACCGGCGGGGCGCTCGTTCTCGCAGCGACATCTCGCGCGCTTCGGGCCGGACGCCATCAAGGACCTCGCGGCGCAGGAAAGCGGCGGCATGTTTGCCAACGCCGAGCAAAAGAATTGGCGCAAATACGTGCAGCTCGCCAAGGATCTCAACGAGGATTCCATTGAATCCGAGATGGTCGAGTGCGTCGCCCGCTACGCCGAGGGCCTGATGCGCGGCACCGGGAGTCCCAACCTCTAATCAGAAAGGCAGAAGGCAGAAGGTAGAAGGCAGAAGGCAGAAGGACGGAATGGTCGGTTCTATGCTTTTTGTACTTCTTTTCTAAATTTCTGCCTTCTACCTTCTACCTTCTGCCTTTCCCATTATGCCTCTGCAAATCCATTGGGAGGAGGGCCTTTTCCTCCAGCCGCACCATCTGCAACGGATGCAGAAAAGCCTGTTCGACCTCGTGGGCCGCGAGCGCGGGCTGACGTGGTCTTACCCTTACGGCGTCATCGACGCCGCGCTTTCCGCCGATGACCTGCGGGCGTTTCGCATCCAGTTCACGCGGCTGCGCGCCGTGATGCCCAGCGGCCTGGAGATCAATTTCCCGGAAAACTCGGAACTGCCCACCGTGGACATCAAGCAGGCGTTCGCCTCCAGCACCGGCGGGTTTACGGTGTATCTGGGCGTGCCGCTGTGGTTCGACGCGCGCGCCAATACCCTCGACGGCCAGGGCGGAGACTCGCGCGCCAAGCTGATCTATCGGGTGCGGGAAATCGAATGCGCCGACGAGAACACCGGCGAAAATCCGAAACCGCTGCTCGTGCGCCGGCTCAACGCGCGCATCCTGCTCGAACACGAGGACCGCTCCAACCTGGAAGTCCTGCCGCTGTTTCGCGTCACGCGCTCGACCACGGAGGAAAGCTCCATGCCGCAGATCGACCCGGATTTCATCGCCCCGTGCATGATCCTCAACGCCTCGCCGGTGCTGCGCGAGATCGTGCGCGACCTCGCCAGCCAGATCGAAGCGAGCCGCAAGGAACTGGTCGTCCAGGTGGCGCGCGGCGGGTTCAGCATCGAGACGCTGCGCGGCTTGCAGTTCGAGCAGATCCTGCGGCTGCGCACGCTCAACCGGTTTGCGGCGCGCCTGCCGTCGCTCGTCGCCGCCGGGTCGCTCTCGCCCTTCGTCTTTTATTTGGAACTGCGCGAACTTTTTTCGGAACTGTGCGCGCTTTACCCGGACAAGGACGCCTTCGATGTCCTGCCGTACAATCATGATAATCCGGTGCTTTGCTTCCGGGAGTTGTCGGCGAAGATTCGCGGGTACGTGCGCGGTTCGGTGGCGCCGAGCTTCATGAAGGTGCCTTTCGTCAACGACGGCCAGTTCCTCGCCGCGACGCTCACCGACGAACATTTCACCAAGCCGAGCGACTATTTCCTGGGCATCAAGACCAGGGAAGATCCGCGCGGCGTGGCCGCCTTCGTGGAGGACGCCGACAAGTTCAAGCTGATGCCCCGCTCGCTGGCCACGCGCGCCATCTGGGGCGTCCGGTTGAAGGAGGAACGCATCGTGCCGCTCGAACTGCCTGCCGCGAGCGACCTGCATTATTTCCGGCTGCTCCGCGCGGACAGCCAGCGCGTGTGGGACCTGCTCAAGATCGAAAAACAGGCCATCATCCGCTGGACCGGCAAGGAAGACGCCGACTACAACATCACGCTCTACATGACCGGCTCGAACGGCTAAGTCGGAAGTGGGAAGTCGGAACGCGGAAGTACAGCGATCAAATATGTCGCGTGGCGCTCGGTTCCAAACCTTCTTACTTCCATCTTCCCACTTCCGCCTTCCGACTTTCTGCGTATGAACCTCCTCGAACTCTGCGAGCCGCTTTTCCAGTACGTCTGCATCCTCAACCGCGCCGGTCGCAAGGGGGGCAACCTGGAATACAACACGGTGCGCTCGAAGATGAAGGTCATCTTCGAAGACCTGCGGGCCAAGGCAACGACCGATCCGCGGATCAATCCGCAGTACAAGAAGATGGAGCAGCCGCTCATCTTCTTCGTGGATTCGATGGTTGCCGACAGCAAGGTGCCCTTCGCCAAGAAGTGGGACCAGGAGCGGCTGGCCTACAGTTTCAACGAACTGGCTGGCGACGAAAAATTCTTTGACCTGTTCGACGAAACCCTCCGCGAGCAGGGCGACGACGCCACCGAACGGCTCGCCGTCTATTACACCTGCATCGGCCTCGGTTTTACCGGCTGGTACTCCGGTCAGCCCGAGTACCTGCGCAAAAAGATGCTGGAGGTGGCTCCGCGCATCCGGCACCTGATCGAATCGGATACGACCGTGCGCGTTTGCCCCGAGGCGTACGGAAACGTCGATACGCGCGATCTGGTCGAGCCGCCCAGCGGCAAGATGGTGGTCATCCTCATCATCTTCCTGGTGTTCATGCTCACGACGCTGGCGTGTAATTTTGTGCTGTTCCAGCAGGCATCGACCCAGTTGACCAGTTCGCTCTCGGAGATCATCGCGCACGACAAGGAACTCGGGCAGTAGCAACCCGTCATTTACCAGTGAGAACCAGCCGTAAAGTTTATCAGACAGGCGTGATCGTCGGCATTTTGCTAGTTCTTTCACCTTTTGTTTGGATCATCATGAATTTACGGACCGCGTTTAGCACGCTGGGTGCCAGTGGGATCGGCGACCCCGCTTCCCTGCAGGGCGCAGTCAGTGAGCTTTCGCAATTCACCGTGTTCGCTCTGTCCCTCTCTCTGGTGGGCATGGCGGTCTTCGTGTACTCGCTGGTCCGATTGCGAAGGCTTCCTCGCTCGTTCCCGCCCCCTCTCCCATCGTTTACCGTCTGATTCTTTCCATCTTCATCTGCTCTGCCGTGGATACCTTTCTCAATCTCCCGACTCCGATCAAAGCGCTGCTCGCCGTGCTCATGGGTTCGAGCATCCTCGGCGCGGTCGCCATGATCGACCCGAAGCTGGTGGCCATCGTCGCTGTCGGCATCATCGTACTCGCCGGTGCGCTGGTGGCTTACCACTTTTTTCTCAAGTGGGCCCAGGCACGCAAGTCAAAGCAACTCGCCGGGTCCATCGCGCAGCACGGCGCGGCGGCACCCAACGCCATCAGCAATCCCAACTCCCGCGCCAAGCTCGACGCCATGAAGCGCTCGTTCGAGGTCGGCATGGAGAAGTTCGCCACCAGCGGCAAGGACGTGTATTCGATGCCCTGGTACGTGGTCGTCGGGGAGCCCGGCGCGGGCAAGACGGAGGCCATCCGCCATTGCAATGTCGGCTTCCCGCCCGGTTTGCAGGACGAGATGCAGGGCGTCGGCGGCACCATCAACATGAACTGGTGGTTCACCAACCGCGCCGTGCTGCTCGACACGGCGGGCCGCCTGATGTTCGAGGAAGTGGCTCCTGGCGAAACGCACGAGTGGCCCGAGTTTCTCAAACTCCTGCGGCGCAATCGCCCGAACTGCCCGATCAACGGCCTGCTGCTCGTCATCCCGTGCGACAGCCTCGTCAAGGACACCGAGGCCGACATCACCCGCAAGGCGGGCAAGATCGCCCAGCAACTCGACGTGATCCAGCGCACGCTCGACGTGCGTTTCCCGGTGTTCGTGCTCATCACGAAGTCCGATTTGCTCGACGGATTCCGCGAGTTCTTCGACGACATGGACCCCGACAGCCAGCACCAGATGGTCGGTTGGTCCAACCCGCAGCCGCGCGATGTGCCCTTCCAGCCGGAACTGGTCGATCAGCACATCCAGACCGTCGTGCAGCGCATCCGCAAGCGCCGCCTGGGCCTGCTCAAGGACCCCATCCCGCAGCACGGCTCCGCCCGCCGCACCGACGAGGTGGATTCGCTTTTTTCCCTGCCGGAAAGCTTCGCGCTGGCCGCGCCGCGCCTGCGTTCCTACCTGGAGAAAGTGTTCGTGGCCGGTCCGTGGTCGGCCAAGCCGCTGTTCCTGCGCGGCATCTATTTTACCAGTGCCATGCGCGAGGGCGCGGCGCTCGACCTCGTGCTGGCGCAGGCCATCGGCGTGCAGGTGGACGCGCTGCCGGAAGGCCGCGCGTGGGAGCGCGAGCGCGCGTATTTCCTGCGCGATTTGTTCACGGAAAAGATTTTCCGCGAATCGGGCCTCGTCACCCGCGCGACCAACACCAAGCAGATGCTCAAGAGCCGCCAGATCGCGCTCTACAGCGTGGGCTTCGCGGCGTTGGCGCTGTTGTTGTTGTTCTCGGTGCTGAGTTACCGCGATTTCCAGACGACCATCGGCGAGCAGAGCCGCGTGTGGAACTTCGCGCGGCAGGGTTGGCAAAACGGCCAGTGGCGTCCGCTCGTCTCGGAAAACTCGCCCGGGAATGCGGCCTCGGGC
Source organism: PVC group bacterium (assembly GCA_903642295.1). Classification (GTDB taxonomy): domain Bacteria; phylum Verrucomicrobiota; class Verrucomicrobiia; order Chthoniobacterales; family SZAS-18; genus CAHJWO01. The sequence goes on along the minus strand of CAHJWO010000012.1, from coordinate 9,422 downwards.
TACAAATATAATGGCGACGAGGCCATCGATCCCAACAGCGGCGCGGGCACGCTGGCGGAGTACCACCGCAAGTTGCGCGACATTTCCTCCCGGGAGATCCCCATCGGCCTGGTCTTCAAGCCGCTGGCGCATTTCTTCCACCTGGAAGGCGACCGCCAGCGTGCCCAGCGCGTGGTGTTCGAGGGTGGCGTCGTCAAGCCGTTGCTCGCCAGCGACCGCGCCCGGATGCTTTCCACGGCGGAGAACAAACCGGTCGGCAAGAGCGCCGACGAGGCCGCGCTGCACGAAGCCGCCGGCGTGGCGACGCTGATCCAGGTGGAGGCCGACGCGCTCAAGAGCGGCACCGCCGACAGCGCGCCCAACGGCGTTTTGAAACCGGGGATCACCTACGCTACGAACGCCGCGCCGGCGAGCCTGGACAAAAGTTTCCCGGTCCTCTCGGAGGATTTCCTTTGGACCTACACCAAGAACCCCAGCGGGACCTGGCCGCCCGCGTGGCTGCCGCAAGGCAGCGGATCGCTCGACGCCAATAAGCCGATCAAGGCGGGCCTGGACCGGATGTTCGGCCACGCGGCCACGGGGCTCCAGAGCCAGGAATCCAGCCTCGGCAGCATCAAGGGCTTGCGCGACGACCTGCGGGAATACCGGGCGCGGGAAGCGAAGCTCAATGATCTCGCCAAGACGGACGACCGTCGGGATCTCGACACGAAGATGCACGGCAAGGTCGAAGACCTGAAGATAACCAAAATTGCCATCGACACGAAGGTCAAGGCCGCGCGCAACAACGGGTTGCTCAAGGAATACAGCCTGAGCAAGGAGTACCGCGAACTCGTGGAATCCAGCAAATCGCAGTCCGAACAGGCGTTCAAGGTAGTCCACGATGCCGCCGCGAGCGCAGGTGCGAAACCCGAGGCCAAGCTGTTCCCGGAGGTCATCGCGCTCCTCGACAAGAAGCACGATGAGATGGTCGCCCGCATCTCCGGCGGCTTCAATAAGGACGAGGTTACCGAATTGACTGACCTGGACGACCTGCTCAAGGACTTCGGCGATGGACGGCGCAACTACGAGGTGCGCGTCGCGCAGTACCAGAACGCCGAGGCCGAGATGAACAAGAGCGACGGCGGCGGCAGCCTGATCGGGCGCGACTGGGCACCGCTGGTGGACCTCAAGGACCGCATCGACAAGGCGCGCGGCGAATCCAGGAACACGCAGGAAAAACTCGGCGGCAACTTCGGTGCCTGCACCTTCTTCTACGACCGCGCGCTGGAACGCCGGACGGCCGCCATCGCGGCCGGTTATCTGGCGCAAACGCGCAGCGCCTTCAACGACAAGTTCTCCTTCCCGTTGGTCAAGGGGGATAACCGCCGCATGGACCAACAGCAAATCGCCGACGCGGGCACGCTGCTCGCCGTGTGGCAAAAGGACATTAAATCCGAGAACATGAAACTGGTGCCGACGAACGTGTCCTCGAAGTTGAAGGCGTTCGCCACCGACACCGAGAAGCTCGGCGCGAACGCCGACGCAATGTCCGCCAATGTCACCATCGATCTGGTCAACTACAACGAATCACCCGACAAGAGCGGATTGGACCGGCTGCGCAAGATCGTCGTGGACGGCGGCGAGCGCGACACCAGCACCACCACTGACATCGAGGTGTATTCGGGCACCGTTTTCGGCAGCACGAAGCTGGTCTTCCGCGATTACACCAGCGGTTCGCAGGAGACGTATTCGGCGGCCATCGACGCCTACGACGCCGCCGTGCGCACGCGCGGGGGCGGCAAGTTGAAGGTCACCGTCCCGGGGGTCAACCTGCCCGTGTACATCGCGGTCAAATCGGACCGTCCCGTGCCGGATCTGAATACCCTGCCCGCGAAACAGAAGATCCTCGCGGACCTGAATTAAACCCCGCCGCGTCCCCTTTATGGCTTCCTGGCTCGACGATCTGAAGACAAAGGTGCTCGGTGCGCCTCCCGGCGTTCATCTGGGTGCATTCGGCAAGCACCCCGGCTGGGACGATCACGTCGAACCCATCGGCCTGGACAGCGAGCCGCTGGTCGCCGCCCGGCAGATCTTCTACGTCAACGGCATCGGTGGCGTGATCGACACCGCCCTGTGGGACAAAAGGCCCGAGGAAACGTTGCCGCAAATCGCCCATCTTTTCTGCTGGACCAGCGAAACGGACACCTTGATCGGGCGCATGTGGTCGTCCACCGACGGCAAGGGCCGCTCGAAGTACCCGATGGCGGCCGTCGCGCACATCGGGCTGCCTTTTTCCTACCTCCAGGCCGTCCGGGCTGCCCGGGTGCTTTCCGGCGTCGAGACCCACTGCCGTCAAGCGAGCACCGGCCCGGAGGTTCGCGCGGTGTTTGCTTCCGGTCTGGAAGAGCTACGCGCCGCCCTGGCGCAACCGGCGGACGGACTCGGCGCGGAACTCGACCGCGATGCCTGCACCCGGGTCGCCAATGAAATGCGTCTGAATGAAGATTCCACCTTCGCCCGGACCTTGTACGCCCTCGATCAAAAGGTGCGCAGTTTCGGCTTCGCGCAAAAAGCCAGTCCCGGCAAGATCAGCCTCAAAATGCTGGATGCGGACGACGCCGCCCAGCAAACGCGGCTCCCGATGGCGGGCACGGATTCCATCGAAGGCGTTGCGTTCTGGCACAAGGCGATCATGGGATTTGCGCCGGTCAAAAAGCCGCTGCTCTTCATTCACCCCATCGACCACCGTTGGGTGGACGTAATCCTCGGCACGCCGACGGCGCGGCAGCTTTATTGCATCCGGGCCAACGAAACCGCGATGCCGCTGGTCAGCGCGGTGCCCTACGAACTGGAACCGGATTTCCGGGCGTCGGCGGACGAGTTCATCGGGAAGATTTGCGACGTGGCGACGGGCGCGCCGGTGACGCCGAAGCCCGCAGGCGATACCCCGCCCCCGTTGCCGACGGCGGCCGATTCGGTTTCCCTGCCGCCGCTGCCCTTTTGAGAAATCAGAGGCAGCAGCGAACTTTCGCGGATCAACCGCCAATGTTCACGGTGGGAAGTCCCGTCACGATGCTGCCGCCGTGCGCGGTCGGGTCTCCCATCCGTGCCGCCGGCTTGCCGCCAATCTTCACCGTCATGGAACCCTTCGCGATGGTGTCAGGAGGCCCTGTGCAAGTACATAGATCGCCCACCACCGCAGCCACCATTCCACCGATGGTTACCGTGGGCACGCCTGGTCCGGTGATGGGTCCTCCGACGTGCGGCACCAATGCGGTAACCATCGGACACACATGCGGGTCGGTGAGGCGGGCGGCGGGGGGCATACAACGCGATCTTAAATAAAAGTGTTTCGGGCAGCAAGCGGTACAGCAGTCAAATGAGATCGAACTGATCGAACTGGCGCAAAGCTCTGGAACGCGATGCGCACCTGTTAGTCATCAGAGTCCTACCTGGTGTCATCACATGATCCAAACCAATCCGTCGCGGGTCAGGGCGACGATGATATCATATCCGAGTTGCTGGTGTTGCTCGTTCGGCACGGTCATCAAGGGATAAAGCCTGCGCAGGTCCAAGACCCGCATGACTTTCTTGGGCAGATATTCATGCATCGTCAGTTCTCGCTCCGGGTTACGGATGATCTTCCACTTCGGGTCCTCCGCCAGTGTTTGCTCTAGGTCGCGGCGCACCCTCGCCTCGAAGCGCGCCGGATTCACGTTGTAGAGCCGGGAGCAGAATTGGATACGGGCCCGCGACAGGTCCATGATTGCGGGAATGTCCTTGTCGACAAAGGCCTTCTGGATGCGGGTGTACAGGTCGTAAACTTCCCTGAGATTCGTGATGCCGGGGCCAGGAATCTCCCACGGCTTGTCGATCAGGTCCGCTAGGTCGCAGGAAAAGGACAAGGTCTGCCCGCGGGCGAAGTGTTTATGCAGTGTGTCGTAAGGAATGACCGCTTGGTCCGGCGCAACGATCCCGCGCGGAAATTCCATGTAGGCCAGCCGCTGGGGGGTATCACTTCCCTCGACCGCGGTGGCCTCGAAGGAAAAAACGATGGGCTTGCCGGCCTCTGTGACTTTCGGTGAGTGCTTGGCCTTGATGCGCACCAAATTGTCCCGCGACATCCAGGGCCGCAGCATCGTGGTAAAGCTGTGCTGCGAGTCGAGGGAGGAGTAAATCAGATACTCGTTGACGTACACGTCCAACGCCACGGAGGACCCGACGAGTTCACAATTATAATACTTCATGGGCGGAAAAATTAATGAGGAAGGGAGAAGGTGGGCGTCCAAAGCGGACCCTTGCCCTGCATGAACTGGACCGATTTGTCGAAGCCCACGGACAACACCTTGCCGATGCTGATTTTCACGCTGGCCTTGCCCGTGACGCCGCTCCAGGTCGGCAGGGCGAACTGGATTTGGGCTCCGGCCCCCTTGCCCGCGCCAACTCCGCCGGTGGAGACCTTGCCTTCGACCGTGCCGGAAATCGCCGTGGCTGCTTCCGCCGACATCTCCACGATGATATCGTCTCCATTCGCGCCGCCGCCCCCCTTGCTGGCTCCGGCCCCGATCGAGAGTGTGCCCGTACCGGTGGCAGAGAGGCTGCCGAAGGCGAAGCCGTTGTCGCCGACCCCGATGGACCCATTGTCCGTGATCTCGAACTTGAAGCTGAGGTAAAGCGGCGGTGCCTCGTCTGCCTCCACGTACTTTTTGAGAATTTCGTCGAGGGCTATGATCCCCTCGCCGATGCCGATTTCGGAGGTCGCGTCGCCGAGCACCGCCAACAAATCCAGCTTGAATTCGACGGAAAGGGTGAAACTGATGCCCAGCTTCCAAGAGAGATGGGTTTCCCATTCGTCCGCTGTTCCCTTGGCGTTTTCCTTCCAGGCTGCCTGCGCATCGATGGAGAAAACCGGAGCGCCGATTTTGATGAAAACAGGCCCCGCGTAGAAGGAGAGACCGCTGGTGGGGCTGACATTTTTGCCGGTCAAGGAGGTGAGCATCTTCGCCAGCTCGTCGAACATCTCCTTGATGAACGGGACTTTTTCGTAGAGGGCGTTCAAATCCAGCTTGAAGCTGATCTGGGTCGAGGGATAAACCCGCACCGTGCCGCCGCCGATGGAGGACTGGTCCTTGCCGCAGGTCAGGGTCATCGGCACATCATGGGGTGTGACTCGAAAGAGCAGTTCGAGCGCGGCGAGCAGGCTGTCTCCACTGTCCCAGCCATCGACCTTGATGGGTTGGTTCAGGTGGCCATTGGTGCCGCCCAAGTTCACCAGCGCGCCCGCGCAACTGCAACCCTTGTCTGATTTCACGGTGATAGTGTCACCGGAAAAAACGGTGTTGGGCACCACTTCGAGCGTCAGGCTGTTGTTACACTTGCGCCCCTCGGCGTCCGTGAACGTGTACGGCCCGCCGCAGATGGTCGCGGTAGGGTTGATGCCGCCGCCGGCCACAAGCCCCGACCCGGTGCCCGGCGTCACCGGAGCCGGTGTCTTGGGCAGCGGCACAAAAGGCGGCACGGTGATGATCCCCACCGGTCCCCCACCCCGCACGGCGGGCGCCCCGGAATAATGCCCCATCGTCCCGCCGGTGGCGTCGCTGGCCACCGAGGCATCCAGCGGTTCCATCACGCTGAAATCCGACATCTCCTGCGGGGCCGTGGCGGACTTCGAGCTTCCACCGGAATTGATGTTGACGGCGGTGCCCTGGATGTCCACCCCGCCGGCGCCGATGCTCACGAAGCTCCCGCCCACCGAGAGACAGATGCTGTGCCCTTCCAGCACGATGTCGTTGCCGCTGAGATGGACCTTGTCCGAGCCTTTCGCCAGCAGGCTCTTCGTGCTCAGCGCAATCCCCGTGCCCGCCTGGAGGATCACCTGCTGCGTGTTGATCTCGAAGTTCTCCGCGACCTTCGCCTTGAAGCTTTTGTCCAGCCGTTCGACGACCTCGCCCTTGATCCGCAGATGCCCCTCGTCATCCGCCATCTCGTAGTGCTTTTGCGTGACGTGCGTGTTCTCGTCCTGCTGGACGGTGATGAAATGGGAGCCGCCGCTCCCTTCGTCGGACTTCCAGCCGATGCGCTCGTGCCGATTTCCGTAGTTCGTTTCCTTCAGGTCGTTGCGCACGCGCACATCCATGTTGTGCTGGCCATGAATGAAAATCTGCTCGCCGCCCTTTTTGTCCTCGAAACGCAATTCGTTGAACCCCTTGCTTCCCTTGCTGGAGTTGGACTTGATCGTGGACTTCGTCTTCTCCGCCGGCAGATCGTAAGGCGGCATACAGTCTGCGTTGTACACCCGCCCGGTGATGATCGGACGATCGGGATCGCCCTCCAGAAACTCGACGATCACCTCTTGGCCCACCCGTGGGATGTGGATCGAACCCCACTTCTTCCCGGCCCAGGCCGCCTGCGAAATTCGCACCCAGCACGACGAATTTTCGTCGAACTTTCCGTAGCGGTCCCAGTGAAACTGCACCTTTACGCGCCCGTATTTGTCCGTGTAGATTTCCTCGTCCTTCGGCCCTACGACGATGGCCGTCTGCGGTCCCTGGATCAAAGGCTTGGGCGTGGCCCGCGCCGCCCGGAACGGCTTCGTCGCGTCGATTGCAGTGAAGCTGCACGCATAAAACTCACTGTCCCCTCCCTTGCTGCCGCTCTGGTAATCGTCGGCGGTCAGTTGATAGCTCGCGGAGGTGATCAGGTACTTGCGGTTCTGGTCGCGCCGGGGCGCGTCCTTGAGGGTGAAGGTGTAGCCCGCCGCCAACCCGCGGGCGTTCGAGTGGCCTTGCACCACTTCGTGCTGTGAGTGCAACTCTTCGATGCGAACCTTGGAGTAATCGCTGCCGTCGCTCTGCTCCCGGTACTCGCCGGGGTAATCGTACATTTCAAAGCTCGATTGCGCGTGGGAGGCCAGGATGTCCGATCTCGCCACGAGCGAGGTCTTGGGTTTCTCGAAGTTGAAGTCGTTCAGGGAGTAGCTGCCCGGCTGCACTTCCTGCTCCAACGTCCAGTTGTCGATGGTTTCCTCGTCGCGCAACCCGGCCTTGCCGGAACGGTAGGAAACCGTGTCGTAGTTCGGGAACGGATTGTGCGCGCTGATCGCGTCCGACAACACGAGGGTGTGCTTGCCGTTGTCGTGCTCGAAGAAATAATAGATCCCCTCATGCTCCATCAGGCGGCTCACGAAGTTGAAATCGGTTTCGCGGTACTGCACGCAGTATTCCCACGGCTTGTATGTACCGCTGAGCGCATCCTTGAAGTCGGTGAACCCGTGGTCGCGGAACACTTTCTTGATGATATCGGGCACCGTCATGTTCTGGAAGATGCGGCAATCCGCCGTGCGGGTCAGGAACCACAGCCATGGCACCATCGTCAGGCGGTAGCGTCCGCCGGTCTGGTCGGCGTCCGTTTGCATGAACCGGCTCACGAACCCATTGAAGTAACGGGGCGTCTTGCTGTTGGCCAAGGTCAGGCGAATCGTGGCGTTGCCACCCACCACCGAGGAGAAGTCCAGGCCACTGTTGTCGCTGGACAGGTCCACGTCCATGCGGAACATCCGCCCCATCTGCTCACTGATGGAAGCGCTGACGATGAGCACCTTGTCTTCTCCCAGCGGCGTGTTGATCGCCACGTTGCGGTTGACTTGAGTGACGGCCATAAGAAAACAGGAATTTAAGCCAGAAAGTAGGGTCGGGGATAGGGGTCGAAATCTCCCATCACTAACGAGGAGTCATAAAGCGCCTTTTCGAACTTCTTGGCGTACCCTTCAATCACATCCGCCACGTTCGTCCCGTTGATGATCCGGCGCGCGTTGTAGTAGTCGCACGTCGCGCCGTGGATATATTTCTTCAGCGACACCCCGGTGAAGATCCCTTTGCGCATCCCGAACGACATGACGGGGTACGCTAGTCCGGGCTCGAGCGCGCGCTCCGGCTTGAGCACCAGTTCGTCGTCCGAAGGGACTAAATTGAGCCGATACAACTCCTTCCCGCAGGAAGCATAGTTCTTTTCCCAAGTCAACTGCACAAACCCGCGTCCGTAGTACACGTTGGAGAAAGTTTTGCCCGCGGAGTCCTTCACGGTCACAGGATCACCGTACCCGGGCTTGTCGGACGTGCCGTGGTGCGTCTTTCCTTTGCCGTATTCTTCGATGGGTAGCCACGTACGCGCGCACTCGACCGTCACCGTTCCCAGCATGTAGGCGATCCAACGCAGATCGGTCACTTCCTTGTCCTTTTCGATGTAGCCGAGCAGGTTGTTGAGGTCTGCCCTCGCCTCCGTTTTGATGGCGGGAAATTTTGCTTTCTCCAGTTCCGCATAGAACTGTTCGCGCCGGAACTTCCAGCCCTGGTCGGAAAAATACCCGGGCGGCGGCATTTCGTCCGGGATGGTGGGGGTGGTCGTGGGGCTGTGTGTACCTGGCCGTTTGTGATGTTTCCCTGTCCCGCCATGCGGCGGATGCGCGCCAACCTTGCGCGGACCCACGGGAGAATGCAAGGGAGGAGCGTGCAGGGGCGGTTGCCCGATGGGACCAGGGAGTTGCATGTCGACCGCCTTTACTCAAACTGGTAATCGAATTGACTGTCCTTCGTGCCGATGGTGATCTTTTTCACCGGGTCGCCCTCGATCATCTTTTCGAGCAGCGACCGGCTGATTTCCGGCAGCAACGTCTGGGTGAGGATGGCATCGACCATGCGCCCGCCGCTTTCCAGTTCCGTGCAACGCGCCGCGATGGTATTCACCACCTCCTCGCCGTAAGCCAACTCGATGTCCTGATTTTCCTGGATACGCTTTTTAATGCGGCCCAATTGCAGCTTGATGATGCTCTTGAGCATCACGTCGCTCAGCGGGTAGTACGGCACGACCACCAACCGGCCCAGCAGTGCGGGCGGGAACACCTTGAGCAGCGGCGCGCGCAACGCCTTGGCCAGTGCGTCCACGTCCGGCGCGAGGTCCGGGTCCTTACACATGTTCATGATCAACTCGCTGCCCGCGTTGGTGGTCAGCAGGATGATCGTGTTCTTGAAGTCGATGAACCGGCCCTCGCCGTCTTCCATCCAGCCTTTGTCGAACACCTGGAAGAACATCTCGTGCACATCGGGGTGCGCCTTTTCCACCTCGTCCAGCAAGACGACCGAATACGGCTGCCGCCGCACGGCTTCCGTCAACACGCCGCCCTCGCCGTAGCCGACGTAGCCGGGAGGCGCGCCCTTGAGCGTGGAAACGGTGTGCGCCTCTTGGAACTCGCTCATGTTGATGGTGATGACGTTCTGTTCGCCGCCATAGAGCGCCTCGGCCAGGGTCAACGCCGTCTCCGTCTTGCCGACGCCGCTCGTGCCCGCCAGCATGAACACGCCGATCGGTTTGTTCGGATTGTCCAGCCGCGCCCGGCTCGTCTGGATGCGCCGCGCGATGGTTTCCAGCGCGTGCCGCTGGCCGATGAT
>CAHJWO010000011.1 GCA_903642295.1 PVC group bacterium | reverse complement strand
GAAAACGCGTTCCATGTCCATGCTCCCAACCATCGCAAAAACGACCGCTTCTGTCTACGTCCTATAGAGTCTATTCAGAAAACGTCTTCGGCTCAAAGCCTGTTTTTGGAATGCGCGAGGAAGAAGTTCACGGCATCCCGCAGGCTTGCCCCGTTCCCACGTTCTAGCAGAAGCTGTTCAAGCTCTGAGTGGTCCCTCACATTGCTCCGAAGAGGATCGAGCGAAAGGGAATCAGCTCTGTCGCTGTCGAGCGTTGAAAACTCTCGCTCCAAGTACAGACACGCCGCGTCAAAAGTCGCGTGGGTGTTGTGTCTGCCTGCTCCTCCAAAGGTGAAGTAGGTTTTGAACGTCCCGTTGCCCAGCCTGTAGATTTTACCAACCCTGCCGTTTTTTAAGGAGCGGGTAGGGGAACGTAACGCCCTGTGTAGTCCGTACCTTCCTCATTGCCTCCAATATACAACTATATACAAAATAAGCAACGTTACTTCGACGTGTCTTTGAGAAGAGGCCAAGACCAACTCTGCTGTAGAAGTGCTTCTCGTAAGTGAGATTGCAGCGAGAATGGGGTGACTATGAAAAGTGCTCGGGGGGGGACTTGAACCCCCATGCCTTGCGGCATACGCCCCTCAAACGTACGTGTCTGCCATTTCACCACCCGAGCAGGTTCAGTGATGAGGAAGGACACACTTATCACGAGGCCGCCGCCGCGCAAGTCTTCTTTCGCCGTGGAACCGTCACGGCGCCGTTGTAGGAGTCTGGACGCTTCAAGGTTGGCGCATCCCTTGCTTTGCAGGTTGCAAGCCGATGCCGCCTGCTCTTACCATTCCACTGATGTCACCGTTTCCGTATCATCAACCCGGGGCAGCCCGCGCGCTGCAATGGTTCAAGGCGGATTTGCATCTTCACACTGCCGAAGACCCGTTTGACGAGGTGAACTACACCGCCCTGGAACTGGTCGAGCGCGCCCATACGCTGGGCTTTCGCGTCTTGGCGGTCACCCTACACGACAAGGTGATCGACGACCACAGGGCGTTCGACCGTGCACGCGAACTCGGCCTGCTGCTGATCCCGGCGGTGGAGCGGCGCATCGAGGGGGCGGATGTCGTGCTGCTCAACGTGACTCCCGACCAGAGCGACGCACTACGTTCATTCGAGGATTTGCGACAACTGCGGGCCGGTCGCGGCGGGTCATTGCTGGTATTGGCGCCCCATCCTTATTACCACCTTGGCGGCTCCATCGGTGGGCGGATCGATCATCATCTTGATTGTTTCGACGCCATCGAACATTGCCATTTTCACGTACCGTTGCTCAACCCCAATCGACCCGCGCGCCGGTTGGCCCATCGCCACAACAAGCCGCTGCTGGCCACCTCCGACAGCCACCGCAAACAGTTCTTCGGCCGACACTACTCCTACCTTGGGTTAAAGGCGGAGACAGACGCCGTTCCCACGGTCGAAGCCGTGTTCGATGCCATCCGTTCGCACCGGATCCGGCGGGTTGCCCCGACGGGTGGTCTGCTCCGGCTGATCGGCTTGTTGTTCTTCATCTTCGTGACACATCCGGTGCTCGTTCGCCTGCCGGGCTCGAAGCGGACGCGTTCCCGTGCGCGGCAACACTCTTCTCCGGAACCCGTTGAATACCCCTCCGCCAACGAACGCGCGGTGATCTGAGCCAAAAGTCAGGACCGGCGTGCGGAAGGCAGAAAGTAAAAGTCACACCACCGCCCGCGCAACGCTTGATCTTTTGGCGTTTTGCCTGATTTGATTCCCCATTCTGGCTTCCGCCCTCTCTCCGCCGCATCATCACTTTTCCATGAGGTTTCACCCCCCCCTTCTCGCCTGCCTCCTCGTTGCTTGCGCGCTCTCCGGCACGTCTTGCAAGACGACCCCGCAAACGCAAAAGATTGACAAGGCAAACCTGCAACCGAAGAAAAAGACGGATAAACTGCTTTCGACCGCCCGCAACGATGACGTGGCGTTTCAATCGTTTGTCAGCCGTCTGCGGCAGGCGGCCCAGGCCCACGACGTGAAGGAACTGGCGAGCATGATGACCGCGGATTTCGGCTACCGGCTCGACCCGCCCGGCGAGGGCGACGGCGTGTTCGCCTACTGGGATCAAAACAACGTCTGGCCGGAACTCGCGCTGGTCCTCAACGAAACCTTCGTGGTTAACAACGTCGGGCAGGGAAACGAATACATGGTTGCCCCGGCGGAGTTCGTCGTGAACCCGGAAACCTACTCCGGCTACCGTGCCGGTCTCAAACTGGTGAGCGGAAGCTGGAAATTCGCCTACTTCGTCTCCGGCCGGGCCGAAGAGTAAGCCCCGCACCGCTTCAAGGCTGCAACACGGTGTCGATGGCGTGCACGATGCCGTTCGACGCTTCCAGATCGTTGCCCAGCACCTTGGCTTCGTCAAGTTCGATGGTCTTGCCATCGGTGCTGGTGTCCACGTCGATCTCGGTGCCTTCCAGGGTTTTCACCTCGTCGGTTTTCGCCAGGTCGGCGGCGCTCAACTTGGTGTTGGCGATGTGGTAAGAGAGGAGAGTGACCAGCTTGGCTTTGTTTTCGGGTTTGAGGAGATCGTCCAGCGTTCCGGCGGGCAACTTGGCGAACGCCGCGTCCGTGGGCACGAACACCGTGTAAGGCCCGGGCTTTTGCAACGTGCTGATCAGCCCGGCGGCCTCCGCCGCCTTGAGGAAGGTCTTGAAGTTCCCGGCGGCTTTGATCGTGCCCGCGAGGTCTTCTTTCGTCGGCGCGACGGTGGCCGAGGGACTCGGGGCAGGGGATTGAGCCGACACTTGCAAAGCGAGGGTTGGGCCGACCGCAATGATGATCACGGCGAGCGCAGCCCGGTGGCGAAGAGTAGTCAGTTTCATAAACAAGGTGCGGATGGCGGGAAGGGGATCAGAGCGAATCTCACCCACGCTGATGCACGGCGAGAAATCAAATCCATTTACGCGCTGGATGCGACCGCTGGATGGGCGTTCCGGGAGAAGGGGTCGACTTTTTGCAACGGATTCTCTCCCGTGCTACGCTGGCTTTTCATGCCCGCCCTGCCCCCCCGCGCCCGCAAAGATGCGCAAACCGCCCCTTGGCGGCTGCTGGCCTTGGGCGCCCTGATGCTCGTGGTTGCCGGTTGTTCCAGTACGAACAAGGGACTGGCCTTGCCGAAGGCAGGTGGCCCGATCCCGGTGAGCCGGGAGCGCGAGCCGACCGCCGCCGAGCGCGCCTACTGGGACCAGCTCTTGCCCGCGCGCGTCATCTACATCGCGGAGACCCATAACCGGAACTCCGACCACGAATACCAGTGGGCGGTCCTCAAGGGTCTCAAGGCGCGGGGTGCGACGTTCACCGTTGGGTGGGAGATGTTCGACGTGACCCAGCAGCCGCTGCTGGACGACTGGAATACCCACCGATTGAGCACCGACGCCCTGCTGGAGCGGACCGATTTCCAACGCCATTGGGGGACGTATTCGGTGCTGTACGAAAAAATCCTTCGTTGGACCCAGGCCGAAGGTCTCGCCAATCTGGCACTGAATGCACCGGGCGGGTTAAGCCACAAGCTGGCGCAGGGACAGCCGCTCGACCCGGAGGAACGGAGCCTCTTGCCCACCGGCTACCAGCCGCTTCCGGGAGGCTACGAACATTTCACGGAACAGATGGGTGACAATCCACACGGAGGCGCGAACCTGGAGAACTTTTATCAGGCACAGTTACTCTGGGATCAGACGATGGCGTCGCGGATCGTCGCCTACCTTGCGGCCCACCCCGACGAAAAACTTGTGGTTCTGTTGGGTCGTGGGCACGTGGACGGCGGCTTCGGCGTCCCCGCTTTTGTGAGCCAGAAGACGGACGCGTCCCAACTCGTGGTGTACCCGGATGGCGTTCCCGAGGAAGGCACCCGTCCGGGAGGCCGCCTGGCGTTGACCCGGGTAAAATCATCCGGCCAACCGTCGCGGGCCGTTCGTTCCTGATTTGAGCGTTTTGCGAATCATCCTGGACCCCATGCGTTCCCTCCACCCCGTTGATCCAGCCGCCGGTAATTTTCAGGGCTTGCTGTTGGCGGCCCATCCCGGTCTGCGCGATCCCAACTTCCGTCGCAGCGTGCTCCTGCTGACCATGCATGGCAGCGAGACGGGAGCCTTTGGATTCGTGCTCAATCAACCGCTCGGAAAAACCGCCGCCGAGTTGCTGCCGGGGCACGACCGCCACGCGCTTTTGGAACGCGTTCCGGTGTATTTGGGCGGACCCGTGGGACATGATCAGTTGGGATTCGCCGGTCTGGACTGGGACACCGAGACCGAGACCTGGCACCTGGAAACGCATCTTTCGCTAGACGAGGTGGGCCACCGGTTGAACGACCGGCCGAATCAGGTGCGGGCGTTCGTCGGTTATTCCGGGTGGTCGGCGGGCCAACTGGAGGAAGAACTGGCGCAAAAAGCCTGGGTTCTGGTCAAGCCCGAGCAAAGCACCGTGGAACCCGTTTCGATGAACCGGTTGTGGTTCCGCGTCATGGGCGCGCTTGGGCCCACGTACAAATTGATGGCGTCCAAGCCAGACGATCCATCGTTGAACTGACCGCTTGTGACGGGTCGAGAATGGACTTCCGACGAAAGTCGAAAAGTGTCCGCAGATTCCACAGATTTTCGCAGATGGGAGAGAAAAGGGGACAGACGGTCCCTCCACTGCTCTTCAATCTGCGAAAATCTGCGGAATCTGCGGACACTTTTCTCTCTTGGGAGCGCTTTTGTCGGAGATATAATGTCTGCTCAGATACCGGATGCAGACCGGCGGGATCACGCTAATTTCTCCAGACGCGGCTTCCTTTTCGTGCAGACGACCCCGCTCTGACTGGCGCGAAGATCGCGGACCCGTGCGGCATCAAAATTCCAAACCATGATTATCGGCGTACCCAAGGAGATCAAACAGCAGGAAAACCGTGTGTCCCTGCTGCCCTCGGCAGCATACCAACTCGGCAAGCGTGGTCATCGCGTGCTGGTCGAACGGGGGGCCGGGGTGGGTTCCGGTTATTCGGACAAAGACTACGAACAGGCCGGTGCCACGATGCTCAGCGAGCACGCGGAGGTCTTCGCGCAGGCCGATTTGATTATCAAGGTCAAGGAACCGCTGCCGGAGGAATATCCCTTGCTGCGGCGCGGTCAGATCCTCTTCACGTATTTGCATCTGGCGGCGAACCGCACGTTGACCGAAGCCCTCGCCGAAAGCGGCGCGACCTGCATTGCCTACGAGACCATCGAGGTCAACCATCGGCTGCCGCTCCTGGAGCCCATGAGCGAGATCGCCGGGCGCATGTCCATTATCGTCGGCGGTTACTTTTTGGCCAAGCATCAGGGGGGCTCGGGCGTGCTGCTCGGCGGCGTGCCGGGGGTGCTGCCGGGTAAGGTGGTCGTCATTGGCGGCGGCAGTTCGGGCGTCAACGCCGCCCGCATGGCAACCGGTCTGGGCGCGGACGTGACCATCCTGGAAGTCGATCTGGAGCGGATGCGCTTTCTTGACATCACCATGCACCACACGGCGCACACCCTCTTTTCAAGTGAGGCTCATCTCGTCAGCCTGTTGCCGACGGTGGATTTGCTCATCGGCGCGGTTTTGGTGCCGGGCGCCCGCGCGCCCAAGCTCATCACCCGCGAGATGCTCAAGCAGATGCGCCCGGGCAGCGTGCTCGTTGACATCGCCATCGACCAGGGCGGTTGTGCCGAAACGTCGCATCCCACCACGCACCACGATCCGGTTTACGTCGAGGAAGGCGTCACGCATTACTGCGTGGCGAACATGCCCGGTGCCTACGCGCGCACCGCGACCCAGGGTTTGACCAATGTCACCCATCGTTACCTCGAATTGCTGGCCGATAACGGGCTCGTCGAAGCGGTGGCCAAGCAGCCCGCCCTTCTGGGCGGCATCAATCTGTACGACGGCAAGGTTACACAACCGGCGGTCGCGGAGGCGCATGGGATGCCGTATCACAATCCGGCCGAACTCTTGTAGCAATCGGGAACTCCACCCAGAGTAAGAGTTTTTCTCGTCTCCTTCCCTGGGCCTCCGCTCGGCCCATGTTCATCGAACATCGGTTGGAACGATTCGCCGTTGCACGGGCGGCAGATCGGTCGGATGCTGCGCGCTTCGTTTTATCCCGACATGCAAGATATTTCCGCCGAAGCCGCTTCCACCAGAGAGCTTTTCGACCAGTACGTCCTGCCGACGTACGGTCGTTTTCCGCTGTGTCTGGAACGAGGCGAGGGCAGCCGTGTCTGGGACGAAGCAGGCCGGGAATACCTGGATTTCGGCGCGGGCATTGCGGTCTGTTCTATTGGCCACGCGCACCCGCGTTTGACGGCCACCCTGGCGCAGCAGGCCCGCAAGCTGGGGCACGTGTCGAACCTCTATTACACCCGCCTCCAAGGGTTGCTCGCCGAGCGGATCGTCGGGATCGTCGGCACGGCGGGACGCTGCTTTTTCTGCAACAGCGGCGCGGAAGCGAACGAAGCTCTCTATAAGCTGGCCCGCCGCTTCGGGAATATGACGGTTCCAGGCGGGAGGCACGAGATGATTACCTTCGGACAGTCTTTTCACGGTCGCACGCTGGCGGGCATCGCCGCGACCGGTCAGGAGAAGGTGCGCAAAGGGTTTGAGCCGCTGACCCCCGGATTCGTGCAGGCGACGTACAACGATCTGCCTTCGGTAATGGCGGCCGTCAACGAACGCACGGCGGCCATTTTGCTCGAACCGATCCAGGGCGAGGTGGGCGTGGTCCCGGCCACGGCCGATTTTCTGCGGGGGCTGCGCCGGTTGTGCGACGAGCACAATCTGCTGCTGATGTTCGACGAAATCCAATGCGGCTTCGGACGGACGGGCCAATGGTGTGGCTGGCGTTCGCTCGGCGCGCCGGAGGTGGTGCCCGACGCGGTGAGCTGGGCCAAGGGCATGGCGGGGAGCTTCCCGATGGGGGCCATCTGGGCGCGGGACCGCGCGATCAATCTGGCAGATGGCACCGAAGCCAAACTGGGTGACCTGTACAGTCCCGGCACCCACGGCACCACGTTCGGCGGCAACCCGCTGTGCTGTGCGGCGGCGTTGACCACTTTCGACGTGATCGAAGACGATCACCTCCTGTCGAATGCAACCGGGATGGGCGCGCTCGCCCGGGAACTTCTCACGGGTTTGAACTCTCCCTGGATCAAAGAGGTGAGGGGAGTGGGACTGATGCTAGGCCTCGAACTGGACGCCGAAACTATCACCGCTCGTGCCGCGTTCGCCGGGTCGGAACGGGCTCCGGCCCTGCAATTGGTGGACCGCTTGCAAGAGGCGGGGTTGCTATCCGTTCCCTCCGGGACGCATGTCATTCGTTGGCTGCCGCCCCTCAATGTCTCGCGTGCGGACGTGGTCCGCGCCGTCGAAATTCTCGGCACCGTTCTGAATGCCCTCGGTTGAATCGCTCGTTCCCGGCTTGGTCTGATCATGAAGAACCTGCTTTCCATCGAATCACTGTCCCGCCAAGAGATTCTCGACATCATTGCGCTCGGTGGCGAAATGAAGGCGACTCGCGGGCATCTGGCCCGCCATCCGTTGCGCCATCGGTGCTGGGGAATGATTTTTCTCAAAAGCTCGACGCGCACCCGCGTCAGTTTTGAGGTAGGGATCCGGGAACTCGGGGGCGATGCCCTGTTCTTCAACGCGAACGACCTGCAACTCGGACGCGGTGAGCCCATTGAGGACACCGCCCGCGTTCTGGGCCGGATGCTGCACGGCGCGGTGATCCGCACCTTCGCGCAGAGTGACGTGGAAGCGTTTGCCCGGCTCAGCGGGCTGCCCACGGTGAATGCGCTCACCGACGCGGAACATCCCTGCCAGATTTTGGCCGATCTGTTCACGATTCAGGAAAAACTCGGCACCTGGCGCGGCAAGACGGTTTGCTATCTCGGGGACGGGGCCTGCAACGTGCCGATCAGCTGGCTCTGGGCGGCCGCGCGGCTCGGCGATTTCAAGCTGGTCATCGCGGCCCCGCCCAAATATCAACCGGACGCCGACCTTCTCCGGCGGCTCGGGCCGGGAGCCGACGTGCGGTGCGAGGCAGACCCTCACGCCGCCGCCGAGGGCGCGGATGTTCTCTACACCGACGTGTGGGTGAGTATGGGCATGGAGGCGGAGGCCGGGCCACGCATGGAAGAACTTGGCAGCTACGGGATCACTTCCGAGTTGCTGGCCCGCGCAAAACCCGGCGCGTTGGTCATGCACTGTCTGCCCGCCTATCGGGGGAAAGAAATCACCGCTGAAGTGCTCGAAGCGAATGCTGAGACGATTTTCACGCAGGCTGAAAACCGGTTGCACGTCCAAAAGGCCATCCTGAGCCTCTTGGCAGACAATCACGCGGCACCTTGATTTCGATCCGACGGCAACCGTGCCGCCCCGCCTCTCCGTTGGATCTTGTTCGGCGGAGCTTTCTTGGAGTTTGGTTTCTTGAAGCTTGAATTTACCCGGCGCTTCGGCACCGGGGGTGTACCGGGGGTTCCCTGCTTCGGAAAGGAAAAGTTTGCGGTGCGACGGGAACCACCTACATTGCCCGCTCCCCTCAGGGCACCCGCCCGTAAACCCGCTATTTTCCCTTGGTTATGCTTCTTGGAGTTTTCCTAGTTTCGTCCGGTATCACGATCTCTCTCGTCCTCGCCGCTCTCGGATTAGCCTGTTCTTTTTACCTCATTCGCCTGATTGTCGCGGCTCCCGCCGGCGACGGCCGGATGAAAGAAGTCGCGAGCGCCATTCAAGAGGGAGCAAAGGCCTATCTCAACCGACAAGTGCGCACGATCAGCGTCATCGCCGTCGTGGTTTTCGCACTGGCCTGGTATTTCAAGGGGATGCCCACGGCGCTGGGTTTTTTACTGGGGGCGGTCTGTTCTCTGGCCGCCGGGTTTATCGGGATGCGCATCGCCGTGTTGGCGAACGTGCGCACGGCCCATGCGGCGGGCAACTCGCGTCATTCCGCTCTGTGCATGGCCTTCAACGGTGGCGCGGTCACCGGCTTGCTCGTGGTGGGATTGGCATTGCTCTCGGTCGGGCTGTTTTACCGGATTGCGACCCACTATTTCGACGAACACACGGCCATCAACAGCCTCGTGGGCCTGGCGCTGGGCTCCAGCCTCATTAGCGTGTTTGCGCGGTTGGGCGGAGGCATTTACACCAAGGCCGCCGACGTGGGCGCAGACCTCGTTGGGAAAATCGAAAGCCATCTGGACGAAGACGATCCCCGGAACCCCGCCACCATCGCCGACAACGTGGGCGACAATGTGGGCGACTGTGCCGGCATGGCGGCGGACGTGTTCGAGACCTACGCGGTCAGTCTGATCGGTGCCGTGCTCATCGGGTCGTTGACCCTGCCCCACTACGCTGCTGCCATCGTGTATCCCTTCCTGCTGGGTGGGATTTCCGTCATCGGGGCCGTGCTGGGGATTTGGTTGGTCAACGTGCGCCAGGGGTCTCCCGGGCGGATGCTGCTCGCGGCGGTCGGTGTGAACAGCGCGCTTTCCGCGGTGCTTTACTTGCCGATTACCTATTGGATGTTCCCGACGCCGGTGAACTTCGGCGGATCTTTCACTTACTCGGCGGGTGGAATTTATCTTTCGTCGCTGGTCGGCCTGGCGCTGACCGGGGCCGTCGTGCTCATCACCAATTACTACACCTCGACGAGCTTTTCGCCCGTGCGCAAGATCGCCCTGGCGAGCGAGACGGGACATGCGACCAACATCATCGCCGGGCTCGCCACGGGGCAGCGGGCAACGGCTTTGCCGGTGGTCTGCATCGGCGCGGCGATCCTGCTCAGCTACTACGCCGGGGAATTTTATGGCATCGCCATCGCCGTGATGAGCATGTTGTCCATGGCCGGGATCATCATCTCGCTCGACGCATTCGGGCCCATCACGGACAACGCCGGCGGCGTCGCGGTGATGAGCGACTTGCCACAGGGCGTTCGGGCCGTGACGGATGAACTCGACGCCGTCGGCAACACGATGAAGGCGGTCACGAAGGGCTACGCCATCGCATCGGCGGGCCTGGCCGCACTCGTGCTGTTCCGTTCCTACGTGGAGGAATTGAAACTCCACTTCGAGACCTACCCGTCCCATCTCCACGGGGCATCGGTGGCGGCGGCGACGCAGTTTCTGTTGAGCGATCCCAAGGTGGTCATCGGCTTGTTCATCGGTGGCGCGCTCCCGTTCCTCTTTTCTGCCTTCAGCATGGACGCCGTGGGCAACGCCGCGGGCGCGGTCGTGCGCGAGGTTCGCCGCCAGCTCGCCGCCAAGCCGGGGATTCTCAAGGGCGAAGACACGCCCGAGTATGGCACTTGCGTGGACATCGTCACAAAGGCGGCGCTCCGTGAGATGATCGTTCCGGCGCTCTTTCCCATCGTGGTCGTGGTGCTGGTAGCGGCGATCCCGGGTTTGGGCCGTCTGGCGCTGGGCGGCCTGTTGCTGGGGACCATCATCACGGGTTTATTCATGGCGATTTCAATGACCAGCAGCGGCGGAGCCTGGGATAACGCCAAGAAATATATCGAAGAAGGCAACCATGGCGGCAAAGGATCACCAGCCCACGCCGCCAGCGTCACCGGCGACACGGTGGGTGATCCCTACAAGGACACCGCCGGACCGGCGATCAACCCGATGATCAAAGTGGTCAACATCGTGGCCATCCTGATTATCCCGCTGTTCTTCTGAGGCGGTCCCTCAGCGTGCCTTGGTCAGCTTGTATTCCAGGCCGTCGATTAGTGCCAGCCAACTGGCCTCGATGATGTTGCCGCTGACGCCGACGGTGCTCCAGGCGTCGTGGCCGTCGCTGGACACGATGAGGACGCGGGTCCGGGCCGCCGTCGCCTGATGACTGTCGATGATGCGCACCTTGTAGTCCTGCAAGGCGATGCCGTCGATCTCCGGGTAAAAGGGGCGGAGCGCCTTGCGTACGGCGGCGTCGAGGGCGTTCACCGGTCCATCGCCTTCCGCGACGGTGTACTCGGGCCGGTCGCCCACCCGCAGTTTGACGGTCGCTTCGCAGGTCTCGTACTGACGGTCACCGGTGCGGCGGTAGTTGCAGTGGTATTCCTGCAACGTGAACAGTGGCTGATAACGCCCGAGTTGCTTGCGCACGAGAAGTTCAAAACTGGCTTCCGCCGCTTCGAATTCGTACCCGTCTTTCTCCATCCGCTTGACCTCTGCCAGCACGGCGGCGACTTCCTGGCTGCCCTTCGTCAGCGAAAAACCGAGGGTCGCCGCCTTCGCCAGCACGTTGCTCTGGCCCGACAATTCCGAAACAAGAATGTGTTGCCGGTTGCCGACCGCCGCCGGGTCCATGTGCTCGTAGGAACGCGCCACTTTTTGGACCGCGTGGACATGGACGCCGCCTTTGTGGGCGAATGCGGTCGAGCCGATGAATGGTGCACGGGTGTCGTGCGGGCAGTTGGCCAGTTCATCCACGAAGAACGACAACTCCGTCAGTCCCGGCAGGTTTCCGACGACGGGCAACTCCATTTTCATCTGCAAGCAGGGGATCAGAGTGGTCAGGTTGCAGTTGCCGGTCCGCTCCCCGTAGCCATTGATGGTGCCCTGCACCTGCACCGCTCCCGCACGCACTGCCGCGAGCGCGTTGGCCACGCCCAGGCCGCAATCGTTGTGCGTGTGAATACCCAGGGGCGTCGTCAGTCCCCGTCCGTCGAGCGCCTGCCGGGCTTCGTGCATCGCGGCGGTGACTTCCTCCGGCAAACTGCCGCCGTTCGTGTCACATAGGACGATGACATCCGCACCACTTTCTCCGGCGGCGCACAAAGTGGTCAGCGCATACGCCGGATTGGCCTTGTGGCCATCGAAGAAATGTTCGGCATCGTAGATAACCTCCCGACCCTGCGCCTTGAGATAGCGCACGGTGTCTGCGATCATCAGCAAATTTTCTTCCAAAGTGATCGCAAGCACCTGTTCGACGTGCAGGTCCCAGCTTTTGCCGAAGATCGTCACGACGGGAGTTGCGGCTTCCAATAGCAACGCGACCTGCGGGTCCTTTTCCACCGGGACATTCGCGCGCCGGGTGCTCCCGAAGGCGGCGAGCTTCGCGCGATGAAAGCGATGACCCTTGGCGGCCTCGAAGAACGCGGCATCCTTCGGGTTGGACCCCGGCCACCCGCCCTCGATGTAGTGCATCCCGAAGGCGTCCAGCTTTTCCGCGATGCGCAGTTTATCGAGCACGCTGAAATTGATTCCCTCGCCCTGAGTCCCATCCCGCAGGGTGGTATCGTAGAGCGTGGGGTGGGGACGGTCTTGCATCGAAGTGGAAAAGGAGCGGACGAAACTTTATCACACCGCCGGACCTGCGGCCAGCAGGGGCGGACAGCGTAGGAACCGGGGCAGACCTCGCGTCAGACCTTGGCGTTCTGGGCGCGAATCGTCTTCCCGATCTCGATCCCTTCGTCCTCGCTGCGGTTGCAAAGAAACGCCGCCCGGAGCTTGTCGCCGAGGAAATACTTCATCGTGAACGATTTTTTATCGTGGGAGCCCTCCGCGACGGAGCGAACGGGCGGGCCGCTGCTGAAATCCCCGATGAATTGGAGCTTCAGATCGAACAACTCGCTGTTGTAAACGGGCAGGTGATCGTAACGCTGCCGCTTTTTTCCGGTCATGTTTGCCCCGACGAGCAACCCCTGTTGGCGGGCATTTTCCCAATGATCGGTGCGCCGGACTCCGCCGAGCACGCGGTCGGGGTAGAGGGCGATGTCGCCGGCGGCATAAATCCCTTTTTCGTCCGTTTCGAGAAATTCGTTGACCGGCGTACCCTTCCCGCTGCTGAGCGGCGTGTTGCGGACCAATTCGAGGTTCATTTCGGCACCCACGGCGACCAGAGCCAACGCGGCAGGATACCGGTTGCCGTTTTTCGTCTGGATGTTGCGCAGCACCGTTTTGCCCTCGAAGCCGTTCAGGCTCTCTTGGAAATGCAGGCTCACGCCGTGATGCTTGAACTGATTGGTTAGCCAGGCCGCCGTCTCGGCATCCAACATCTGGCTCCAGAGCGCGGCGTCGCGGGTCAGCAGGGAGACCTTGTGCTTGCCGTGGCGGAGCGCGGCGGCGGCTTCCACGGCGATGTAGCCGCTGCCGATGATCACGATCTCGCCTTCCAGGGCGTACATCTCCTTCAGCGCCAGGGCATCACCGATGGTGCGTAGGTAGATGATGTTGCCGAGATTGGTACCGGCCACCAGCGGGCGGAGCGGGCGGCTGCCGGTGGCGAGGCAGGCCTTCTTGAATTCGATGGTTTGGCCGTTGCTGAGCACGGCGAGCCTCCGTTCGAGGTTGAACTGCGTCACCACGGTATTGAGCCGCAGGTCGATCTTCTGCTGCTCGTACCAGTCGAGCGGGTGGGCAAACGTGCTTTCGACGGCGCTGTCCTTCTGGCTGAGAAAGCGTTTGGAGAGCGAGATCCGGTCGTAGGGCGGATGCACCTCGTTGCCGACCATGGCCACCTTGCCCCGTTTGTCGTACTGGCGGATTCCTTCGCACACGCTGACACCCGCCGTGCCGGCACCAATCACCAGGTAGTCGCGTTGAATCATGATTTGCTGTCGGTCTAAAAGCTGTTCGTGCGGTGGCTTGCCAATCCGGCTGACAGCCGGAACGAGGGGGTCGCACGTTATTTAAGGACACACCCGGAAGGGTGTGCCGCCAGCCCAGCTTGTAGAACAAGTGAAAGGGCCGGAGCAATCAAGAACTTTCGCAACCCCATCTTTATGAATTCGATTCCCCGCCGCGAAGCCTTCCAAACCCTGGGATTGGGTGCTGCCGCCTTGCTGGCCAGCCCCCTGCTGGCGTCCGCCGCCCCCGAGACAAAATCCTCCGCCGTTGATCCGAAGGAGAGTGAAATCGGCTTCAAGGAAGGCAAGTTCGTCCTCCCGCCGCTCCCGTATGAATACGACGCGTTGGAACCGGCCATCGATCAGCAGACGATGCACCTCCACCACGACCTTCATCACGCGTCCTACGTCAAGAACGGGAACCTGGCCCTCGACGCGCTGGCGGCGATTTCCGCGGGGTCCGGCGATGCCACGCTGACCGGCCACTGGAACAACGAATTGGCGTTCAACGGCAGCGGCCACGCGCTGCACACCATCTTTTGGAACAACATGAAGAAGGGCGGGGGCGCTCCCGCTGGCGCGCTGGCCGAGGCCATCAAGGCCGGGTTCGGCAGCCAGGAGCACTTTGAAAAGCTGTTCGCCAGCACGGCGGCGGCGGTGCAGGGCAGCGGTTGGGCAATCCTCGGTTACGAGGGGATCAGCAAACGCCTGCAGATCATCCAGGCCGAGAAGCACCAGAACCAGACCTTTCAGGGGATCACTCCCGTTCTCGTGCTCGATGTGTGGGAGCACGCCTACTATCTGAAGTATCAAAATAAGCGAGCCGACTACGTCAAGGCGTTCATGACGGTCATCAACTACGACGACGTGGCCGCGCGTTTGGCGCGGGCGATGTCGAAATAATCGCCGCCGTGGCAAGCGAGCCGGGGGTTGGACAAACCGGCGGGCGCGGGGATATTGGCGGCTGCCATGTCCGATAAGCCGCTTGCCCCAATCACCGTGCCCGGGGGAATCCTCGATCCCGCCCGGCTCGAAAACGTCCGGTTCAGCAATGACGAGGTCGCCCGCTATTCACGGCATCTCATCATGCCGGAGGTGACCCTGGAAGGTCAAAAGCGGCTCAAGGCGGCGCGGGTTTTGTGCATCGGCACGGGCGGATTGGGGTCGCCGATTGCGCTGTACCTGGCGGCGGCCGGAGTGGGGCGCATCGGGCTGGTCGATTTCGACGTGGTCGATTATTCCAATCTCCAGCGGCAAATTCTCCACGGCACCGAAGACGTGGGCCGGAAGAAGCTCAACTCTGCCAAGGACCGCATCCGCGACACGAACCCCAACGTGCAGGTTGACCTTCACGACGCACTGTTTACCAGCGACAACGCCCGGCAAATTGCCGAGCCTTACGACCTCGTCATCGACGGCACGGACAATTTTCCCACCCGTTACCTGTCCAACGACGTTTGCGTTTTTCTCAAAAAGCCGAACATCTACGGCTCGATCTTCCGTTTCGAGGGACAATGCACGGTGTTTGCTCCGCATCTGGGGGGACCCTGCTACCGGTGCATGTTCCCCGAGCCGCCGCCCCCGGGGATGGTCCCGAGTTGCGCGGAGGGTGGGGTGCTGGGCGTGTTGCCCGGGATCATCGGGGTCATGCAGGCGATTGAGGCGGTCAAATTGATCATCGGCATCGGCGAGCCGTTGATTGGCCGGTTGGTCCACTTCGACGCGTTGAAAATGAAGTTCCGCGAATTCAAGCTGCGGCGCGACCCGAAGTGCCCGGTTTGCAGCGACCATCCGACGATCACCGACCTCATCGACTACGACCAATTCTGCGGGGTCCCGCAGGCGGCGGCGGCGGAGGCGGCGCAGGAGGCGGTGCCGGTGATCGACGTGGCGGAGCTAAAACGCAAGCTCGACGCCAGGGAAGACTTTCTTTTGCTCGACGTGCGGGAGCCCTACGAATACGACATCGCGCGCATCCCGGGTTCCAAGCTGATCCCGCTGGGAGAATTGCCGTCGCGGATGAGCGAATTGGACAGCGCCCAGATGATCGCGTTGCAATGCAAAACGGGACGCCGCAGCGCCCAGGCCTTGCGGACATTGCAAGAAGCGGGTTTCTCCAAACTCGTGAATGTCACGGGCGGGATCGAGGCTTGGGCAAACGAGGTGGACCCCAGCGTGCCGAAATACTGACCGCCCGGGTGACGGATCGAGGTACGACGTTCGGAATTGCGCGTAAAATGATCGACGCCGATTTACTGCTCCTGCTGCGATGCCCGTTGACCGGCCAGAAGCTGACGCTGGCCGATCCCCGGGCATTGTCGATGATCAACGAACGGTGGCTCGCCAAGGCCGGGCGCAATGAAGAGTTGCCGAGCGAGGTGTCAACCTCTATGACAGGGAGCGTCATGGCGGCTCTGATTCGCGCGGATGGGAAGGTCGCTTACCCGATCCGCGACGGCATCCCGGTGCTCCTGCCGGACGAAGCCGTTTTCCTTTGATTGATCGCCTTAGTTGCCCGCCCGCACCTGCTGTTTGTCCCCTTATCCCTCATACGTCATGGAGCGAGAAACCACCCTGCCACGACCAACGGCCAGTTCGGAGTGGGGACTGGACGACCTGGATCAGACTGCCGACAGCACCGAGGAGCATTACAAGGCAAAGCTCAAAGAGTATCAATTGCGGCTGATCAAGCTGCAACTCAAGCTCGCCGAGAACAACAAGCACAGTCTGATCGTCGTGGCGGAGGGACCGGACGCGGCGGGCAAGGGGGGAGCCATCAAACGGCTGGTCGAGAAACTCGACCCGCGCACCGTGCGCGTCTATTCCACGGTCAAGCCGACCGCCGAGGAATACGGCCACCATTATTTGTGGCGGTTTTGGAACCGGTTGCCCCCGCGCGGCCAGATCGCGGTGTTTGATCGCTCCTGGTACGGGCGCGTTCTCGTGGAAAGGGTGGAAGGCTTTGCCAGCGAAGCCGAGTGGAAGCGCGCCTATCGGGAAATCAATGATTTCGAGCGATTGTTCCTCGACGATAAGGCTGTGATCATGAAATTTTATTTTCATATCACCAAAGATGAACAGCTTGCCCGCTTCAAACGCCGCGAAGCCGACCCGTACAAGAGTTGGAAGATCAGCGACGAGGATTGGCGCAACCGGCGCAAATGGGACGAGCACAACACGGCGGCGGAGGAGATGTTCGAGCGCACCTCGTCGCTCGGTGCGCCCTGGCATCTGATCGCGGGCAACTTCAAGTGGAGCGCCCGGTTGGAGATGTTGAAGCACACCGTCAAAGCCCTGGACAAATTGGACTTATAAGTGATCAGCGTCCTCAAGAAATCGGTCGGGATGTTTGATCCACGGTTGGGAGCCCCGTTTGACCGGTCCGCCAGCGGTTGGTTGGCTCTGCTGCTGGCAGGGCTGCTGCTGGCGGGTTGTGATCATTCGCCATTCGACCGCTCGGAACGGGGCATGGATGACGCCGAGCAACGGCAGGCCGCCCGTGATTTTCGCGGCGCGGTCAATGCCTATGAGCAGGCACTCGACGGCACGGCGAAAACCTCCGACGCGCATTTTCGAATGGGGCTCATTTACGCGGAAAAGCTCAGCGACCCGGTCAGCGCCGTGCATCACTTCCGCCGCTACATGGAGTTGTCTCCGAATGGTTCGCACGTCAAGGAGGCGCAGGCCAACCTTGCCCGCCTGGAACTGACTTTGGCGACCAACCTGGCCGGGGGCACTTTAATCAGCCATACCGACGCGATGCGCCTCAAAACGGAAAACGCCGAATTGAAGAAACAACTCGCTGCCCGGGACAATCCGGTTGCCGCCGTCGCTGGCGGCCCATTGGCGCCAAATAAATCCGGCAAGACCGCCGGTAAGGATACCGACAAAAAGCTCGCGCCGGGCTCCCGGACCTATGTGGTGCAGCCGGGTGATACGCTGGCGAGCATCTCGCGGAAGTTTTACAAAACGAAGACCCGCACAAAAGACATCCAGGACGCCAATCTCAACGCGGTGCCGGACGCAACCAAGCTCAAAAAGGGGCAGGTCCTCATCATCCCGTGATCCGTTGCTAACGTCGGTGTCGAACGATCTCAGTTCGCCGCCGCAGGAACGGGGGCGCGCCGTTGGGTCAGGGCGCGAACCGCCGAAAAAAGCGCGCCGGGGTCGAAAGGTTTCGGCAAGTGCCTCTGAAAACCGGCCTCCAGCGCGCGGGCTTGGTCTTCGCTCCGTGCGAATGCCGTCAACGCGATGGCGGGCAGGGTGCGCAACGATTCTTCCGAGGACGCTCGCAAACGCCGTAACAGACTGTACCCGTCCTCGCCCGGCATGGCGATGTCGCTGATCAACACATCTGGCGTCCAGTGGGCGAGGATTTCCGTGGCCTGCCTGGCCGAATCCGCCTCGCGCACGTCCGCCTTCGCCCGCAAAAGTTGCCGCGTGAGAACCTTGCGCGAATCGGGCTCGTCATCGACCACGAGGATCACGATTCCTTCCAGACAGGACGGGTCGAGCGACGCCGCGGCAATCACGGGTTGAACCGCCGGGGCCCGGTCAAAAATCGCTCGGGTCTCCGGCGACAAGCGCAAGGGGAGATGCACGGAAAACAGCGCGCCCCGGCCTTCGCCGACGCTGCTCGCGGAGATGGTGCCCCCGTGCATTTCCACCAGATGCCGGGAGATCGACAATCCCAGACCCAGGCCGCCGTGACTGCGGGTAATCGACCCATCGGACTGCCGGAAGCGGTCGAACACGTACGGCAAAAAATCGGCCTTGATGCCGACGCCGCTGTCGGCAACCTCGATCAAAGTCTGTCCGTCAGTTTGAAACGCCCGCACGGTGACATCCCCACCAGCCGGGGTGAACTTGATCGCGTTCGAGAGCAGGTTCCATACGACCTGCTGAAGGCGGACCGCATCGCCCGGAGAAGGTTGCGGCAAAGTATCGAGCGACCGGTGCAGGGTAACCCCCTTGGCGGCGGCGGCAGGCCGCGCGCTGGCCAGCGCGGCGTCGATGACCGCCGACAAGTCGACCGAACCGATGGAAAGGTGAATCTTGCCGCAGATGATCCGCGATACTTCCAGCACGTCTTCCACCAACCGGGCCTGCGCCCGGGCGTTGCGTTCGATGACCTCGATGCCCTCGCGGAATTCCGCCTCGCTCGACTCGTCGGAGTGCAGAATCTCCGACCAACCCAGGATCGCGTTTAGCGGCGTGCGAAGCTCGTGCGAAAGCATCGCCAGGAACTCGTCCTTGCTGCGGTTGACGCTTTCGACCTCCGCCCGCGCGATGCGCTCGCGCTGCAAAAGCTCCGCGGCTTGCTGCTGGGCAAGCGTCCGCTCGGTGATTTCACCCTGGAGCCGGGCATTGATCTCGCGCAACTCCGTGGTGCGTTCCTCGACGCGCTTTTCCAGATCATCCTTGGCTTGGCGCAGGTCTTCCTGCACCTTCTTGCGTTCGATGGCGTAACGAATGGAATGGACGAGCAACCCGCCGTCAATCCGGCCCTTCACCAGATAATCTTGCGCACCCTCGCGCACGGCGGCTACGGCCAGTGCCTCGTCGTCCGAGCCGGTCAGCACGATGACGGGCAAAGTGGGGGCCGTCGATTGCCAGCGGGCCAGGGTATCCAGGCCAAAGCTATCCGGCAGACTCAGGTCGAGCAGGACGATCTCCGGCGGCTCGTGCTCCCCGACGAAACGGACGGCGTCCGCCAGCGTGGGAGCATGATCGAGGGAAAAATTATGGCTGCCGGAAGCATCCGAAAGGTGTTCCCGCACGAGGCGCGCATCACCCGGATTATCCTCGATGAGGAGCAAGCGGATGAGGGGTTGAGCAGTCATACTACGACGACGAACGACGACGTGCCGATGGGACAGACTATCGGGCCAGTGCGCCTCCCCGTCCAATGGCGAATGCTTACCCCGCCTCGGCGGCTTATGAGGGCAGTTTCACGATGGTCAGCCAAAAGTCTTCGATGGAAGTAACAACCTTGACGAACTGATCGAGGTCCACCGGTTTATTGATGTAACAGTTTGCGTAAAGGTTATAGCTTTCCAGGATGTCCTTTTCGGCGGTGGAAGTGGTCAGCACGACCACGGGCAGCCGCCGCAGCTCGGGATCGACCTTGATTTCCGCCAGCACCTCGCGCCCGTCCTTGCGGGGCAGATTGAGGTCGAGCAGCACGAGATCCGGACGGACCGCGTTCTCGAAAGGCGGCTCCCGGCGGAGGTAGGCCAGGGCCTCCACGCCGTCACGGGTCACGGCGAGATTGTTGCGGACCTTGGCTTCGCTGAGGGCTTCCTGCGTCAAGCGAACATCGCCCGGGTTGTCTTCAACCAACAAAATTTCGATGGGGCGCATAGAGAAAATCAGGGTTTATCCGAACGTTTTACCTATCACGGAACCGCCGGCAGGGTAAAGTAGAATGCCGCCCCCTGGCCGACGGTGCTTTCCACCCAGAGTTGCCCGCCGAGGCGTTCGACGATCTTTTTGCAGATGGCGAGGCCGATCCCCGTGCCCGGGTAACTCTCTTTGCTGTGGAGTCGCTGAAAGATGACGAAAATCCGCTCGAAATACTGCGGTTCGATCCCGATGCCGTTGTCCTTGAAGCAAAATTTCCAGAACGTTCCGTCTTCTGAGGGTTCCACGGCCACCTGGACCCGGGGGGCGTCCGCTCCGCGAAACTTGAGCGCATTTCCGATCAGATTCTGGAACAACTGGCCGATCTGGATGCCATCAGCCAGCACGACGGGCATGTTCTCCGGCACCGCAACCGCGGCTCCGGCAGCATCAATCGCCAACTGGCTGTCGGAAATCGCTCGCCGCAGCACCACGCCGGTGTCCACCGGTTCGCTGAGCTTGGCCTGCGTGCCAACCCGCGAGAGCGCCAAGAGGTCATTGATCAGCTTTTGCATCCGGCTGGCTCCATCCACGGCGTAACCGATGAATTCGTCCGCGTTTGCGTCCAGCTTTCCCTTGTAGCGCTTGGCGAGAAGTTGGGTGTAGCTGCTGACCATGCGCAACGGCTCCTGCAAATCGTGGGAGGCCACGTAGGCGAATCGTTCCAGTTCCGCGTTGGACCGCGCCAGATCGAGCGAGAACTTGCGCAGGGATTCTTCCGCGCGCTGCTGCTCCGTGCGGTCGCGCACCGCGCTGATGTGAATTTGTTCGTCGCCCATCTGCACGAGGCTGCGGCTCAGGTCGATGGGGAAAGTGGTTCCATCGGGACGTACGCCGTCAAAGCGCGCCCCGAGCGACCGGAAATCCTGAAAGGCGCGATCCTTCGACAGCGGTAAAACGGCGTCATCGTCTGCTTCCTTGGCCGGTTCGGCGCGCATGACCAGGAGATCGTCGATCTTCCGCCCGTTGAAATCGTTCCTCGGATAACCAAACAGACGCTCCGCCTGGGCATTTGTCATTTGGATTTTGCCGTCTTTGTCTGTGATCAACAAAGCATCCGGGGCGCTATCCATCACGCCGCGAATCTTCTTGTCGCTCTCCCGCAGCGCCTTGTCGGTGCGGCGTCTCGCGCTGAGATCGTGCCGGATGAACACGTAGAAGAAGCCCAAAAGCACGACGGCCAGCACGAGCAGAATGGCAAAGTTGGTGAGGGTCTGCCGGGCGCTGGCGCGTGACTGGAGGTCTCGCTCCACGAGCAACTGGTTTTCGTGGGCTTTCAGAGTGGCGATATTGAAGCGCACCTGATCCATGTTCTCCTTGTCCTCGATGCTGATTGTCGGGGCCGGGCCGTTCACTTGGAGGCTGCGCGCGTTCACTTCGGTCTGGGTTCCGGCGATGGCGCGGTTCAGCGACGTTTGCAGCGCATCGAGGTTCCGCTGCTGCACGGGGTTGTCGGCGGTCAGTGCGCGCACGCTGGCCAGCGTACCCTGCATCGTATTGAGACCCGCGTGGTAGGGCTGAAGGTACTCCTGCTTGCCGGTGAGCAGGTAACCGCGCGCGCCACTTTCCATTTCGTCGGCGCTGTTCAGGAGGTCATCGACCCCGCTGATTACCTGGTAGGTGTGAACGACCATACTGTGCCGATCCAGCAAACTGCGGGCGTTAAAATAAGTCGCCGCGCCCACGAGCAATACCGCCATGAATCCGATGACGAAAGCCGCGATAATTTTGTGTTCAACCTTCATCGGAACAACGATCGGTCGAGGCGGAGTCGTCGGAGCCATCCCACCGCAGTGGACATCGCGCTCAACCGTCGTGTCCTAGGGAAACGCGGTGACCTCCCTGTTTGGCCGGATGGCGAGGCGAGGTTTGCAAGAAGGCGTGGCCTTTGCTCTATTCTGGCCTGTGTTCTACCGGGCGCTCGTCGTGGGAATCATCGCTTTCTGGCTCGGCATGATGGTTCTTTTGGTGCGCCTGGAATGGTTTTCGCCGGAATCCGAATCATTGTCCGTGCCGACCGCGTACCTCTGGAAACTGATGTTCCTGCATGAGGAATCCTCCAATCTCGTCCTCTACAACCAGCGGCAGCGGTTGGGTAACCTGAACATCGAGCCCCATCGCAAGTCTTCGGCCCCGGGGACGCCGGACGATGCCGGACATTTTCTCAACGCAATGGGCGTCTTCAGCGCTGACCTTCCGTGGCTGGGCCGGCAAAACGTCGTTCTCCACGGGAGGATGGAACTGGACGCGCGCAACGAGGTCCATCAATTGCATCTTTCCGCCGTTTTTCACGCGCCCGGACAACTCACTTCCGGGATGACGGTCGTTCTGGATGGGACGCCCGTCACCGGGGTCTGGCACTACTCCGTTCAGCGGGGCGACGAAATGTTGAGCGAGGATACCGGGACGGTGTCTCACCTGCTCGACCGGCCCGAATTGCGTGCGCTGGGCATTGATCCGACCGCCCTGGCCCGCATTCAGCAACAGCAGGCTGCGAATTTCTCGGTCACGGCACGGCACGGCAAGTTGCTCATGAACAGGGACGAGATTGAAACCTACGTCGTCAGCCTGAAAGATCCCAACGGTCTGGAAACGACGATTCATCTCAATCAACTGGGTCAAATCCTGGCGGTGCGTACCTTCGCCGGGGTGGAACTGTTGGACGGTGCCTTGAATCCCTGAGCGCAACGCCTGCCCCCGACTTCCGCCATGATCCAGACCTCCGGCCTCACGAAAAATTTCGGCGCATTGTGCGCCGTCAACGGTTTGGACCTCGACATCCGCCAGGGCGAGTTCTTCGCGTTCCTGGGTCCGAACGGAGCCGGCAAGACCACCACCATCAAGATGCTCGCAGGCCTGCTGAAACCGAGCGCGGGCCGCATTCGAGTGGCGGGGTTCGACATCCAGCGCGATCCGACGTTGGCCAAGCGCCTCATCAGCTACGTGCCGGATTTTCCCTTTCTATACGAAAAACTGACCCCGCGTGAGTTCCTGCGCTTCGTGGGGGAAATTTACGAGATGCCGAAGGCGCGGATCGCCTCGCAAACCGGAGCGATGTTCGAGCAATTTCACCTCGCCGATTACCACAACGAACTCATCGAGAACCTGAGCCACGGCACCCGGCAGCGTGTCGCCATCGCCGCCGGATTATTGCACGATCCCAGCGTGTTCATCATCGACGAGCCGATGGTAGGCCTCGATCCCAAACATGCCCGCATCGTGAAGGACGAGTTCAAGGCGCGCAGCCGGGCCGGATGCACCGTTTTCCTGTCCACCCACACGCTCTCCGTCGCGGAGGAAATGGCGGATCGTATCGGCATCATTAACCACGGGCAGTTGATCGCCCTCGGCACCGTGGAAGAACTGCGGAGCCAGAATACCGGTCACGACGGTGTCCTCGAAAAAATCTTCCTTTCATTGGTGGACGCCGAGGAGCGGCACCGCGAGCGAGTGTTGGAAGCCGCCGAAAATCGTCCCGGTTCAGTTTGAGTAGGTAAACAGGTTCAGATGCTCATGTGGAACGTTCCTGCTCCGGTCATGCGGTTTGCAAATTGGGTTCGACGCTCTGGGAGGTTGGAGGTCGCCATGCTCCTGACAGTCCTTTGCGCGGCCGCCGGGTTGTGGACTTTCATCGCGCTGGCGGAAGAGGTGGCGGAAGGCGACGTGGGCAAGTTCGACGAGCGTCTGCTCGTCGCCCTTCGACAACCGGGCGATCTGGCGACGCCCATCGGTCCGCCCTGGCTGCTGCAAGTGGCGCGGGACGTGACCGCCTTTGGTGGGGTGGTGGAGATCGGTCTCGTCACCGGAGCCGTGGCGGGTTATCTCTGCCTGCAACGCCGCTACGGACTCCTGAGCATCGTCCTGGTGTCTGTGGTCGGGGGGACGATTCTGAGCCTGGTGATCAAGCACGCGTTCCATCGTCCGCGGCCTGCGCTCGTTCCGCACCTGACCGACATCGCCACCTCCAGCTTTCCCAGCGGGCACTCCATGCTTTCCTCCGTCGCTTACCTGACCCTGGCCGCCTTGCTGGCGCGGGCGGTGCCGGATTGGAGGACCAAGATTTATTTGCTGGTGGTAGCCGTAACGTTGATCGGCTTGATCGGGTGCAGCCGTGTTTATCTGGGCGTCCACTATCCGACGGACGTGCTGGCGGGGTGGGGGTTAGGCAGCGCGTGGGCGATCCTGTGCTGCGCGGTGGCGCACGCTTTGGCGCGAAGACACCTCGTGCCGGATGCGGAGGAACGCCCGTCCTGACGCCCCCGGCGATTGGCAAGTCCCGTTCACCATTTGCCGTCTTTGCCGCGGGCAACCAACCCGGTGAACTTCCAATGGAGGAAAGCGTTTTTCTTGCACTCCACAAACTTGACACCGTCCGTGGGCGTCGCATCGTTTGCCCTGTTTTTATCGAGACAACGTAGTCGGGTCCGAGGTCGGCCGCGTATCCGTTTTCGAAGCTTTTTAATCGCTGATTCCATGAAATTTCTCTCCGGCAAAGCTCCGCTGCTCATCGCCATGCTGCTCGTTCTGGGGCTGTCCGGGTCCGGTTGCAGCAAGATCAAAGCTTTGGTTGCCAAGAAAAAGGCCGGCGGGTCGCCCCCGGCAGCGGGCTCTCCGGCCCCCGGCGACCCCTCGGGACCCGTCGCGCCGCACCCGTCTGGAGCGGGGACAGCCGCCGCCCCGGTTGCCGCTGCCACGCCGGCGAGGCCGGTGGCACCGGCCGTCAACAAGAGCGCGGCGGTCATGGTGCTTTGCTACCACCGGCTGGAAGAAAAACCCCGCCCGAAAGATCCTTTGGCGATCACTCCCGCCGAGTTCGAAAAGGAAATGCAGGCGCTCAAGGACGCCAACTTTGCCGTGATACCCATGCAGGACTTCCTCGCCTGGCGTCGCGGCGACAAGGAGATCCCGCCCAAGTGTGCCGTCGTCACCATCGACGACGGATATTCTTCCGGTTACGACTCCGCCTGGCCGATCCTCAAAAAGTTCAACTATCCGTTCACCATGTTCGTGTACGTGAACTACATCGGCTCGGGCGGCAAGTCGATCACCTGGGACCAACTCGGCGAAATGCGCGACGCGGGCGTGGACATCGAATCCCACACCTATTCCCATGGCGACCTCCGCAACCCACGCGACAAGTATGCCGTGGATGCCCATACTTACGGGATGATCCAGGCGGACGTGCAATCCCTCGGTGAAGACGGTTGGCTGCGGAAGGAGATCATCGGCTCGAAGCAGACCTTGGAAAAACAGTTGGGCATCAAGGTGAACTGCCTGGCGTACCCCTTCGGCAAATATAACCAAAAGGTGCGCGAGATGGTCAAAGAAGCGGGTTACGAAGGCGCCTTTACCGTCTATGGCCAGCGTCTCGGTTATTCCGCCCCGGCGGCCGACCTGCTGGGACGCTACGCGGTCGAACAAGGCAACCCGAAAATCTTTCAGGATGCGCTCACGATGGTCGGTGGCGGCGCGGGGGGGCCGCTCCCCGCTGAGCCGTCGATGGCGCAGATGGCCGCGTCGTCGATGGTCACGGTCCCCGCCCAGGGGGAGACGATCACCAATCCAAAGCCGGTTATCAAAGCCAACCTCGCCACGATGGGCGACGTGGACCCGGCCAGCATCAAGATGCGCATCAGCGGCTTGGGCGTCGTAAAATCCACCTACGATCCCGCCAGCAAGAACCTGTCGTACCAGGTGGTGCAGCCTCTGACGGATAAGAACGTTACGGTCATCGTCAGCGCCACCATCGGCGGTAAACCGGCGGAAACCCGGTGGGACTTCAATTACGATCCGGCGAAAGCCCCGGCTGCTGCCAGCCCCAAGCCCGTCACGAAGCTCTGAGCCCGATTTCGCGTCATGTTTTCCCAACTCGGCGACAAGCTCCAGGACATCTTCAAGGACCTGCGCGGCCAGGGCGCGATCAGCGAGACCAACGTCAACGACGCGATGCGTCAGGTCCGTCTCGCCCTGCTCGAAGCGGACGTGCATTTCCAGGTCGCCAAGGATTTCATCGCGCGCGTCAAGACCAAGGCGCTGGGCCAGGAAGTCCTGCGCAGCGTGACGCCCGGGCAGCAGATCGTAAAGATTTTCCACGACGAACTGACCACGCTGCTCGGTGGGGATGCCTCGCCGCTCAACCTCGACAAACCGGCGCGGATCATGATGGTCGGTCTCAACGGGGCGGGCAAGACGACCAGCAGCGCCAAGCTCGCCCAGTACCTCAAGAAACAGGGGCGCAGTCCGTTGCTGATCGCCTGCGACTTGCAGCGGCCGGCGGCTATCGAGCAGTTGGTGACGCTGGCCGGTCAGGTCGGCGTGCCGGTGTTCCGCCCGCAGCCGGGCGAGACGGATCTGGTCAAGGTGGGCCGGGAAGCCGCTGCCTGGGCCGCCGAGCAGCCGGGCGCGAACGTGCAGATTTACGACACCGCCGGTCGTCAGGAGATCGACGAGCCCCTGGTGCATGAACTTCGCCGTCTGCGCGAGGCGCTCAATCCGCAGGAAGTCCTGCTCGTCGCGGACGCCGCCACCGGCCAGCAAGCGGTCAGCGTGGCCACCCACTTTAACGACGCGCTGGGCATCACGGGCCTGGTGCTCACCAAACTGGACGGCGATGCCCGGGGCGGCGCGGCGCTCTCCATGCGCGAGGTGACGCACCAGCCGATCAAGTTCGCGGGTATCGGTGAAAAGCTCGATCAATTCGAACCGTTCTACCCCGAGCGGCTGGCCGGCCGCATCCTCGGCATGGGCGACATCGTCGGCCTGGTCGAAAAAGCGGCCGAGGCGATGGACGAGGAGGAAGCCAGGCGGATGGAGGAAAAGCTGCGGACCGCCAGCTTCGACTTCGAGGATTTCCTGGCCCAGATGCGCTTCATTAAAAAGCTCGGACCGTTGGAAAACATTTTCGCCATGCTGCCCGGGATGGGCAACATGAAGGACCTGCCCACCGACGGCAAGGAGTTGAAGAAGGCGGAAGCCATTGTCCTGTCCATGACGGGCAAGGAGCGGCGCAAACCCGATCTGCTCGACGCCCGCCGCCGCCGCCGTATCGCGGCCGGCAGCGGCACCAGCGTCACCGAGGTCAACGAACTGCTGCAACGGTTTCAGCAGATGCGCAAGATGATGAAGAACATGGGCAAGATGAAAAAGATGATGGGCCGCATGGGTGGGGGCGGGATGCCGGGGATGCCCGGAATGCCCAAGCCGGGGCGTTTGCGCTGAACTTTTTCGCTTTTCCCTATCGACGGGGCGGAAACTGTGGTAAGTGAACCGTTCCGCAAAACCCATTCAGAGAATACAAGATTATGGCAGTGGCAATTCGTTTGAGGAGAGAAGGCAGTCTCAACCACCCTTACTACAAGGTGGTGGTGGCCGATCAGCGCAGCCCGCGTGACGGCAAGTTCATCGAGATCATCGGCACCTACGACCCCAAGGTGAAGGGCGATAACTCGACGATCGACCTTGCCCGGTCGGACTACTGGATCAAATGCGGCGCGCGGCCCTCTGACACGGTGCGCAGCATTATCAAGAAGGCTCGCAAGTCGGGGCTGCTGGCCGGTAGCGCCACTGGCGCGACGGCGGCCTGATCCCAAGTGAACGTCATCTCGCGCGATTCGATGTGAGATGACTGGGGAACTTCGGCCATGAAAGAGTTCCTGATGTTTGTGGTTGGCCAGTTGATTGACCGCCCCGAGGAGATGATTTTGCGCGAGGAAAATCGCGGAGACATCCATTCGTTTCTGCTGGAACTGCCGCCCTCCGAGGTTGGCAAAGTGATCGGCAAAGGCGGACATACCATCCGCGCCATCCGCAACCTGCTTGGTGCCGCCGCCGCGCGTCATGGCGGTCGCTGCGCGTTCGAGATCGTGGAGCAAAACGTGCCTGCCGGGTAACCGGAGGAAGCGCACTCCGTCCAAACGCGATGCTTTCCATCGACGTTCTCACGCTCTTTCCCGCGATCTGCGAGGGTGCCTTCGGCGCAAGCATCCTCAAACGCGCTCAACTCGCGGGGGCCGCCAAACTCTGCGTTCACAACCTCCGCGATTGGGCGCGGGACAAGCACCGCACCACCGACGACGTTCCTTATGGCGGCGGGCAGGGCATGGTGATGAAACCCGAGCCGATTTTCGACGCGGTGGAAGCCCTCCGGCAGCCCGATACCCACGTGATCCTGCTTAGCCCGCAGGGGCGCGTTTTCCGGCAGGAGACCGCGCGGGAGCTATCGTCTCACGGACACCTCATTTTCATTTGTGGGCACTACGAAGGCGTGGACCATCGCGTCAGTGAGTTCCTCGTGGACGACGAAATTTCCATCGGCGACTTCGTGCTGACCAACGGCGCGGTTGCGGCGATGGTGATCGTTGACGCGGTGGTCCGTCTCCTGCCGGGGGTATTGGGCGACGCACAGTCGGCAGAGCAGGATTCGTTCAGCGGTGCACATGCCGGTCTGCTTGAGGGTCCGCAGTACACGCGTCCGGTCGATTATCGTGGTCACGCCGTGCCGCCGGTCCTGTTGTCGGGGAACCACGCCGCCATCGCGGGCTGGCGACGCGAGCAGGCACTGAACTTGACCAGAACCATCCGTCCAGATTTGCTGACTGGCGGCAACCAGCCATTTTCTAAATAAGCAGCGGAGACAGACTTCGGGCTGACTGGATTCGAACCAGCGACCTCTTGAACCCCATTCAAGCGCACTACCAAGCTGTGCTACAGCCCGTCGTCTTAGGAGCACCCACCGGTTCGATGAGAACTTTCGAGCGTTCCTTCCAAGCACGGAAGGTAGTGGTGTCCCCGGTTCAGGTCAAGCTCTTGGTGAGCAATTTCGCATGGACGCGAACTGCCCTCCGCTTGCCGGGACGGATCCATCCAAAAGCGAAGCCGCCCACCTTTCGCGGATGGGCGGCTTGCAAACGTCAGACGAATGTCGTTACGCCTGTGGATTGGCGAGATGGCGAGCAATCTGGGCGATGGCGAGTGTGCCAAGGGCTTTCACTAGGGTTGGATGCTGCGAGTAAAGCGACATGGCCTCCCCGAACACTCCTGGGTTGTTCTCCTTGGCATGAGCGGCCAGCCTGCCGATGTCATCCGGGGAAGCATTCTGCGGGTTACTGGCGACACTCGGGTCAACGCCGAGTTGTCCCAGTAGCGAACCGATGTTTCCGCCCGACGAGCCGAGCGCGCCCAGCAGAGTCCCTACCAGACCGCCTTTTTGCTGCGGGGACATCTGGCTGGCGGAGTTCGCTACTCCTGATTGAACTTCGTCGGTGTCGAGATTCGACAAGGCCGGCCCCATCGCTGCGCCGAGTCGTTGCTGCGGAACGGCTTGGGCAATCTGGTCGTAATGGGCGTGCGTTTCTGCTTCGCTAAGGTTACCGCCCGTGACGTTGCCGAGCAATCCACTGAGTTGATCTAGTAATGACATATTTTTTGAGGGATGAGTAGATGGCAGAAGTCCCGACGTAAGCGGAAACCGACGTCAGGACTTTGGCCGAATGTTGAGGGTGATCGTGGCGCTTAGAACATCTTCTTCGCCTTTTTCACCAGCGGATCGACGTAATCGCTTACGTCAATGTTCGAAGCTTGCTTATAAGCCTTGTTCGCTGCTTTACGGGAGGCAGCGTAATTGCTGGAGAAGAACTTGACCACCGGCCACAGGAAGGGCAGGACGGCTGCTTGGTAATCGAAATCGCGCACTTTCTGGGCCGCCTTGGGAATCGGCACCTCAATGGTATCGCGGCGAGGAGATTCCAGCAGCCGCACCAACAGGCCCAAGGCAAAGCCAACCCCGAGCGCCGTCAGAATGGCCGGAAACGGATTTTCGCGCACGTATTCCTCGGTATCCTGCAAAAGATCGTTCGTTTTGCCACGGGCACCGGCCCAACTGTCTGCCGCGGTGGCACCAAAGTTTTTCCCCTTTTCTTGCAGCGTAGATTGGAAGTCGCTGACCACCTGTGAGGCGCTACGAGTCGGGGGCTTTTGCGCTGCCAACTGATCGCGCAGACCCCTGACGGAATTGTGGGTGGCCAGTACTTCCTGAAACTGCCGGTTGACGATTTCCGATAAAGGGGAGGAAAGATCCGTCGCAATGGCCTTTTTGTAATCGGCCACGGCGGTGTCTTCCCCGCGTTCGCACTCGGCGAGGATCGCGTGGTTGTTGTTGCCCGTGAGGGTCGTCTTGAGGTTGATCCAACCGCGATGTAAAGCGGATTTGACAGTGGAACTTTCTGACGGGCCGGGTTCGCCAAGACTGATCACTTCATTTTGGAGTTCCCCGGCGAATTTCGACCGCTGCAGGGAGCACGAAAAAAGAAAGCCTTTCAGGTCCTCGTCGTCGGTAATGGCTTCGGCGGCGAGCCGGAAGCCCTCCTGACCGTCCTTGCAAGTTTCGATCAGTTTGTTGAGGGTCGAGATTGTGTCAGAGAGAGAATTGCTCATACTTGTTGCTTAATTCGCAACCGCCTGCGCAAGTGCGTCCCCCAAAGTTTGCCGACCGGATTTTAGCGGTGGCGACGCCGGTTTTCTCCTCCAGCCCCGACAAATGCTCAAAGCGATCTTCTTCGATGCCGCCGGGACGTTGATTTATCTGCCGCGCTCCGTTGGTGAGCACTATCGGGAGGTCGCCGCGCGATTCGGTGCCACGCTCGATGCGGATACGCTCAATCACGCTTTCAAAAAAGCCTGGGCGTCAGCTCCGGCGCGATGCTCCAGCGGCGGCCCGCGGTTGGACGATGACAAAGGCTGGTGGCGCGATTTGGTGACCAATGTTCTGACGCAAGTTCTCACGCCGGAGGCCGCACAGGTTTTTCGTATGGCCGATTACTTCGAGGCCGTTTACGCACATTTCACGCTGCCGGGGGTCTGGGAGGCTTATGCCGACGTGCGGCCCACGTTAGAGACGTTGCGCGCACGCGGGCTGCGGTTCGGATTGATCTCTAATTTCGACCGCCGGCTCTACACGATCCTCGACCATTTGAGCCTGCGTGAATTTTTCGATGCCATCGTGATCTCCAGCGAAGTTGGTGCGGATAAACCTGATCCCGCTATTTTTCAGGCTGCGCTAGCCAGATTGGATGTCAGTGCCGCGGAAGCGATCCACGTCGGGGATGATCCCGAAAAAGACTGGGGTGCGGAGGCTTCGGGCCTGCGCATCTTCCGCCTGGAGCGGCCCAGCCACACTTTGCACGACCTGTTGGCCGCACTTCCTCCATACGAAGCGCCATCGTAGGAAGAACACTTGCATCCAGCGACGGAAAGAGGTAATAAATCCGTCCGTCAATACGGGCTGGTAGCTCAATGGTTAGAGCAGTTGACTTTTAATCAATTGGTTCTGGGTTCGAGTCCCAGCCGGCCCACGTTTCAGAGCAGGCC
>CAHJWO010000010.1 GCA_903642295.1 PVC group bacterium | reverse complement strand
CCGCCACCCCCGCCACCCCCGCCGAATCCGCCCAGTCCCATGCCGCTGCCGCCCATGCCGCTCATGGCGGCGGGGAGGACGGCGGCGTCCATCTTGGGCATGGCAGGCATCGCGGGCAGCACGGTCTTGGAGAGGCTGGTCGTGGTGACCCGCTTGACCGCCGACGGCGCGCTCATGGTATTCTGCTTTTTGGCCAGGCTGACCTTGTGCTCCAGAGCCCGCGTGGAAGCGTTCGGCCCCTTCGGCCCCGGCGGCGCAAATTCAGGCTTTTTTTTGCCCGCGATGGTCGCCACGATCAGAAATCCCGCCCCCGACCCAAAGAGCAGGTGCAGCACGATGGACAGCGTCAGAAAGTTATAACCCAGCCGCCGCCAACTGTACCAGGGGTGCTTGACCGGTGCCACCGTGGCTGGCACGGGGACGGCAGGTGCGGCCAGGGGAGAATCAGGAACTGAATCCATAGGAGGGGACCGGAGAATATACATTCCTATCCGACTCTGCCACCACGATCATCCTCCCTTTTGCTGCACCGTCCTCGTTCCCGGTCAGTCTGCCGCGTTCCGTCTTTTTTCGAACCCGGAATTTCCTTGAAGCTTCCTCCCTGAACCTTGAAGCTTCCTCCCCGATGCCTCGCTTCTCCAAGCGGGAGGGTTTGCACACTCTCTCCGAGATCAACGTCACCCCGATGTTGGACCTCTGTTTCGTGTTGCTGGTGATCTTCATGATCACGACCCCGCTGCTCGAAAACAACGCGGACCTCGCCCTGCCCACCGGCGCGGGCAGCGACAAGCCGGTCGATCCCGAAAAGGTCCGCACCGTCTCCATCGACCGCAACTCGGCCATCCAACTCGACGGCAACCCCGTCGATCTCGCCGAACTCCGCACCCGCCTGGACACCCTCCGCGCCCAGCAGGGGGCCGACCTGGCCGTGGTCATCCGCCCGCACAAGGAACTGACCGTGCAAAAGCTGGTCGGCGTGATGGACATCCTGCGCGCCACGCACATCGCCAAGGTGGGCGTCATCACGGAAGCCGACGGCAGATAAGGGAGGGAGGAGGGTCCGAGACCTTCCCCGTCGGGCCGCTGGCCCCTCTGGGAATGGATCGTGCCCCCTCCTCGCACTGCCCATTCCGACTTCCGCAAGGTCTTTCAGTTTGCGGAAGGTCCGGGGAGCGCAGGCGCTTCGCGTGCTCTCTTTGGCGCCTTGCCAAAGAACGGGGGCCGCCACCCCGGAGCCGACGGCGGGGCGCCGTCGGCAGCACGCGAGGCGCGTGCGCTCCCCAAAGCTGACCTGCCTGCGCCAGACTGAAAGACCTTGCCGACTTCCGGCGCAGGGCGAACGCCTCTCAATGATTCAGTCATTCTGAGGGGAGTTTGACGACCCGAAGGACCGCTCGGCAAGGGACACGCTCTGCACCCGGGCACGATCATCCCACAGGGCAGCCGGGTACCTTCTGAGGGGTCCTTCGACTGCGCTCGTGCCTCGCTCCGCTCAGGATGACAGAACTTTAAGATGCGTTTACCCTGCTTCCGGCTCCCCCACGGTTGCGCCCGCCCACCGGACCCGGTATAACACCGGCTTCTCTGCATGGATGCTGAAGCCCGATTCCGGCGCAATCTGATCCTCATCGGGCTGGGTCACCTCCTGGTGATTGGCGGTGGGGTGTTCTGGGCGCTGCATTCCGAGCGTCCGAAGGGGCCCGAGCAAGTTTCCTGGATGAGCCCCGACGCGTTCAACGGCGGTCAGGCAGGCGACGCCGCCCCAAACTCCCCGGCGTCCTCCCACTCGCCTTCGACCAACGAAGATGCGGACACCACCCCTCCCATCTCTACCCCACGCCCTCCATCACAACCGCGTGGCAAACGTGACCGGACCGACCTCGCCGCCACCCCCGAGCCGACTGCCGCCCCGGCGGACGACGAGGGTTTCGCCACCCACCGCCGCGCCACGCCGACCCCGACGCCGACCCCGACGCCGACCCCGACACCCAAACCGACGCCTTCACCCACGCCCACGCCCACCCCGACTCCCAGCCCGAAACCGACTCCGAAACCTACCCCGGCACCCACCCCCACACCGACACCCAAGCCAACTCCCAGACCCACCCCGTCCCCCACGCCAAAGCCGACACCCAAACCCACGCCCAAGCCTACCCCAAAGCCCACGCCCAAACCGACCCCGACTCCTACCCCCAAGCCCAAGAAACCGAAGGACGAACCCACCCCCAACAAGAAGCCGCCGGAAAAGAAAGCGCCTGCCGACGACACCGACGACGCGGATGACGACAATCCCACGCCCAAGCCTGTCCCGGATTCGCCCGCCCCGACCACCAGGAAGGAACCCTTCCTGGCCAAGGCCAGTCCTTCGCCCGGCGCAAAATCCTCTTCGAAATCAAAGGCCGCTCCAGCCAAAGCCGCCCGGCCGGACACCGCCGAGGAAGCGGCCAAGAAGGCCGCCGCCCTCGCGGCTGGCATCAACGCGGGCGATGGCGAAGACGACAACAGTGACGAGGGCGGATTGCACGGCGGCGGCGGGCACACTGGCGCGACGGGCAGGGGCGGCGGCACGACCTCCGGCGGCGGCGGCAATGGCAACGGCTCCGGCAAGGGCAGCGGTTCGGGCAAAGGCAGCGGGGTCGGCAACGGCAACTCCGCCGAGATCGCCAACGAGTACGGCTCTGCGCTGGGCGAGCGGCTCAAGAGCGTCTGGGATCAACCCACGGTGGCGAGCGGCAGCGTCGGCGGCAACATCACCGCGGTCCTGCACATCCGCGTGGACAAGGACGGCCGCCTTTCCAACGCCTCGCTCTCGACGGCCTCCGGGGTCGAGATCATGGACGAATCCGTCCTCGCCACGGTGGGCCGGGTCAAGCGTTTCAATCCCCTCCCGCCCGAGTTATCCAAAAAAGGCTACTTTGAAATCAACATCGCTTTCAAACGCACGGACGATTGAAAATTTCAAAATCCGAACAGCCAGACCACAAAAAGCTGGCGACGCCTGCGGCATCAATCTCCAAGGCCGACGCATCAAAATTTCTGTCATCCTGAGCGAGCCTCGGGCGAGCCGAAGGACCTTCCCGCGAGGAGAGCCAGGATGACCACGCCCGGCGGCAAGGGGGGACCCGGGTTGGCTGCT
The DNA here is from genome assembly GCA_903642295.1 of PVC group bacterium. Classification (GTDB taxonomy): domain Bacteria; phylum Verrucomicrobiota; class Verrucomicrobiia; order Chthoniobacterales; family SZAS-18; genus CAHJWO01. The sequence goes on along the minus strand of CAHJWO010000010.1, from coordinate 29,361 downwards.
GGGGTCGCTTCTCATGGTTTTCAGGCCGGGAAGGTCCTTCGGCTCGCCCGAGGCTCGCTCAGGATGACAGACGGAAAGGAACGCAGAACTTTGAGCGTCAGCCCTGCATCAATCTCTCATTATTCCGATTTTCGCCCGAATAAATCCCGGGCCTCCTTTGTCTTACCGCTGCTTGGCTTCTTGAAACTTCCCGGAAGCTTGGTTTCTTGCAGGCCGAAGCTTTTTCCCATGCGTCCCGTTCCCATCATCCTCGCCCTCTGCCTTTTCTGCGCCACCACCCTCCGCGCGCAGGACACGCCCACCATCACCATCAGCAAGAGCGCCGGGCAGATCGGCCTCGCGCTCAATCCTCTGTCCGGTCCCTCCGGCGCGGCGGCCACTAAAACCCTGTCCGATGACCTCACGCTGGCCGGTGCCTTCGCGTTGACCGTCGGCCCGGGCAGCACTTCCACCTACATCGCCAAGGGCGAAGCAGGCGGCGGCGGCCTGCAAGGCACCCTCACCGACCGGGGCGGGAACAGCCTGCTCAACAAGACCTACCCCGGCTCCGAGCGTGCCGCCGCCCACCGGTTCGCCGACGACATCGTCCTGGCCCTCACCAAGCAGCGGGGCATCGCCGGAGGCAAGATCGCCTTCATCGGCACGCGCACCGGCCACAAGGAGGTCTATACCTGCGACACCGACGGCGCGAACCTCAAGCAACTGACGAGTGACAACAGCATCAGCGTCGGCCCCGCGCTCTCGCCCGACGGACGCCTCCTCGCCTACACCGGCTACAAGGGCGGCTACCCCGACGTGTACCTCGTCGATCTGGTCGGCGGCGACCGGCAGCGCATCGTCAAATTCCCCGGCACGAACACCGGCGCGGCCTTCTCGCCCGACGGCAGCCGCATCGCGCTGAGTTGCAGCAAGGACGGCAACCCGGAACTCTACGTCGTCGGCACGCACGGCGGGGACGCCCGGCGGCTGACGCACACGCCCGGCGTGGAAAGCTCGCCGACGTGGTCGCCGGACGGCGACTCGCTCATCTACGTCCACCTCTCCGATGCGAGCGGGCAGCCGCAGCTTTACCGCATGAGCGCGGGCGGCAGCGAGGGGCAGCATCTTTCCACGGGTTACAGCTACAGCACGGAACCCGACTGGTCGCCGGACGGCAAGCGCGTGGCCTTCAACGTGCGCGAGGGCGGCGGGTTCGCGGTCGCCGTGCTGGAACTCAACGGCGGCGGCGCGCGCGTCGTGGTGCCGGAGGGCGAGGGCCCCGTCTGGGGGGCCGATTCACGGCACCTGCTCTACAGCGCGGGCGATGCGCTCTACATCCTCGACGTGCCCACGGGCAAGAAGACCCGCGTGGTTGGCAACGTGGGCAAGGTTTCCGAACCCTCCTGGAGCCGGTGAAGGCAAGGATGAAGGATGAAGGATGAAAGGCGACCAATCATCCTTCGCTTCCCCTTATCCTGTTCTCCACCCGGCTATTTCACCCCTTCCGCTTTCTTTTCCACTTCCGCCTGCATCCCGCATCCTGCATCCTGCATCTTTCATCCTGCATCCTTCCCATGAAACTTTCCCGCCTCTTCCTCGCCGGCCTGCTGGCCGCCGCGCTTACCGCCTGTAAAAACCACAAGAACGGTGCCGACGGCAGCGAGGGGGGTGCCTACAGCGGCTCCGACAGTGACCGCGTCAACGGCACGCCGCTTTCCAACCGCGACGAAGGCGTGTCATTCCTCGACCCGAGCGTGTCCAGGAGCCGCTTCCGCCCCGTGCATTTCGCCTTCGACAGCTTCCAGGTGGACAGCGCGGACCAGGGGACGCTGCGCCAGGTGGCGGACTTCATGCAGGGCGGCTCCAACAAGTTGATCCTCGCCGGCTTCTGCGACGAGCGCGGAACCCCCGAATACAATCGCGCCCTGGGCGAGAAGCGCGCCGGGTCGGTGCGTGAATCTCTCATCGCCGACGGCGTGGACCCGAGCCGCATCCAGACGGTGAGCTTCGGCGCGGAGATGCCCGTCGATGCGTCGTCCAACGAAAGCGCCTGGGCCAAGAACCGGCGCGCGGAGTTCGGGGTGACGCGGTGACGATCTTTTGGGCGTCAATCCGACAGGCAATGGTTGCACCCGGGTCCGGGGTGATCCGACACCAAGGTGGCAGGTGACGCCGTGACTTCGCACTGATTGCTGACCGGCCTTTTCTCACGATCAAATGGACGACGCAACCCGAGATTGGCTGCTGGATCATAGCCAGGCTTCTTATCTGGAAGAGATTGATCGCCTGCAAAAATTGCGGGACCGCATCGCTTTCTTATCCAGCCAGTTAACCCTCCTGGGGGGAATCATGATCTACCTGGCAACCACGCACTCTTATTTTTGGCTTGGTTGGCCTTCGCTGGCATTTTATGTCCCGGCGATTGCTTCGTTGATCTTATTCGGTTTTTCGCTCGCAAAGGTGCTGTATTGTCTTGGAAGGGGCTTCGACTATGAGGACATCCCCAATCCCAAAGCCATCCTCGATTTCATTGAAGCAACCGCGCAGGTCGCCAGTCAATCTTCCGCTGAAACCGTCGATATCCTGGGGCAAACAAAAACGTTTCTGGTTGAACGATACACGGCGGCGGCGGCTCACAATCAATGGGTAAATCAGCGCCGGACCAAACTCATTGTCGATGCCACCCAGTACAGCGTCATCGCCTTCGTCGTTTTAATTTTTGCCTGCCCCGCCTTCCTTTACGACATTGCAAAAAAGGGCACCGAGCCGACCACTGTCATTGTGGCCAAACCAATCACCATCCAGCGATGAATCATCAACCCGACGAGCCAGCCACCCCGGCGTCCGAAGACCAGGAACCGGCACCCACTTTGGAATCCGCCGAGGCAGAGCCTGCCTGGCCGCAGTTTCCTCCCAACTCACATCATAAAGATGCGATTGAGCCAGCGGATCTTGAAGAGGGGTTGGACGAATCCGAAAAAGCGCAGGAATAGTTTTCGCGTAAGGACCCGGTGTCCCGGCCAATGCACTCCTTCCATTATTATGAGGGTCGGCTCCGCGGCGAGGGAGTGGACCTCGCCGAACTCGCTGCCGTCCACGGCACGCCGCTCTACGTGTACAGCACGCAGACGATCACCGACCACTACCGCCGCCTCGACGCCGCGCTCGCGGGGCTCGACCACCTGATCTGCTACGCCGTCAAGGCCAACAGCAACCTTGCCGTGCTGGACCTCCTCGCGCGTGAACGCAGCGGGTTCGACATCGTATCGGCGGGCGAGCTTTTCCGGGTCATCCACGCGGGCGGCAAGCCGGAATGCTGCACGTTCGCGGGGGTGGGCAAGACGCGCGACGAGATCGAATACGCCCTGCGCCAAGGCATCCTTTCGTTCAACGTGGAGAGCGAGGCGGAACTGGAACTGATCAACACCGTCGCGGGCGAATTGAACCGCCGCGCGCCCGTGGCCCTGCGCGTCAACCCGGACGTGGACGCCGGCGGACACAAGTACATCTCCACCGGTAAGAGCGAGAATAAGTTCGGCGTCGGGCTGGACCGCGCCCGCGAGGTGTACGCCGCCGCCGCGAAGATGCCGCACATCCGCCTGCGCGGCGTGCAGATGCACATCGGCTCGCAGATTACCGAGGCCGGGCCGTTTGCCAGGGCCGTGGCCAAGGTGGCCCCCGTGGCGGCGGAGTTGAAGCGCGACTACGGCATCGAATTTTTCAGCGTCGGCGGCGGATTGGGCATCGTCTATCAATCCTCGCTCCAGAGCGGCCAGGAAGCCTGGTGGCGGCAGGAGCCCGCGGAGGCCGCGCCTTCCCTGACCGTCGAGCAATACGCCGATGCCATCGTGCCCGCCCTGCAACCGCTCGGCCTGCGCATCCTGCTGGAACCGGGCCGGTTCATGGTCGGCAACGCCGGCGTGCTGCTGAGCACCGTGCAGTACCTCAAAACGAGCGACCATGGCAAGCGTTTCGTCATCGTGGATGCCGGGATGAACGATCTCATTCGCCCCGCGCTCTACCAGGGTTACCACGAGGTGGTGCCCGTGCGTGAGCCCGCCCCGGACGCCCCGCGCGCGGCGGCCGACGTGGTCGGCCCGGTCTGCGAGAGCGGCGATTTCTTCGCCCAGGCCCGCGAGTTGCCGCCCCTCCGGCAAGGCGAGCTGGTCGCCCTGATGAGCGCGGGAGCCTACGGGTTTACGATGGCGTCGAATTACAATTCGCGCCCACTGGCGGCGGAAGTGCTCGTCAGCGGGAGCGACGCGCGCGTGGTGCGCGAGCGGCAGACGCTCAACGATCTCATCCGGGGCGAGCGGACGGCGCGGGACGCGGAAGCCGCAGTTTGATCGCCCTGCGATCCATTTAAGCAAATAGATCTTCCAGCGAAACGGTCAGACCGGTGGCCGGATCTTTTGCCTCACCTTGCTGGACAATCTGCGGACGCTGCTGGTTTGGACGGTAGATGTCAATGGATTGGGAGGCGGGCTGCACCACCCAGACACTCTCGACTCCTTGGGCGAAGTACCGGTCGCGTTTCTGCATCACCTCAAAATACCCTTGTGAAGGCGAATTTACTTCTACCACCAGAATCGGCACTTCGTTGCATCGCGCTGGTTCAAGGCCCCAATTGACTGGACGGACCGGCATCACTGCAATATCCGGTGTCAGAATTGTCCCGTCGTCGAACTGCAGCGTCAATTCGGCGCCAACATTATATCGACCTTTGCCTTGCGCCAGGAATGCCGCCCCAAGGCGCAATTCGATCATACTATGGCTGTAGTTCGGCATTGGCTTGCCCCGTTCCTGTTCGTATTCACTCACTTCGACCGCTTCAATGGGTTCGACGGTTTGCATGATGGTCTCCTTGGCGGGAGTGTACCGCCTTTTCACCGGCCAGCCAAGGGCAATCCGCCATGTTCCAACTCCTCTCCACCGATCAACCCCGTTCCCGCGCCCGGCGCGGACGGCTCACCACCGCGCACGGAATCATCGAGACGCCGATCTTCATGCCCGTGGGCACGCAGGGCACGGTCAAGGCGGTCAGCCCGGCGGAACTGCGCGAACTCCGCGCGCAAATCATCCTCGGCAACACGTACCACCTTTTTGTTCGTCCGGGCCTGGAGGTCATGCGCCACTTCGGCGGGTTACACCAGTTCATGCGCTGGGACGGCCCCATCCTCACGGACTCCGGCGGTTACCAGGTATTCTCCCTGGCGAAGATTCGCAAGATCACCGAGGAGGGCGTCCACTTCCAGAACCATCTCGACGGCACGCCGACGTTCATCGGCCCGGAGACCGCGATGGAAATCCAGTCCGTGCTGGGCAGCGACATCAACATGGCGTTCGACGAGTGCCCCCCCTATCCGTGCGAGCACGACTACGCCGCCAAATCGCTCGACCTGACCCTGCGCTGGGCCCGGCGCTGCCGCGATTGGGCGCTGGCCCATCCCAACAGCGAAACCACCGGCAAGCCGCAACTGCGCTTTGGCATCGTGCAGGGCGCGACCTTCGCCGACCTGCGCGAAAAAGCCGCCCGTTCCCTGGTGGAAATGGATTGGGACGGCTACGCGGTCGGCGGGGTGTCCGTGGGCGAACCGGAGCACGAGATGATGCTGGCCATCGAACGCGCTGAACCCTTCCTGCCCGGGCACAAGCCGCGTTACGCGATGGGTCTCGGGACGCCGCCGCAGATGGTCGAAATGGTGGCGCGCGGCGTGGACATGTTCGATTGCGTGCTGCCCACGCGCATCGCCCGCAACGGCACGGCGTTCACGGCGGCGGGCACGCTGAACCTGCGCAACTCCCAATACATTAAAGACCAGGGTCCCATCGAAGCAGGCTGCGAATGCCCGGCGTGCCGGGAGTTCAGCCGGGGCTACCTGCGGCATCTGCTCAAGGCAGAGGAAATCCTCGGCTTGCGCCTCGTCTCGCTGCACAATCTCCACTTCTACCTGAACCTCATGGCACGGGTGCGCGCCGAACTGGACGCCGGTACGTTTCAAAAATTCCGCGAACAATTCGTCGCCAATTACCGCGTGCAGCAAACGGCGGCGGGCGGCGACAAGGACGCCGTGGCCATTACTCCGCTCAGCAGCGGCGAAGGCCGGATCGGCGAAATTTCACCGGACAGCGTGGCGTGAGAAGTCAGAATGCAGAATGCAGAATGCAGAATGCAAAAGTGAAGCCGCCTGCGCTGACGGCCTGCCTGTCTGCTGACTTGTGAATTCTGCGTTCTGCATTCTGCATTCTTCCGATGTTCCTACCGACGTTGCGCGAGCTGTTGAAGACCGAGTGGCAGCAACTCCGCGCCCGCCGCGCTCTGCCGTGCCTGGTCGCCATCCTGGCAAGTCTGGCCGCGGGTTTATCTTCCGGGCACCCCGGCGCCGGGATGGTGGCGGCGAGCGGCGCGATGTCGGTCGGCTTCGGTTCCTTCCAATGGCTGGGCCGCTCGCGGGTCGCGCCGATGTTATGGGTGACGGTCGGCATGGCGGTCTCGGCGGTCGCCGGCTCGCTGGTCGGACATTCCGGGCCCGGGGCGGTGATCAATGCGGCGGCGGCGGGCTTCGGCGCAGGCATCCTCCTGGCCCTGGGGCCGGGTGCCTCGTGGATCGGCCAGCAGTGCGCCATCGTGGCGCTCGTCGCCAGCGGCTATCCGGTCGGCTGGGAGACGGCGGTTTCCCGGGCGGGGCTGATCCTGGCGGGCGGGACGTTGCAAACGTTGATCATGCTGGCGACGTGGCGCGTTCGGAAACCACAGGCCGCCCCGGACGAACCCGACCCTTTTGAGGGAGTGCTGCCCGCCTTGCGCACGCTGCGGGCGAATCTTACCCCGACTTCGGACGCCTGGCACTATGCCTGGCGGCAGGCGGTCACCCTGGCCGTCGGCGCGGAACTGGAGCACGCCACCGGCCTGCCGAACGGTTATTGGGTGCCGATGACCGCCCTCCTCGTGCTGCGTCCGGCTTTCCAACCGACGTTCCACCGGGGGGTGCTCCGGGTGTTGGGCACGGTCGGCGGCGCGGCCCTGGCGACGCTGCTCGTGCGTGAGTTGCGCCTGGACCCGCTGACAGTCGGCGCGATGACGGTGCTGTTCGCGTGGGCGGCCTACGCGTTGGTCAACGTCAATTATGGGTTATTCGCCGTGTTCTTGACCGCCTACATCGTCTTCCTGCTGGATTTCGGCGGCCTGTCTACGCGGGTGGTCGTCGCGCACCGCACGCTGAACACCGCCCTGGGCGGCAGTCTGGCGTTGCTGTCCTACGTGACGGTGCTCATCCGCCGCAAGCGGCATCCGACCGGCCAACACGAGCCGACCGTGAGGCCCCCGTCGCTGGACCTCGCCGTACCGCCCCAGGGTGAGGTTCGGATTAACCCGGCGGCAGAGCCGGCAAACCGTTAGAGCGCGTCCCGCGTTTCCGCTTTTTTCCTTTTGGGGGAAATGACGGCCGCATGATGCTCACGGGATTCCGCCGGTTGCAGGCGCATCCTTGCAACCGGTAGCCTCAGAAACTCCACGCCAGGAAACCGCCATCCACGGCGACCGTTTGCCCGGTGATGTAGCTGGAAGCGCCCATCGCCAGGAACGCCGCCAGCGTCGCCACCTCGCGCGGCTCGCCCACCCGCGCCATCGGCGTGCGGGCCACCACCTCCGCGTGGTACGCCTCGTCCTTGAGGACGGTTTCCGCCAAAGGGGTGCGGATGTACCACGGCGCGACCGCATTGACGCGGATGCCGTCCGCCGCCCATTCGCCCGCCAGCCCGCGCGTCATCTGCGACATCGCCGCCTTGCTCGCGCCGTAGGGCACGCCCGTGCGGATGGCCGTCAACCCGGCCACGCTGGCCACGTTGACCACCGTGCTGCCGCCGGTCTCCCGCGTGTCCGCCGCGCTGCGTTTCAACAGCGGATGCGCCAGCCGGCTCATTTCAAAAGCAGAGGTCAAATTGCGCGCCAGCAGTGTCTCGAACTCGTCCAGCGTGTAGTCGAGCGCTTTCTTGCGGAGGTTGCCGCCCGCGTTATTGACCAGCACATCGAGCCGTCCGCCGAATGCCCTCGCCGCCGCGTCGATGGCCGCCTGCCGTCCGTCCGCCGTGGACATGTCGGCAGCGATTCCGCGCACCGGTTTCCCTTCGCCTTGCCACGTCGCCAGCGTGTGGGATAACTCCTCTTCCCCCCGGGCCGCGATGAACACCTCCGCGCCCAACCCGAGAAATTCCTCCGCCACCGCCCGGCCGATTCCTTTCGTCCCACCGGTGACCAATGCTTTTTTGCCAATGAGAGACCAACGCTCGTCACGATTCATAAGGTGGAACCTACACAGGCTCCGCCGCACCGCTCGCCCTGTATTTTTCGAGGCGCGGAGCGCCGGTCGTAAACGAGGTAGGGACGGCTGTCCCAGCCGTCCCGTTTGTCTCTGGCAAACCCCTCGCCAGCCGGAAAGGCCACCCAAACGAAAGCCGTATCCACGCAACCATCAAAAGTTTGCCGACAGACCACGCTTGCCTTTAAGATGCCCCTGATGATCAAGCGCCCCCTCCCCGTCTTCCTCCTTGTGGCGAGTTTGCTGGCGAGCCCACCCGCCGTGCTCCGGGCTCAACAAACGCCGCCCCTTGATCCCAAGGCGGTGTTGACCACCTTGAAAGACCTGCGCGCGAAGCAATCGGGCCTCATGAACCGGGAGAAAGCCGACGTGCTCGCCGCCATCAACGCCGCGATTGCCGACCCGGGCAAGGCTTACGAGAAGGCGATGGAATCCGTGGAGCTTCAGGGCGAGACCGCTCCGCCCCCCCCGGCGAAAAACGGCGCGGGACCGGCGCGTCCCCCCGCCGCCGGCACCCGCATTCTGGACGCGCGCAAGCGCATCGGCGAGCAGGTGCGCGACCACGATTTCGTCAACGGGCTGCGCTTGCAGCTCAGCTACCTCAGCTTGACCTGGCAGCACGGCATGGGGGTCAAAACCAGGGACCTGATTACCCCTTTGCTGGACTACGTCGGCCAGGTCAATCAGAGCCTCGAAACGCTCCAGCCGCTCGACATGTTCCGCCGGTCGCTCAACGAAAGCGTGTTCGTCGGTTACTTCCAGGTGGGGCCCTACCTCAACGGGTTCGCCGACTGGTCGGACCACCCGTTCGACACGGCCAGCATTTTTCAAAAAACGATCCTGCCCGAGATGCGCAACAACAAGGACCCCCGTCTGCTCAGTTATTGGGATAACTTACTCCAGACCGAATCGGCCCGCGTCACCGCCACCCAGAACAACCTGGCGACCACCAAGTTCAACCACATCCGCCGCCCGAGCCTGCTCTGGAGCCGCGCCGAGGACGAGCTGATTCTGGGCTCCACCAATCAGGGCATCGCGGACATGCTCGGGATCGTCAAGGCGAATCCCGACCACCCGGATTTCGACAAATGGGCCACCCAACTGGAAGGGATCGCCAGCGCGAAGGCCGCGCCGCCGGTAGCCGACGCGCCACCCGCCGGACCCGCCGCGCCAGCCACGCCTGCCCCCGTCGTGCGCTGACTGGTAAGGCAGAAGGCAGAAGGCAGAAGGCAGAAGGCAGAAGGGGAATGGATGATGGACGACGAGATTTTACTTGGTGGCCGGGTGATGGAGGAAGCCCAGCAGATCGGTTTGCGGGAGAGGACCACTGATTACGCGCGTCGCATCATTCGACTCTACCGCGGTTTACCCAAGGAAACCGTGTCCCAGACGCTTGGTAGGCAACTCCTGCGCAGCGGCACGTCTGTAGGAGCGAACTACCGGGAAGCCGCCCGTGGACGCTCTACTCCGGAGTTTATCGCCAAGGTGGGCGACTCCCTGCGCGAACTCGACGAGAGCGCCTATTGGCTGGAATTGCTGGCCGAGGAACCCGGTATATCCGCCACCCGCCTCGTTCCCTTGCGCGACGAAACCAACGAACTCATTGCGATTTTCGTCACCGTCCTACTCAACGCCAAACGAGGGCAGCACGCTGAACGCTAAAAACCTTCTGCCTTCCGCCTTCTGCCTTCTGCCTTCTGCCTTCTGCCTTCTGCCTTCTGCCTTCTGCCTTCTGCCTTTTCCCTGCCCGCTTGCGCCCGGGGCAGGTTGCAGGCATGGTACGCGCTCGTTTCGCGGCCCATGCTCACGCTTTCCAATCTCAGTAAATCCTACGCCGGACGCACCCTCTTCCGCGACGCCTCCATGCAGGTCAACCGTGGCGAGCGCATCGGCCTGGTCGGCCCCAACGGCGCGGGCAAATCGACGCTCTTCTCGCTGATTCTCGGCGAGAACTCCCCCGACGAGGGCAACGTCATCCTGGAGCGCGGCGCCTCCCTCGGCTTTCTCCCGCAGGAAAGCGCCCCCGCCGGTGAGGAGTCCATCCTCACGCTCGCCACCAGCCACGCCGAGGACGAATACGCCGCTCACTCTCTCGCCCCCAAGGCCAAGCGCATCCTCAAAGGCCTCGCCTTCAAGGAAACCGACTTCGACCGCCAGGCCCGCACCTTCAGCGGCGGCTGGGTCATGCGCGCCCACCTCGCCCGTCTGCTTACCCAGGAGCCCGACCTCCTGATGCTCGACGAGCCGACCAACCACCTCGACCTCGAAGCCCTCCGCTGGTTCCAGGGCTACCTCAAGGGTTACCCCGGCGCGATCCTGATGATCTCGCACGACCGCGAGTTTCTGAACCAACTCACCGGCAGCACCGCCGAAATCGCCCACGGCAAGCTCTTCCTCTACCGGGGCAACTACGACAGCTACCTCACCCAGCGCGCCGCCCGCCGCGAGCAGCAGATGAACGCCTACAAGGCACAGCAGCGCGAGATCGAGAGCCTGCAACGCTTCGCCGACCGTTTCCGCGCCAAGGCCAGCCTCGCCAGCCAGGCCCAGAGCAAACTCAAGCAAATCGCCCGCATCGAGCGCATCGAGATGCCCGAGCAGGAATCCGCCACGGTCAAGTTCCGTTTCCCGCAGCCCCCACGCAGCGGCCTGAAGGCGATCACGCTGACCGACGTGCGCCAGGAATACCCCAACGGCCACGTCGTGTACGAGAAACTCAGCTTCGCCGCCGAACGCGGCGAGCGCATCGTCCTCGTCGGCCCCAACGGCGCGGGCAAATCCACCCTCCTCAAGATCCTCGCCGGGGTCGTGCCCATCCAGGGCGGCGAGCGGCAGGTCGGCAGCAGCGTCAAGACCGGCTATTTTGCCCAATACCGGGTCGAAATGCTCAACGAGCGCAATACGATTCTCCAGGAGGCGCAGGACATGCCGCAGCCCGTCAGCGAGCAATCCGCGCGCACGGTCCTCGGCTCGTTCCTCTTCCGGGGCGACGATGCCTTCAAGACCGTGGGCGTCCTCAGCGGCGGTGAAAAGAGCCGTCTCGCGCTGGTCAAGCTCCTGCTCGATCCGCCGAACCTCCTGCTCATGGACGAGCCGACGACCCACCTCGACATGGCCAGCATCGACGCGCTCATCGGCGCGCTGGAACAATACGAAGGCACGCTCATCTTCATCAGCCACGACGTGCACTTTATCCGCGCCCTGGCGAAAAAAGTCCTCCACATCGACAGCGGCACCCTCACCCCCTACGCGGGCGGTTACGAATATTTCCTCGAAAAGAGCCGCCAGACCAACGAGCGCGAAGCCCTGGTGTCCGGCAACGCCCCCGCCCTCGTCAACGGCAGCGCCCCTTTCCCAAACACCGCGCACGTCAACGGCAACGCTCCTTCCCCCGCCGCCGCGCCGACCCCGCGCAAAACCAAGGAGCAAAAGCGCGCCGAGGCCGAGGCCCGCGCCGCGATTTCCCAGGGCAAGCGCGAACAGGCCGAGCGCGTCCGCAAACTGGAGCGCGAAATCGGCAACCTGGAAGCACGCCAAAAGCTTCTCACCACCGAGCTGGAAGCCGAGACCACCTACCAGTCGCCGGGCCGTCCCCAGCAGCTCAACCGGGAACTGGGCGGCGTGGCCGATCTCCTCAGCCGTCTGACCAAAGAATGGGAAGCCGCCGCCGAGCAGTTGGATCAGGAACCGGCCATCCCGTAGCCACCGCGCGAAGCACCGGTCCCTACCCCAGGTAGGGACGGCTGTCCCAGCCGTCCCATTTTCTTGATCAGCGTGAACTGATTGTCCGAGCCGCCCCGCCCGGCCCACTCCCTCGTCCCCGCTTCCGTTTTGAACACCGCGACCACCCTTCCCGCTCCGCCGACTCCCGCCGAGCAACGCCGCTCATACACGGCCAGCTTCCTGATCCTGCTCGCGGGCGGCATCTCCATTGGCTTCGCGCCGATCTTCGTGCGCTTGAGCGAGGTCGGCCCGGTGGCCACGGCCTTCTGGCGGATGACGCTCTCCCTGCCGCCCCTCTGGCTGGCCCTCATCTACATCCATCGACGCACACCCCAGCCCCCTTCGACCACACCCGTCCCCCCTCGCCCCCACTCCCCCGCCCCCTGGGCTCCGATGGCTCTCGCCGGAGTCCTCTTCGCCGCCGACCTCGCGTTCTGGCACTGGTCGCTGCACTTCACCTCCGTGGCGAACTCCACCCTGCTCTCCAACTTCGCGCCGGTGTTCGTCGTGGTCTTCGGCGTGCTGGCCTTCGGCCACCGCGTCAGCCGCCGTTTCCTCCTCGCCATGCTCGTTGCGCTCGCGGGCACCTGCCTGCTGGTGGGCCGGGACTTCCGCCTGGAGCCCCGCGCGCTGGCGGGCGACGCGCTCGCCCTCGTTACCGCCGGGTTCTACGGCGCTTACCAACTCTCCGTCAAGAACCTGCGCATCCGCCACGGCGCGCTGCTTATCATGGTGCGTAGCGGCCTCGTCGCCGCTGCCTGCCTGCTGCCGGTGGCCCTGCTTTCCGGCGAACAAATCTGGCCCCAAACGCCGCACGCCTGGTTCGTTCTCGTCGGTCTGGCGGTGATCGTCCATGCGGGCGGCCAGGGGATGATTGCCTACGCCTTGGCCCGGCTCCCCTCGGCGGTGGTCTCCGTCAGTCTGCTCGTCCAGCCCGTCACGGCCGCCCTCGCCGCCGCGCTGATCCTGCACGAACCGGTCGCCGCCATCCAAATCCTGGGCATCGCGCTGGTGCTCGCCGGGGTCTTCGTCGCCCGGCAGGAAGGCCGCTGACCAGCCCTTCCCAATCCGCGAAATCTGCTTTATCTGCGGATATTTTTCCCTCCCACTTCCCTCGTCTCCGCCGCTGTTGCCGCCATGCTGCCACGCTTACCCTCCCGACCGGTTGCCCTGCTTCTCGCTCTCGTCCTCGCCCTCCCCGGGCTCTGCGCCGCCGGCCCGGACGAGGCCCCTTACCTTTTTTCCTACCACGACGACGGTACCGCGCGTCTCGTGGTGGCCAACTCGCAGGATGGCATCACCTTCACGAACCTTCCGACCTTCTACACGCCGCCCGCCGGCGACGGCGTGCGCGACGCCTCCATTCTCCGCTACCGGGGCACGTGGTACGTCGTATACACCGCCGGGGGTTTCGGTGCCGTACCTTACTTCGGCGTGGCCAAATCCACCGACTTCCAGACGTGGAACTGGGTCTGCAACGCCGCCACGCAACCGGTCGGCAGCCCTTATACCTGGGCACCGGAGTTCTTCCTCGACGCGGACGGTAAACCCTACGTTTTTGTCCACGTCGGCCGCGGCGATGGCGGCTTCAACGTGGTTGCCTTTCAACCCACGCGGCCCGACCTGAGCGCTTGGGACTCCGGCACTCTGGTCACCGACCTCTCCGGCCATTCGCTCGGTTACATCGACGCGCAAATCACGGGACCCATCGCCGGCTATTATTACATGATCGCCCGTCCCTACGGCGAGCCCGGTGCCGCTAATCCGCTCAACATCCTGCGCTCCACCTCGCTGCTCACCGGCTGGTCCATCTATAAGAACGGCGACTTCGGCCACTGGCAAACGGCCCACAACATCGCGGAAGGTTGCAACCTCCTGTCCTATTCCGCCGGCCACTGGCGCATCTATGCCCTCCCGGAAGCAGGTTACGGCACCTATTCCTATTGCTACAGCGAAAGCTTTGACGACATGGCGACGTGGACGCCGTGGACCCCTGTCGCCGGCACGACCAACGCCGTCCACGGCACGGTGCTAAAGTACGCCTCTCCCATCTTTACCAACGATGTCCCCCCGTCCGCCGCCGTGGGCACTCTCTACCGCTTCATCTTCTCGGCGGATGGGAGACCCCTCCCCGTATTGTCTCTGCCGTCGGAGACCACGCCGCCCCCCGGTTTGTCGTTCGACCCTGCGACGGGCATCCTATCCGGTACGCCGACGATGCCGGGCGTCTATCCCGGTTTCACGCTCGCAGCCGCCAACACCGTCTCACCCGACGCCCGGCATACCTGGGCACTTACGGTCAACAACACCTTCGCCAACTTCGCCGCGGCGGCCGGACTGGCCGCCGCCAACGCTGACCCCGCCGCCGATCCCGACGGCGACGGTCTCCCGAACCTCTTGGAATACGGTCTGAACCTCAACCCCGCTGCACCCGACCACGGCCCGACGACCCCACTGGACACCCACATCCGCACCGACGCCGGAAAGCGCTATCTCTCGATCCGTTTCACGCGCGTGCCGCTCGCCGCCGATCTTATCTACGCCGTGGAGGCCTCCGGCAATCTGCAAGACTGGACGGCTGTCGCCACGAGCACTGGCGGCGGCGCCTTCGTCGGTCCCGGCGTGATCAGCGACGATGCCGCCGACACCACGCCGCACACGGTCGAAATCCGCGACCCGGTTCCTTTGGACGGCACCACGCCTTCCCGACGCTTCCTCCGCCTGCGGATCACCAGGTAACGCAAGTTGTCTGTCATTCCGCCTCTTCCGTGCTGGCGCTGTCGCCTCTTTTTCTCTGTCATCCTGAACGAGTGGACTTCCGACAAAAGTCGGAAAGTGTCCGCAGATTCCGCAGATTTCCGCAGATCGAGGAGCAGTGGAGCGACCGCCTGTCCCCTTTTCTCTCCCATCTGCGGAATCTGCGGACACTTTTCTCTCTTGGGAGCGCTTTCGTCAGAGATCTAGTGAACCGGGTCTGCGAATCGAAGGGAGCCGAAGGCAAATAGCGCAGCCACACGGGCGGAAGAACCTTCCCGCATGGCGGTCCGATCCGACGTCGGCACGTCGGAAGTGGCATCATCCGATGGACCCTTGGCAAGACCGCTGCCCTTTTCCTCGAAGCTTGGTTTCCTGAAGCTTCCTGAAGCTTGAACTTTTTCACTCGTATTCTACCGCCACGATCTCCAAATCCTCCTCCCCCGCCGGGAACCGGAATCTCACCCGTTCGCCGCGCCGTGCCCCGATCAAAACGCGGGCAATCGGCGCGCGCCAACTCACCCGGTCCTCCCCGATGTCCACCTCGTCCACTCCGACGATTTGGTAACGCGACTCCTCCCCCGTGCGAACCTCGCGCACCGTGACCGTCGCGCCGAAGACCACCTCCTTCCTCGCGTCCTCCCCCGCCGGCGGCGGCACGATCTCCGCCGACTGTAAAATCTGCTCCAGTTCGGCGACCCGCTGATTCAACTTCCAACGCTGTTGCGTCCCCTCGCCGCCCCGGTCCCCCTCCAACGTAGGACGTTCCGCTTCCTCCAACTGCTTTAATTCTTCGCGTATCCGCCTCTCTCCGCCCGGGGTGAGATAATTCTTCGTGCCCGGCGGCAGCGACGCGGACGCGCGGCGGGTCATCGGACCATCCACCGGTGCGTCGTCGGACTCTTTGGTGAAAGCTTTGCTCATGTTCTTCCACGAAATCGTCCCGGTCTGACCGTCCGGTTCGTTTCTTCACCCTTCCAGGACCCGCCCCACCGCCGCCGCCACCCCTTTCCGGTACGCGCGCCACGCACACGCCGCCGCCTTTCGCCGCGCAGCCTCGCCCATTGCCGCGCACCGCTCCGGCTCGCGCACGAGCAACTCCAGCTTCTCGGCGATTGCCCCCGCCGACCGCACCGGCACGATAAACCCGTCCACGCCCTCCTCCAGGAGGTCCGGCCCCGCCGTGTGCGCGGTGGTGATGACCGTCACCCCCTGCGACATCGCCTCCAGCAATACCAGCCCGAACCCCTCGAACAGCGACGGGAACACCAGCACATCCTGCCGCGCCATTTCCTCCAACACCCCGGCGTGCGGCAGACTCGACACCCACCGGTAGGTGCGCATCGCCGCATTCAGCGCCGGACACTCGTGCGTGGTCGGCCGTCCGAGCAGCGTCAATTCGACGTGCTTCCCCAATCCCGCCACCGCTTCCAGCAGATACGACAACCCCTTCCGCTGCCCCAATAGCCCTGCAAACATCACGCGCAACGGCTCCCCCGCCCGCCGCGTGCGCCTTTCACGTCTCTCGTCCCCCGCCCCCACCAGCGGCGCGCCGTAAGGGACGACGAAGATCGGCGCTCGCAGTCCCGGCGCTTCCGTCAGGGTCTGCCGCGTGAACGAACTCGCAACGATCACAGCGTCCGCCGCCGCGATTTCCGCGTCCTTGCGCGCGAGCTTTTCGGCGCTGTCGCCGCGTCCCGTCAATGTTGCCGCCCATTCCGGGACGCGTTCCGCCTCTTCGGCGAAAATCCGTTGCCCCGCCCGCCAGTAGCCAATCGGCAAATCATAGATCGTTTTTAACCCCCGCTGCTTTGCCGCCTGGAACGTGGCCAGCGCACCGTCCTCGTAAGCATACACGCCCCGCAAATCTCGTCCCCTGCCCACCAGGTTCTCCACCCGCCGGGCTGCCACGCGGTCGAGATCATGGAACACGGCATCGACGCTGCAAACGCCCGTTTCGTGGCGGGTTAACCATCCCAACCGCGCGAACCGTCCGGCCAGCAATCGCCCGGCCTCCCGCCAGGGCCGGGTCCGCACGCATCCGCGCACGGTCGCCGGATAAGAGCGTCGTCCCAGCTCCTTCGCCAATCCCGTGGGCAGGAACCGATCCGCCGCGCCCCCCGGGGTCCAGTTCAGGCAGGTCAGCACTTCTTCCAGCAAACCGGCCTCGGCCAGAGCCAGGGCCGCCTCGCGGGTAAACGCCGTGCTCAAGGGATGCGAAAATAGGATCATTTTATCACTCCATTCGATACAGCTCCGTCTCGTTCAACCGTCCCGTATCTTCATTATTTCAAAAGCTCGCCGCATTGCTCACCCCTCAAAATTTCTGTCATCCTGAGGGGAGTTTTACGACCCGAAGGACCTCTCCCAAGGGACACGCTCGCCGTTCGTCCTTGCGTTGCGCGACCCTGCGCATCCGTCTCCATCCTGCATCCCGCCTCCCTCCGCCTCATCGCTATCTTTCATCCAGCATCCTGCATCCAGCATCCAGCATCCTGCATCCTGCATCCTGCATCCTGCATCCTTCTGCCTTCTGCCTTCTGCCTTCATCCTTCTGCCTTCATCCTTCTGCCTTCATCCTTCCCCCGCCCCAACGCCTTCTCAAACACGCGCACGTACGCTTCCGCCACCCTGGACGGTTCGTGCCGCCGGAGGTGCGCCGGAGCTTCCGCGCGCAACGCATCGTACAGCAAAGGATCGACCAACACCCGGCTGATTGCGCCCGCCAGCGCCTGCTTATCGTGGTTGGGAAACGTCAGCCCGCACTTCCCGATGGCGTCCGACAAACCCCCGCCTTCCGAACCGACCACCACGCACCCGCACGCGATCCCCTCCAGCGCCACCACGCCGAATGGTTCGGGCGTGCGCGACGGCACCACCATCACCCGGTGCCGGTTGATCGTGCGCACCAGTTCCTCGCCTTGTAGCAGCCCGGTGAATTCCACCTGCCGCGTCAGTCCCAACGCCTCGACCTGTCGGCGTAAATTGGGTAGCTCCGGTCCGTCCCCCACGACCGTCAACGCGGGCAGAAACCCGTGCGCCTTCAAATCCGCCAGCGCATCCAGCAGCAAATCCCCCCCCTTGTCCGAGACCAGCCGCGCGAGAAAAATCAGGTCTCGCGTGCGCGGCACCTCCGGCAACTCCCGGAACAAATCGGTCTTGTACGGATTACCGATGACGACCGTCCCGGGCACTTCGAGCGACTGCGCCACCTCGTGGCTCACGGCGATGGGTGTCCCGTGATGCAACAGAAATTTCTTGAGCCGGTCCTGCCAGCCGACGGACCCATCCACGCGGGTCAGCCAGGTATGGTGCGCGGGCACCCACGGGCGGCGCACGCCCAACAACGGCCACAGAGTGCGCACGCTGATGTTGTTCTGGAAGTACACGTCACACCAGCGCAGTAATCCCAGCATTTTGAGCGCACCCGGTCGCCGGAACACCGGATAGGCAAACCGTGAGTCGTCCGTGGCCGCATCCGCCGGGGCGTGCGTCACGAGGCGCACCTCGTGCCCCGCAGCCGCGAACTGCTCGGCGAGAATGAGCGACACGGTCTCCAGCCCCCCGATCTGGGGATAAAAACGATGCGTGGCAAAAAGAATCTTCATATCGATTTCACGAGCCCAAACCTGCGGTCGTCACCATTACAAAATCCGCCATCGCTTCGCTATTTATTCAGCATCCTGCATCCAGCATCCAGCATCCAGCATCCAGCATCCTGCATCCTGCATCCTGCATCCTGCATCCTGCATCCTGCATCCTTCCGCCTTCCGCCTTCCGCCTTCCCTCACAACGCCTTTCCCCGCCAGTAACGAAACTGTTTGCCGATGCGCGAGGCCACGTAATACGGCAGCCCCAGCCGCCGCGCCGGGATCGTCCGCAGATCGACGGGTGCTTCCCGCCCCGCCGCTTCGAGCGGCGCTTCCCCCAGCCGATCCAACCATTCCCGGAGTGGCGAGATAAAATGCCAGGCCACCAGCTTCGGCGGCAGCGGTAAACGCAGCGCGCCCGTCTCGACGGGCGGATAACCGATCTGCGCGGGCGAAAGATATCGGCAGCCGCCCAGCCGCGCCGCCTGCGCCGACCAGTAGGTCTGTTCGACGACGTGGTGAATTTTCCCGGTGCCGATGCGCGCCAGAAACCATTCCATGAAATCGAGGTCCACCGTCCCGGGCTCGACGATCATTACCCCCGAGTTGAGCCGGCTCATCAATCGCAGCCGGTCTTTCCCCAGCAGATGCCAGTAACGCACCGCGTAGGCCATCGTCAGGTCCCGCGTAAAAATCAGCGGATGGTCAGGCCGAATCAACCGATGGAACCCCGTGAATGGACGCGCGTAGAAAATATCCGAATCACTGAACACCACCGGCCCTTTCGCCAGCAACGGCAAATCCATGAACTTGAGGCTGATCGGATAATGCTCCCGGTAGAACCGGCACGTCGGATATCGGCTCAGCATTGCCAGCACGGGTCCGTCCGCGTCCTGGCGGCGCAGAAAAGTCGTTCCCGGCAACTCGTCCATGAGCCGGGCGCAGTCGTCGTCGGTCAGCGTGCCGTCGTCCTGGACATGGAACCGGAATGCGGGTTGGTGGCACCGCCGCAGGCTCCCCAGGCACCGCAACGCCATCGGCACGTGCGCGTGGCAGAGCAGGGTCTGAATGACGGGCAGTCCGGCGGCGTTCATCGGCCCGGATACCCCCGGCCCATCCGCGCGAGCCGCGCAACCTTGCGTTTGACTTTGCGCAGCGGCGACGGCGCGTCGCACGCCATCACGCGGTGCAAGGCCAACGGCGGTGTCCCCGGCAGGTTCGTCCCGAACGCCACGGTCGGTGCGCTCTGGTACCCCGCTTCTCCGACCAGTTCACGCGTCGCCTCGTCCTGGTCTCCGTACGGATAACAAAAATGCCGGATCGGCACGCCGAACTGGTCTTCCAGCCGCCGCTTGCTGTCGAAGATTTCCGCCCGCGCCTGCTCGCGCGGGATGGCTGGCAGGTGCGGATGCGTCAGGGTATGCGCGCCGATCTCGTGTCCCTCCGCCAGCCACTCCCGCACCTGCCCGGCGTCCATCAGCGGCTGCGGCGGCTCGCCGATGGCCCGGTCCCATTCGTCCTCCCTGCCGATCAACCCCGCGACCAGGAACTGGATGGCTTTGATCCCCCGGGTTTTCAGGACCGGCAACGCCCGCTCGAACACGTTGCGAAACCCGTCGTCGAAAGTGACACAGAACCCGCCCCGCCCCATCCCGATGGCCGCCACAGCCTCGCCGTACGGGATGCAAGCCACCCCCGCCCCGTTCAACTCCGCCATCTGCCGGTCGAGATCACCCGGATCGACGTACAGCGCCGGCAGGTTCGTCGTCGCGGGCGCCGGGGCGATCTTATGGTACATCAGGATGACCACCCCGCCCTGGTCGAACATCCAACCGTCGCGCGACCACGCGGTGTACTCCAACGGTCTGTTCGGTTGGGGGTCGGTCGGTTCGTTCATCGCGGCACACAGACCAGTTCGCGCACAAAGCTTTGCGCGTTCGGCGATCAAGCTCCAAACAAAAATCCTCCGTCCCGCTGCGGCATCCGCTACGTCTGCGACCTAAATCCGGATTTAAACCCAGTTTTCGCGGGATAATTCCCCTGTACCCGTCAGCCTTGAATCTTGAACCTTGGACCTTTCTTGAATCCTGGTTCTTGAATCTTGAATTTTGAATCTTCCGCCCCGGCGGTCACACCTCCACGGTCGGTTGGCTCGGCTTGGTCGGTTTGACGGCTTCTTTCGCCTTCTCGCCCGGGCCGTCGTCCTCGTCGGTCGCCGTGTGGTAATACTCCGAATACTGGTAGTACACGAACTCCGGCGAAGAGGTGTCGATCTGGTTGAGAATTACTCCGGGCACGTTCGCCTGCCGCCCGTAGAGAATCTCCAGCGACTTGCGAGTCATCTTCGCCGAGGTGAACCCCATGCGCACCACGAATAGCGTCGCGTCGATCTTCGGCGCGAGGCTCGACGTATCGTCCGCCGCCAGCACGGGCGAGCTGTCGATGATGATGTAGTCGTACAGCGGATAAAGCTCCTGGAGCAGGCGGTCCGTGTTCTTGTTGAGCAGATACTCGCTGGGCTGCGGGACGTTGCGTCCCCGCGGCAGGACGTGCAGGTTCTCCACGTTGGTCTGGCGGATGGCGATCTTCCAGTTGACGTTGTGGCCGAGCACGTCCGTCAGGCCGGGGTCGCGCGTGACGCCGAACTTCTGATGGATGGCGCCGCGCCGCAGGTCGGCGTCGATGAGCAGGGTCTTCATCCCGGCCGCGGCCATCACCAGGGCCAGATTACTCGAAAGCGTCGATTTGCCTTCGTTCGGCACGGCGCTCGTGACAAGCAGCGTCTTGGGGCGCTCGCCTTCCAGCGGCATGTAGAGCAACGTGGAACGCAGGTTGCGGAAGGATTCCACGAGCTGATGCCGGGGATCGTCCGGCCGGAGCAGTTCGGTGTCCTCCCCGGTTACCTCGGCGTCCCGCGGAATCTGCCCCAGGACCGATTCGGAGAAATGATGCTGGAAGTCGTTGACGGACCCCATCCGGTCGTCCATCCGGTCGATCAGCGCCAGGATGCCCACGCCGCCCGCCAACCCGGCCGCCAGCGCCAAGCCCAGCATCTTCACCCAGGACGAAGGGACGGCTTCCGCCGCCGACACGGGATCGACGAGGTGGACGGGATCGGGGGCGATCTTGTTGTTGCTCACCCCTTTGGCGAGCAAATCCTGCAGGTCATTGTAGTGCTTGAAATCAAACTCCTTCTTCTCGCGCAGCGGCGCGAAACCGGACCGCAGCACATTCACGTCGTAGGCTGCCTTCTCGGCGTTCTTGACCTCGCCCTCGGCCGTCTTGATGAGGGATTCGACCCGGGTGCGCCGCTCCTCGATCTGCTTGCGGCTGTCGAGACGCAAGCCCGCGATGATCTGCTCCTGGCCTTCGATTTGGCTCCGGAGCGCCACGATCTTCGGATGCCTCGGACGGAGGTCTTGCGAAAGATCGGCGAGTTGCGACTGCAAGATCACCAGCTGCGATTTGGCCGTCATGAACTCGCCTTCCGCCATCGACGAAAAGCTGAACGTTCCCGGCGAGGGCTGCGCCGCCGCGCCATTGCCCCCGGTTGCCGGGCGGTTATTGCCGGCTCCCGCCCCCTTCATGCCCTGTTCGGAGGTCATCAGCGTGAGGTCGGTGTACTCGTTCTTGAGCGATTCCAACTTCTGGCGCGCGGTGGCCAGCGCGGCGTTGGCCCCGTTGGGATCGTCCTTGTCGAAGACCACGTTGTACTTGTGCTGGTAGTCGTTGATGGCGGTATCATCCGCCTTCAGGGTGTCCTGCATCGTCTCGACCTCGTGGCGGATGGCGACGAACTGCTCCTCGCCGGACCGGTTGCGCAGTTTGAGGCGGTTGTCGAAGTACGCCTTGACGATGGCTTGCAGGTAACGCTGCGTGTAGTCCGCGTTGCTGCCCATCGCCATCAGCGTCAGGATGGCACCGTCGCTGCCGGTGACCAGCCGCACCGGCGAAGCCAGCATCTCGGGGTATTTGGCCTGGAGGGAGTCGTTCGCCATCTGCTGCACCGTCCCGCTCTTGATGACGGGAATCTCAAAGCGCATGTAGTCATCCGGACCCAGGTTGCCAGCCCCGTTCTGGCTGTCGCCCAACAGGTTGATTTTGTGCTCCATGTCGATGGTCAGCGACGCCGAGGAGAGGTACGTCACCGGGCGGGTGATCTGGTACCAGGCGGTGGCGAACAGGCTCAGGCTCAGGGTGAGCGCCAGCACCCACCAGAACTTTTGGACGAGGCAGCGATAACGATGCACCCGATTCCAGAACGCCAGTGACCAGGACGGATTCTGGCCGCTACTCAGGCCGCGTGTGGGAGAATTCATGGGTTGAATATCAGAAGTTAAAATTTCAAGCCGATCCGCGCTTCCGGCACGACCACCGTGTCCCCGGGTTGCAAGACCACATCCTTGTCAAATTCGCCTCGCTCCACCGCCGGTACGTTGACCGGGAAGCCGTCCTTTGGACCGCCCTTCCGCACCACCCGGGCTCGTTTGAGGTTGGAGAAGTCCACCGGCCCACCCATCTGGTAGATGGCTTGACTGGCCGTCATCGGCGCATCCACGGGAAGCTCCACCGCCCCGACGCTCCGCACCGCGCCCGTCACGTACACCCGGCCCCGGCTGGCGCGTTGCGCCACGGAGTCCAGCCCCATGTTGATGGTCGCATGGTAATAATATTCCTTTTCCAGCAGCCCTTTGATGTCCGCGCGGAGTTGGTCCACGGTTTTGCCCGCCGCCTTGACCCGCCCACCCAGCGGCAGGTCCACCTCGCCGGAATCCCGCACGATCAGTTGCGCCACCCGGTCCGGCTCGCGGTCCTCCCGTACCTGATAACTCAGCACGTCCCCCCGGCCCAGCTTGTGGTCGGGGTCAATCGGCTCGGAGGTCATGACCTGCTGCGCGGCCACGTAACCGCCGGGCACCACCGAGAGCCCGGTCCGCGCCATCCCCGGCTGGACCGGGATCGACGAACGCGTCGGCGCGGCGGGCCGCGGCGCTGACACCCCGGCAAACGGGTTCGACGTATTGGGCGGCGAAGCCGGACTGTAAGGAATTTGCGCGCCTGCTGGACAGAAGGGCAAGGCCAGGCTGAACGCCGCGAGAATGGCGGAAAAAGAGCGGTGTTTCATGCGAGTAGCTTGAGCTTAGCTACTTTCATTCCCACCAGCAAAAACTTTCCGATTTTTCCAAGAATTCAGAATCGCAAAACAACCGCCAAGAACTGAGAAATCAGAATCTGTAATCCAGGTCGAGACCCACGCGATTCTGGTAATAATCGCGGTTATTCACATCCGAATCCTTCACGATGCCATAGTAGTGCAAGGTGCCGGAAAGCTTGAGGTTGAACTGATAGGTCGCGGTGACATCGCCGCCGTAACGCTGCAAATGTTCGTTGAACAGGCCGCCGGATTCCTGGTCGTTCTCATAAAAGAGGTCGCCGCCGAGGGTGAGGTTGCTTGCCGCGCGCCACGCGGCGTTGTAGCGCACGTAGTTGACCGTGACATAATTGGAGGTCAGGCCAAAATCGTTCTCGCGGCCCGCGGAGAGACTCTGAGCCACGTAAGCGTTGATGCGGTTGCTCAGGGTAACGCTCCAGTAAAAGTCGGATAACTCGGAATCGTCGCCGATGCGGCGTCCCCCGTTGAATGGCGCATAGAGGGTGTTCACGTCTGTGCCGTTGGAAAGCTGCCCGGTCGTGTAGGTGCCGTTCGAGTCGAAATCGCTGTATTGATAGCCGCCGCGGGCGACGACCCGCAGGTAGGCCGTCGGCATCACGTCCAGGAACAAACCGCCCGTGCCGCCCGACGAGTCGTTCTGCTGGATGAGCTGGTCGTGGGTGTAGCTCGTGAAGGCCGCCGTGCCTTCCACGCCGATGAACGCACGCGGCGCGAATTTGTACGAGACCGACGCGAGGACCGACTCGGCGGATCGGTCGAGGTAACTGTAGGTATCGTTGAGCGACTTGTAGTTGGTGTGATCGTAGCCCACGGTCAGCACGATGTTGTTCAGGTCCGCCACCACCGTGATGCCCGCCGTATTGATGAACCGCCCGAAGTTGGTGACGTTGCTGAGCGTGGCGTTGTCCACGGGGTCTTGCAGCACCGAGAAACTGTCGTGGATGTTGATGCGGAAGATGTCCAGCGCGTAGATGTCGAAGGCCACCTGGCTGCCTGGGGTGACGAAAAGGTCGTTGCTCGTCGCGTCCGGGTGCTCGAAGTAACGCACGTAACCGATCCCCAGATTCAGGCTGATCGTATTGAGCTTGGTGAGGTCATACATCGCGCGCACGTTCAAGGCGACGCGGCCCACCTCGTCCGACTTCCGGTTGGTATCGGAATAGGAGATGTTGTCGATGTACTCGATGCCGGCGGATACGTCCGCCAGGAAGCGGACGGGCCCGACGCGCAGGTTATAATCCGTCCGGTCGGTGGAGTTCAGGACGCTGTTCTCACCCGACCCTGAGTTAGGGTTTGCCATCGAATCGCGCATGAGTTCCTGCGCGGCGAGCCGGTGTCCCGCCCACGCGCCGGACAAAATCAGGAACAGAACTAGCTTGCAGAGGGAGAATCGCCCTTTACCCGCCATCGACCGGACCGATCCACCCCGGTGCCGCGCACTTTGCCCATTCATTGATGCCGCCATCTCACGGTCGGCAGCGGCCCGAGTTTGCGTGATTGACGTTAAAAAGTTTTTTTTCATACAATTTACATCATGTCGGTTTAACAGGCTCATCCCGTGGCCAGGACCATCGCTGGTCGGGCATATATACAGTGTCAGAAAAGCTTCTTGTCTGAATTGATTCGCAATGGCAACACTATTCTCAGGGCCGAAGGGATTTTTTCGCTCACTGCTTCCTGGCGTTTGCCGGGTCGCTTTTCTCTTCTTTTCCACTACATATTGCGGCAACGCTGAGGGAGTTGCGAAACTTGGGTACGTGATATCCGCCAAGGATCGGGCGCAGGCGGATGCGGAATACCAGGCCGGATTTGCCGCTTATCAATCAGGGGATTACCCGAGGGCGCTGAGTTTGATCGAACACGCTGACCTCTTGAAACCCGACCAACCCGATGGGTGGAACTTGCGCGGCATGGTTTTCCTGCGGCAAAAGGCTTTTGACAAGGCGCAGGTTGCCTTCGCCCGCGCGGTGGCCCTGGACCCCGACTTGTGGGCCGCCCACTTCAACGCGGCCGAGACCTCGTTCCAGCAACAGAATTACCCCCGCGCGCGGAAGGCTTTCGAGGGGCTGCTGGCACAAACCAACCGCTTCAAGAATGGCAGCCGATGGGAACTGGTGCAATACAAGGCGTTCCTGTGCTGTCTCTTGCAGGGAAACGCCAAGGAGGCCGAGCAGAAGCTCGCCCGATTACCCAAGACGGGCGGCGTCACTCCTGCCCGGCTCTACGCCGAAGCGGCAACCGCTTATCAACGCAAGCAAACCGCCGCCGCGCAGAAGTCCGTGTCGGCGGCGCAGGCGGCTTTTCCAGCACCGGTTACCGACCTGTTCTCGGAGGCATTCGTGCAGGCTGGCTGGCAGAGCGCCCCCGTGTCGCCGTCCGCGGCGACCGCCGGAGACGCCGGGCTGCCGCCGGGCGTGACGCTGGCCACGACGATTCCCGGGCGGGGTTCCGTCCCCTATTACACGGCGGATCCGAAGTTGGAAGCGGCGGTCGCGGAACCCCTGCCGTTGCCCGATGCCGGGGTGCATCCCATCGTCGGCAAGCTCAATCCGGCCCTGCAAAATTTGCCTTCCAACCTCGTGGCAGCGCCCCAGAAACGCCCGGCCTCGCCCGTGGTCGCCGCCCGCGCTGCGGCGCCGCCTGCGACAACGCCGGACGTGGAACTGGAACACCGCGATTTATTGTTGGTCGAGTAGACCGGCGGCGAAAGTCGGCGGGAGGTCCCCTTTCGCCCGCGGTCCACGCTCCGAACGCAAAACAGGGACGAGCGCGTCAACGCTCGTCCCCGTCGAATCGCTGAAACGGTCCCTGCCCGGGTGATTACGCGCCTTTGAGCGCGGCGGTGCCGGGAGTCAAACGCATGCCGGAAATCTGGGCATCGCCGCCCAGCTGCACGCTCGCCACCTCGAAAGAGGGGGGCAGGTCCAGCGCGGCGGGCCGCTGCGAGGGCGCCAGCCGCAGCAGCACCGAGTTGGAGGTCGGTTCCAGACGCAGCGAGCCGATCTCGAACGACGGTGTGAAATCCATCGCCGCGATGGTGAAGTTGGCGAGGAGCTGCACGGCGGTCGAGGTCTGGTCGGACGAGCTGATCGTGATCGGCGCGCCTTCTCCGGCCGAGGTGATGTTGACGGCATCGACCTGGAGCTTGGGCGAGGGCACCGCCGCCTGCTGCGCGTTGGGCAGCGGCTTGAGGAGAAGGGATTTGATATGCGAGTCACCGTCGAGATCCACGGTGACGATCTGGAAGGAGATGCCCGCAGCCAGGGGGTTGTCGGTGGCCTGGCTGGCGATGAGGTGCAGCGAAACGATGTTCGACAGCGGACGAAGTTGCACCGCGCCCAGCTTGAAGAAGGGCGTGAGTTGCAGCGACGTGATCTCGAATCCGAGGGTCAACTGGGCGGCGGCCCGGGCATTGGCGGGCATGTTGGTGGTAGTTTCTGTAGTGGCCATGGTAGGTGCAGGTTTACTGACGGAGACGGGTTGAGGAACGGATGCCGGCACCGACGGGACCGGTGCGATGAGCGAACCAGCGGGAGCAAACTCGCCCGGTTTGGAAGCGGGCGGGGCCGGTGCGGCCGCCGGAATGAGCGTCAGAGCGGTGGCGGGCGGCTCGACGAGAGGCGCGGCGGGAGTGCCGTCTTCCGGCGGAATCGCATTGCCGACGACCGGTGTGGGGGCGGGGGTCGGGAGGGGTGGCAGCTCGACCTTTTTCTCGACGGGCTTCGATTCGGCAGGCATAGCGGTTGTGAGGGAAGGTGCGGACGTGGGCTCCGGCACGGGTTTTGTGGTTTCGGGAGCTTTTTCGACCGGTGGTTCGATGGGAGTGGGCAGCGGTACCGTGACCGGCACCGGAGCGGCGGACGGAATCTCTTTCGCCACCGGGGCGGTGGCGGCCGTTGGGGCGACCAGGGCGTTCGGGGCGAGGGCAGCCGGGGTTTCCGGCACCGCTTCGGCGGCGGCGGGTATCGGCAGGGAAGGAGCGGGGGGGATTGGCTCCGACCGGGCGGCCGGAGTGCTGTCCACGGGCAGGTTGGAAGGCATGAAAATCCGTGGCCGCGCCTCTTTGCCAGCATCTTCCTTCGGCTTCTCCACCTCCGCAGGAGTGGCAGCGGCGGGCGGCGTGGCCGGGGAAAGGGGAGCCTGATCCCTGACGTCGGCGGGTTTGGCGGTTTCGGTGGCCGAAGGAACCGCCGGACGCGCGGTCTCCGCCGAGCCGCCGGACGCGATGGGATGGAGGATCAAACCGGCGGTAGGCCCCTTCGATTCATCGTCGGTAGTGAGGGTGGCCGCTTTCTTCACATCGATCAGATCCGCGCCGGTCCCGGTCGAGGCCGTCGGCGGCACCACCTGCCCAATAACGGGCAATCCAGCGCCAGTCTTTTCGACGGTTGGCGCGGTACCCACCGGCTGCATTTCGTCGGTCTTCGCCGCCGATGCCGTGGCCGGCACCCCTGCCGGGGCGGCGGCGGGGTTTTCCTCGGACGATTTGAAGAATGAAAACAACCGGGAGCGCGTGCTCACGGGCTCGGCCACCGGCTTTGCCTCGGGGATCAGGTCGGCACTTGGCGTCCGCGTGACAGGCGCGGGCGGGGGCAGAGACGGCAGAACCAGCGGTTCCTCCGCAACCGGCGCTTCGGGGGCTTTGGGCAATTCGGCAGGTTTCGGCGTTACGGAGACGAGTGCGCCTTCCGGGGCCCTGGGTGTTTCAATGCTCGGTAACGTTGCAGGAACCGTGGTGGCGGCGGCAGCGGGGACAACTTCCGGCGCTTTGGGCAACTCGGGAAGCATCATCGGTGGGAGGATTTTGGACGGCTCCGCAGCCTTGGGCACTTCGGCGACCGGCGCGATTTCCGGCGCTTTGGAAAGCGCGGGAACCTGGATCAAATCGGCGGGCGGCACCGGGGCTTTGGAAAGCGCGGGAACCTGGATCAGATCGGCGGGCGGCTCCGGGGCTTTCGCCATGACCGGTTCCGGCACCTTCGGCAGATCGACGGGCAGCGGAGACATCGGCACTTTCAACGGCTCGGCGGGAGTTTCCTTCTTGTCCAGCCCGAACGCGGGAACGGGGGCAGGGATCGGCAGGATGGCCTCCTCCTTGCGGACGGCAGGTACGGGCTCCGTGGTCTTGGCGAAGGCGGGTAAAACCTCCGGGGCGGTAGAGGGAATTGGCTCCAAGGGCATCTGGCGAGAGGGTCTAGAAGGTTCCCCACCCCGGCTGGACGGGGCGGAACCCAGCGTGGCTGCGAGCGAATCCGCCGGAATATCGGCCACAGTCTCGGAGAACGGACTGGGACCACTCGCTGTCAGCGCGCCGACCCCCAGGCCATTTTCCACGGGTTGGATTCGCCGGGCGCGCGGGGTGCCAACCATCGTGCGCGCCGGACCCGCTTCGACTTCTTCCGCCTCGCCGCCGTCGTCGAGGTAACGGAACACCAGCCAGTTCACACCCAGCAAAATGACCAGGGCCAATCCGCCCCAGGTCGCGTACTGCCAGACACTGAACTGGGGGGGCAAAAACGCGCTCAAAAAGAAGCCGGAAATGATGACCATTTTAACGTGGGGTTTCGATTTTCTCGGGTGAGGTCAGCGGTTGGCCTCCGAGGCATTCGCAGGAACCACCAGCCGACGCCGACGCGCCTTGCGCCGGGCCACCGCCGTTAGCAGTCGATAAAAGACGTATAATCCATATAAAAGCACGGCTGCGACGATTCCCCAACGCAAAACATTCTCGGCAGGAGAGGTCTGTACCACCGGCCGTGCCGTGGGCGGCCTGGCGGACGCCGTGGCCGCGGCGACCGTGGCGGCGGGGGCCGCCTTGGCGGAC
>CAHJWO010000009.1 GCA_903642295.1 PVC group bacterium | reverse complement strand
ACGCCCGAGACGGAGACCAAGATCAAGGAAGACCTGAAAGTCACGATCCGCTGCATCCCCACGGACGAGCCGGAAGAAGAAGGCAAGTGCGTGGTCAGCGGACGGCCCAGCAAACGGCGCGTCTATTGGGCAAAATCGTACTGAAAATCGTGGGCGGGAGCTTTGAATATCCGGGCGGCGGCAGCGTCTATCTTCACAGCTTCCACCAACCATTTACTTACCAACCATCCCATGAAAAAACTCCTGCTTCTCGGTGCCGCGCTGCTCGGTCTTTGCGCGGTTGGACAAACCGCCCGCGCGGGCGGCGACGAACGCGACGACCGTAGCTATTCCTACGAAGACGACCGCCCCGCCCCCCGGCATTACGAGGGCCGCGTCGTCGAACGCGACTACTGCCCGCCGCGTCCGCCCGTGCGGGTTTTCCTGCCCCCGCCGCCGCTGCCCTTTGTCTACGGTCGTCCATACTTCCACCATCGCCGTCACTACCGTCCGTATGGATATGGCTACGGGTATGGGTACGGATACGCGCCGGGCGTGCACATCGGCATCGGCTTCTAACGTCGGTCCTGGTTCAAATTTTCCCGCCCGTTCCGGTCGCTTCGGTGATAGGAGCGGGCGGTCCGTTTTTGGCAATACGATCAGCGAAACAACCGCATTACAGAAGGCGGAGACGCGGCACGAAACACACCACCAAAGTCGCAAGAACAGCCGCAGGAACGAGCAGAAAGCTGGTGTCACCACGAGGCAGGGTCAACAAATCCGGCAGCAACATGGCAAACAAGCCGACGGCGAAAACCACGTAGCAGTAGCGCGCCCACCACCGCCGCCCACACAGTCCAATGACTCCCGCGATACCGAGCAACTCCCAGCCAAACGTGAGCGTGTGAAAGCAAGGATACGGGATGCACTGCGTCATCATACGCGGAACATGAAACTGCATCTCATGGCGCAGCTCTCTCATATCGTCATAAATAAAGCGGACCAAAATAGCAAATTGCGGCAGCAACAAAGCCAACCAAGCAAAGCGTCGGAAGTGCATGGCAAATGTCTCCCGGCGTAATGCTTGCCTTTACAGGACTTTCAAAATTTCTTCCAACACTGCCTCGCTCGTCATGCCCTCGGCCTCGCCCTCGAAATTGAGGATGAGGCGGTGGCGCAACGCGGGCAGCGCGGCCCGGTTGATGTCCGCGCGCGAGACGTGGTAGCGCCCGTCCACCAGCGCATAAATCTTTGCCGCCAGGATGAGCGCCTGCACGCCGCGCGGGCTCGCCCCGTAGCGCACGAACCGCCTGGCCAGCGGCGACGCCTCCGCATTCTCCGGGTGCGTCCCCAGGACGAGGCCGATGGCATGCGCCTGCACCTCGCGGGTCATAGGCACGTCGCGCACCGTCGCACGCATCGCGCGCACCTCGTCCCCGCCGATGACCTTGTTGATCTGCGGCGAGCCGGTCTGCGTGGTGCGGTCCAGGATGGTGTGGAGATCATCCGCCGTCGGGTACGTCACTTTTAACTTGAAAAGGAAGCGGTCCAACTGGGCCTCGGGCAGCGGGTAGGTGCCTTCCATCTCCAGCGGGTTCTGCGTGGCCAGGACCATGAACGGCTCCTCCACGCGGTGCGTCGTCCCGGCGACAGTGACGTGTTTTTCCTGCATGGCTTCGAGCAGGGCGCTCTGGGTCTTGGGCGTGGCGCGGTTGATCTCGTCGGCCAACAGGATGTTGGCGAAGACCGGCCCGGGCTGGAACTGGAACGACTTTTTGCCGTGCTCGTCCTCGTTGATGATGTTCGTGCCGATGATGTCGGAAGGCATCAGGTCCGGCGTGAACTGCACGCGCGAGAATTTCAGGTTCACAGCGTCGGCCAGCGTACGCACGAGCATCGTCTTGCCCAGACCCGGCACGCCTTCGAGCAGGACGTGTCCCGCCGCGAAGAAGGCCACCAGCGTTGATTCGATGATTTCGCCCTGGCCGACGATCATGCGTCCGAGTTCGTCGCGGACGCGGCTGAACTGCGCGCGGAATTGGTCAACCTGCTGCTGGGTATCGACGGTGGGAGAAGTCATGCGGATGAGAAAGCCGGCGGAAACAGAAGTGTCCGCAGATTACGCAGATTTCCGCAGATTGGAAGAAGGGGGAGGAGAAACCTCGCGGCTTTCGCTGCAATCTGCGAAAATCTGCGTCCGCTGCGGACGACCTCCTGTCGGCTTCAGTTCTGCGGGCGGATGTTCTCGAAATACCGCTTGACCAGGTGGCGCGAGCCCAGGGGGATGTTTTCCTGCTCGACGCTGTTCTGTTCCGCCGGGGCGATGGCTTCGTACAGGTCGCGGTACTGGCGGCTCGCCCGGGCGGGGCCGCTCGCCGCGCCGACGAGTTCTTGCAACGTCGCCCCGCTGCCAAGCACGCCTTCGAGCCGTTTCGCCCGGCCTCCTTCCGTCAGGTCGGACGGCTTGTCCGCGAACAGGTGCTCGTTCGTGCCCTGATCGTGTTCGCCGCCGGGCATCCCGGTCGGTTTGCCGTCGGCTTGGGAGCCGTCCCCCCGGCTCTTCGTGAACGCCTCCACCGACGCCAGCGATTGCGGCTGCCCGCCCGGCCCGTCGGCCTCGGAATCGTTGCCGGGCCGCATCCCTTCCTTCATATTTTCCAAGGCGTTGAGCAAGTCCTGCAACTGCCGCTCGGTCAGCGGCTGCCCGCCCGCGCCGCCCGCCTTCGCCTGCTTCGCGCCGTTCCGGCCGGCCTTGCGCAACAATTCCGCCAGCCGCTGGAGCGCCTGCTGGCTGAGTCCCTGCTGTCCGCTCTGCGCGCCCTGCGCCGCCTGTTGCATCTGCCGGGCGACTTCGTTGCGCTCCTGGTCGCTCAGCTTCGCCGCCTGCTCCTGCATGGACTGCGCCAACTGTTGGAGCGCCTGCTCGCCCCCGCCCTGTTTCTGCATCTGCTCGGCCAACTTCGCCAACCGATCCCCGGCCTGTTCCAACTGCCCGGCCTTGAGGGCGTCCGCCGCGTCCTTGCCCTGCGGATCAGCCGCTAGCGCGGCGGCCAGCGCGGCCAGTTCACCCGGCGAAACCTTGCCCTCCTTCGCGGCCTGTTTCATGGCGTTGAGCATGGCTTCGAGCGACGACATCTCGCCCAGCGCCGTTTTGGTCTTTTGTTCGTCGCTCTCGCGTTGGCTTTCCTTGAGCCGTTCGGCGCTGCGTTTCATCGCCTCGGCGAGCTTGGAAAGATCGGGCGACGGCGATTTCTTCTCCTCCTGTTTCAACCGTGCGGCGACCTTTTGCAGCGCTTCCGCCTGCCGGGCAACCGCCGCCTGCAACGCCGGGTCGCGCGGCGGTTGGCCGATGCCCAGCGAAGCGTGCCACGCCAGCATCCCCAGCGCCACGAGCGGCACCGGCACGGTCAGCAGCGTGGGCGGGAGCAGTCGAATGGGCGTCCACCGCGCCACGGGGAACCGCTCGACATATTGCAGGCACTCCGCCAGGGTGAGTTCCTCCAGCGGCGTGCGGCCCTCGCGCTCCGCGAAGTCCAGCGCGGTGTGGAAGCGGTCGTGCGTGCCGGCGCGGCGGTCGATCCAGCGCGTCACGTCGTCCAGGAACGGCAGCGAGCCGACCGTGGCGATGACCGTTCCCGCCAGCGCGAACTCCAACAAGTTCCAGGCAGCCGCCGCATCGAAGGGTTCCTCGCTCCGCAGAAAACGATAAATCCCCACCAGCAGCAGCGCCGTGGCCGCGAGCAGCAGCGCGAGGCAAAACCGGTCGATGAATCCCGCCACCAGCCGCCGCCGCCAGAGCTGCCGCAGCCGGGACCGGATAACCCGTTCGGCGGTGACAGTGTCCAGACGGCGCGGAACGCTGGTGGCAAGGTGGCTCATCGAGGAAAGGATGAAGGATGAAGGACCAAGGATGAAGCAGACTTCATTCGCTTGACCACTGGCACAGAACTTCCCTCCTAGTCGTTTCCCGCTCAACCGCGATTTTTGTCTTCCGCCTTCATCCTTCATCCTTCATCCTTCATCCTTTCCCTACCATGCTTGCCGACCTCAAGCGCGTGCTCTACCACGAGAGCACCATCCTCAGCCGCCTGGACGAACTGGCTCACCAGATCACCTGGGACTACCGCGACCACGAGTTGACGGTGGTCGCCGTGCTCAATGGCTCCTTCATGTTCATGGGTGACCTCTTGCGACGCATCCCGCTGCCCCTGGCGGTCGATTGCCTGAGCGTGGCCAGCTACGTGGGCGACAAGAGCAGCGGCATTGTGACGTTTGACCAGCACACCATGCCCGACATCGCGGGGCGCGACGTGCTCATCCTCGACGACATCCTCGACAGTGGCCGCACCCTGCACGCCGTCCGCGAGCGGCTCCTGGCCGAGAAACCCAAGAGCGTGAAAATCTGTGTCCTGCTGCGCAAGCACGTCGAGCGCGCCAAGGAGGTGGTGGCGGATTACGTCGCCTTCGATATCGCGGATGAATTCGTGGTCGGCTACGGGCTGGATTTCATCGAGCGTTACCGCAACCTGCCGTGCATCGGCGTGCTGAGCGAAGACGTGATCGCCGCCGGGCTGGAACGCATTCGCAAGAGCGAAGCGGCGGCGGTAGGTTAGTCGCATCGTGAAAATCGAGACGCAATTTTTCTCCCGCCTACGCGATTTGGCGGGCGGGAATCAGACGACATTCGAGTTGCCCGAGGGATCGACGGTCAGCGACCTTCTGGAGTACCTCTACGCCGAGCATCCTGCGATGCGGGAATGGGACCGGACGCTGCTGGTGGCCGTGGGGTTGGAATTCGCCGAGCGCACACAGGTTTTGCGCGAGGGCGACAGCGTGTCGGTCATGCCGCCGGTGCAGGGGGGATGATTGCGTGCTGGATGGAAGAAAGTTTTAGTCAGTTGGCCGCCTCGACGTTAGCGATCATCACGATTTTGGCAGGTTCGTCCACCCAGTAACTTACCGCATATCCACCGATGAGTTTGACCTGCAATTCGCGTCGGGAAACGTCATACTCTACGAAATCACCGGGCGTGTTTGGACGTTCTTGAAGACCATCGATAAATTTGAAGATCTCGTACCTTGGAGCACCACCTCTTGGCACAACGTCCAGCAAACTGATGCGCAGATAAGCATCTGCGAAATGGAATCTTGGTGGATGGCGATCTCCGAGCGCCATGTTTTCCCTGCGGCGCAGCCGCCATTCTTCTAAGTCTTTTAGACCGCTGCGCGGTCCCGAAAACAGGGCGCTCGGAGATCGCCATCCACCTGGAAACCTTCTCGTACATACTTAATCGTCATAGCGCGGCACGGAGAATTACTGTTGGTCCAGCCGCCGCTTGAACTCTTCCAAAGTCAGCCAGTTGGCGGGATTTTTATCCGATAGTCTCCGGTCCATTTCTGCTTGGTACTCGGCGTCGGAGGTACGACGTAGATGCCCGAGGAAGGCGGAAGCTTTCTCACGCTCGGCTGGTGGGAGAGCAACCAAGCTGTCTTTGATGTCTTCGAAGCTCATGGCCAGAGTATGCCACAGGCAAAGCGTCGGACAAGCATTTCGGGGCGGCGGCGAGAGTTTGCACAACGATCCGCCCAGCCATTAATCCCGGAAATTCTTGAACACCAGCGACAGCCCGAAATCCTTCCCGCGCAGGAACGTGATTACGGCCTGAAGGTCGTCCCGCTTCTTGCCGGTCACGCGGATTTCGTCCCCTTGCAGCGACGATGCCACCTTCAGCGTCCCCTGCGCTTTAATCGCCGTGATGATCTCCTTGGCCCGCACGCCCTCGATGCCCTGCTTGATCGTCAGTTCCTGCCGCGCGTGACCCAGCGACGAAATCGCCGGGTCGCCGTGCTCCACGTTACGCAGATCGACGTTGCGCTTGGCCAGCTTGCCGATGACGATTTCATGCAACGATTTGAGCCGGTTGTTGTCCTCTGCCGACAGCGCGATCTTGTCCTTGCCGGGCTGTTCGATGGCGGCCTGGCTGCCTTTGAAATCAAAGCGCGTGACCAGTTCCTTGCGGGCCTGGTTGAGGGCGTTGTCCACTTCCTGCCGGTCGATTTCCGAGACGATGTCGAAGCTGGGCATGGCGCAAAGGTAGAAAAGCTTTGGGGTCAGGGCAAGCGCGTCGGTTTTCTCAATCGCCGCCGAGCGTCCGGTCCAGCCGCTTCCAACCCCTCGCGTCCACCGCGCCGTGCAGCAGCGTGGGACCATGCCCTTTTTTGATCGCACGGAACATCTCCGGGTGGTCGCGCTGCTGCACGCCGACCTCGCGCACGTCCTCGGCGGCGCAATCCAGCACCCGGGCAAAGCCCTTGTATAAACGCGGCTCACCGATCACGCGCGACCAGCCTTCAAATGCCCCGGTCGCTCCGTTCGTGTCCGTCGGGGTGACGCTCCGCGCCAGCACCAGAAAACTGTACGGAACCTTCCGCAGATCGATCCCGGCGCGCCGACCGAACCGCACCCAGTCGGCGTCCGCGGACAAACCGGGCGGCGGCGCAGCGAAATGGTGACACCAGTGCGGCGCGTTGTGCGCGTGAAGCATCCCGCACTCGCGCCGGTGGGTGCAGGGCGCAACCACCGCGAAATCCGCCCGTAATGCCTCCCGCCAGTCAATCAGCGCGCGGCTGTCGTCGTAGGTGCCCGGTTCGACCCAGATGACCGCGTCCGCCGCGTCGATCACTGCCCGCAGCGCCGTCCGGCCCGCGTCGTCCAGTTCGTTGACGACGTGACTGATCACCACCGTGCCGCCGGCGTGGACCGCGTCCGTTCGCGCGACGATCAGGCCGGGAAACCTCTCGCGGGCCCGTTCCGCCGCGAATTCCATCGCCAACCGTGACCGGTCTGAAACCCGGAGCATCCCGAACTGCTCCACCCCATAAAACTCGACTACCCGCCGCCCGGCCACGCCGCTGCCGCAGCCCCAGTCCAACAGCGGCCCCGCCGGGGGCTGCCAACCGCGCAGACGCAGCTCGCGCAGCACGGCGTCCCACTTCCAGCCGATGCGCTGGGCGTAGGTGAAATCGTAGTTCGCCAGGTCCTCCCGGCTGGTCCAATAGGACCCCTGGCCGCCCGCGCGCGCCAGGAACTTCGCCCGCAGCCGATCCAGCCGCGGCCAGTCCAGCGTCGCCCAGGAAAGGGAGGCACCGGGCGGGGAAGGGTTCGCGGGAAGCATCGGAGCCGGAACCTGCCATGCTCGCCCTACCCACGGCAAGCCCCTGATCCGCCTGCACGCCGACCCGGAACTCAGGGTTTGTAGCGTTCCAGCTTCAGCGTGAACGCCTGATTGCCGTCCTTGATGATCTGCACCGGTTCACCGAGGCGGAGCAGGACGCTCGATTTGGTCGCGGCACTGCGGTAGTCGATGCTGTTTCCGTTCGGCACCGCCACGTTGCGGCCCAGTTGGTAGTCCACCAGAAAAGAACCGTTCTCCTGCGGTAAGACCCGACCCGTGAAATTCGTATTCGGCTGCGCGGCGGAATTGTTGAAGGTCCGCGATGCCACGACCACGCCGAGTTCCCAGACCGCCGTCTCTTTTTCCTTGAGCGTGAGCGTCAGGACGTAGTTGCCGTCCAGGGCTTCGCCCGCGTCGTCGGAATTGACCGACCGAATCGGGCGAGGAATGGCGGGGTTGACGGCCACGGGAGGATTCTGGGCCCATCCGGTGGACCCGAAGGTGGACGCGACACAGAGCAGGCAGAGGAATGTTTTGCGCATGAGGATTTTTTACAGACGGAGGTCAAAAGAATTTCGTTCAACGAAAGCCTGCTTCCGGTAGGTTTCCCTGCCCGCCACTTGATCCTCCCCCACCCCCATGCCACCCGAGCCCCGCACCACGCTTGTTCCATTGGTCGAGAGCCTGGCGCAACGCCGCGAACTTTCCCGCGCCCGGATCGACGACGCCGTCGCCGCCCTCACCGACGAAACCGTCCCCGACGCCGACAAGGCCGCGTTCCTGCGCGCCCTGCGCGCCAGGGGCGAGACGCCCGCCGAGATCGCCGGCTTTGCCCTCGCCCTGCTCGCCCGCGCGTTGGACCCGCAAATCGACCCCGCCCGCCTGCCCGGACCCACGCTCGACGTGTGCGGCACCGGCGGCGACCGGCTGGGGCTTTTCAACGTTTCCACGACCGCGGCCTTCGTGCTGGCCGCCGGGGGCGCGTGCGTGGTCAAACACGGCAACCGCGCCGTCACCAGCCGCAGCGGCGGCGCGGACGTGCTCGCCGCCCTGGGGGTCCCGCTCGACCTGCCGCCCGCCGGTCTGCGCCGCAGCCTGGAGACGACCGGGTTCGGGTTTTTGTTCGCGCCGCAGTATCATCCCGCTTTCAAAGCCGTGGTGCCCGTGCGCCGACAACTCGCCGCCGAGGGGATCGGCACGATCTTCAACCTGCTCGGCCCGTTGCTGAACCCGGCCCGGCCCGCGCACCAGTTGGTCGGCATCTTCGCGCCGGAGTTGACCGCCACCTACGCGGAGGTCCTGCGCCGTCTGGGCCGCCGGAGCGCCTGGGTCGTCCACGGCGCGGGCGGCATGGACGAGGTTTCCACCCTGGGCGAGACGCGCGTCAGCCGTTTTGAAGCGGGCGGCGGCGAAATCGTCCACGAGACGGTGACGCCCGAGCAGGCCGGGCTGCCCCGGCTCGCGGACCCGGGGGTGCTGGGAGGCGGCGACGCCGAGGACAACGCCCGCACGCTGGTCGGCATCCTCGCCGGGGAGATCACGGACGCGCGGCGGGACCTCGTGCTGCTCAACGCGGCGGCGGGTTTCGTCGTCGCGGGTCTGGAGCGGGACCTGCCGGGGGGCGTCGAACGCGCGCGGCGGGTATTGGCCGACGGCACGGCGCGGCGGGCGTTGCGCGCCTCGCAGGGAGGGTGATCTGCCGGGTAGCGCAGGGCGTTCCGGTGATGGTCCGACCTCTTCCGGCGGCATGGAGGGGCTTCCGCGCGACTCGCCGATCCCTTTGTAACGACTCACCGACCCTTCCGCGCGACTCGCCGATCCCTTTGTAACGACTCGCCGACCCTTCCGCGCGACTCACCGATCCTTCCGCGCGACCCGCCGACCCTTCCGCGCGACACCGAGATGGCTTCCGGTCGCCCGGCGAAGCCGTCCGGCGGCACCGAGATGGCTTCCGGCGACGCTGAGACCCTTCCGCGCGACACCGAGATGGCTTCCGGTCGCCCGGCGAAGCCGTCCGGCGGCACCGAGATTCCGTCCGGAGGTTATCCGTGTCCTTCCGGGCAAGCGGACCGTCTGCCCGCCAACCAGAACTGGCAGAGGCGCACCGGGTACGTCTTACTTTTTCTCGGCGGTCGCGCTTTCCGGCAGCGGCGGGGCGGCCCCCTCGGATTGGCGCGACGGCAGGTGAAACGTACAGTATTCCTCACCGTCCGCTGCCACGCGGAATTCCTTTTCCGGCGCGGACTCCTCCGTGCTGCCGCAGATCTTGCAGTGGTGCAGCGTCTCGTCCACCGCCGTGTTTTGCGCCACCTGGAACTGCTGCCGCCGTTTCATCGTGCGCCCCTGCTCGCGCCACAGGTGCACCCACTCCCGTCCGAAGAAGAGGATATAGTTGGTAAAGGCCACGACGATGGCGACCCGGGTCGAAAGGTCCGCCTCCACAAACCCCAGGACGACGGTGGCGAACGACACCAGCGCGATCCACTTCACCGGCACCGGCAGCACGAAAAAGAGCATGATGGGGAAGTTCGGGAACAGCGTCGCAAAGGCGAAGAGCAGCGACATGTTCAGCCAGACGCCCGTCGTGTCCGTGGCTCCCAACGCCAGGACGGCCACCGCCGTGCCCACGATGCCGAAGACGTAGAACAGGTTGAGCTTGAAGCTGCCCCACGCCTGCTCCAGGCCCTCGCCCATCACCCAGAGCAGCCACAGGTAAAAGAAAATCCAGAAATACGAGACCTGGCTGCCCAAGGCAACCCGTGGGATAAAAATGAAGGTCACCAACCGCCAAACCTCCCCGGCCAGCACTTTTTCCGGTCGCAGCGTCAGCAGGCCGAGGACTTCCGGATTGAGCTTGATCGCCACGAACGCCAGGGCGTTGAGCGTCACGATGACGCGGATCAGCCCCGGGATGGCCAGGCTGCCGAAGCGGCGTTCGAGGGTGGTGAGCCAACGCATGGAAAAAAGTCGGAAGTGCGAAGTCGGAAGGCGGAAGGACCAGAGGGGGTTGAGTCGCGGCGCGGACCCGCAGATTCGCTTTCTCTTCCTTTCATCGTTTCCCATTCTCACTTCGCGTGGGATGCGACCGCCTTCCCTTTCGCAGGCTGCCCCGGAAATTAGACTTCCGGCAAGAATCGGAAACCGTCCGCAGATTTCGCAGATTTTCGCAGATGGGAGGGAGGAAAGACAAGCCAGGCGGTCCCTCTGCTGGTCAGCTGCGAAATCGGCGGACTTTTGCCAGAGGTCTATTGCTCGGACTTCCGACTTCCGCCTTCCGACTTCCGCCTTCCGACTTCGGACTTCCCGCTCGACACCCGCCGCCGCGTGGGTTTATTGAGGCATCGTGTCCTCGGAAGCCGTCCTCTCCTCCCCTGCCCCCGCGCCCGCCACCGCCGAGCAGCCGCCCTCGCCGTCGCTCAAGCAAACGCCGCTGCACGCCGCGCACGTCCGGCTGGGCGGCAAGATGGTCGGTTTCGGGGGATGGTCCATGCCCGTGCAGTATCCGAGCGGCATCCTCACCGAGCACCGGGCCGTCCGGGGCGCCGCCGGGGTGTTCGATATTTCGCACATGGGCCAGTTCATCGTCGGCGGCCCCGGGGGCAAGGCGTGGCTCAACTCCCTGTTCACGAACGACCTGAACCGCATCCATGCCGGGCAGAGCCAATACGGTCTTTTGCTCAACGAACGCGGCGGCGTCATCGACGATCTGATCATTTACGAGTACGCCGAGGGCGAGTTCCTGCTGGTGGTCAATGCCTCGAAGATCGACGAGGACTTCGCGTGGCTGAGCGCCCACCTGCCGCCGCCCGACGCCGAGGGCGACACCGCCATCGAACTGAGCAACCGCTCCGACCGCTTTGCCGCGCTGGCCATCCAGGGGCCGCGCGCCCCGGGGGTGCTGGCGGCGTTCTTCGGGCCGACCATCACGTTTCCCGAGCGATTCGGCGTCACGGTGATCGACCACGACGGCCTGACCTTCGTCATCGCCCGCACCGGCTACACCGGCGAGGACGGCTTCGAGCTGTTTTTCCCCGCCCGGGCTTCCGCCGTGATCTGGGACGATTTGCTGGCCGCCGGGGTGTCCCTGGGCCTGATTCCCTGCGGCCTCGGCTCGCGCGACAGCCTGCGCCTGGAAGCCTGTTACCCGCTCAACGGCTCCGATCTTTCGCCCGACCGCACGCCGCTCGCCGCCGGGCTGGGCATCTTCGTGGCCCTGGAAAAAGGGGAGTTCATCGGGCGCGACGTGCTGCTGAAGCAGAAGGCCGACGGCGGCCCGACCGAACGCCTCGCCGCGTTCCGCATGACGGAGAAATGCCCGCCGCCGCGCCCGCATTACCCCGTCCATGCCGCGACCGGTGACGCGGGCGCCGACCCCGTGGGCGAGACGACCAGCGGCGGACTTTCGCCGACGCTGGACGCCGGAATCGGCATGACTTATCTGCCCGCCGCGCTCGCCAAGGCGGGCACGCCGATCCAGATCGACATCCGCGGCAAACGTTTCGCCGCCGTGGTCGAAAAGAAACCGCTCTACAAACGCCGCGACGAACGCTTTACCCCGGCGGGCGACAAGGTATAAATCCTCCTTCCACGATCCGATTTCCGATTTCCGACTTCCTATGAACGTTCCCGACGACCTCAAATTTGCGCCGACTCACGAATGGCTGCGCGGCGCCGACGGCACCGTGGGCATCAGCGACCACGCCCAGGCGGAACTGACGGACATCGTGTACGTCGATCTGCCCAAGGTCGGCACCAGGCTCACCGCCGGGCAAACGGCGGCGGTGGTCGAGTCGGTCAAGGCGGCCAGCGACATCTACAGCCCCGTGGGCGGCGAGGTGTCGGAGGTCAACGAGGCGCTGGCGGGCAATCCCGCACTGGTCAACACCGATCCCTACGGCGACGGCTGGCTGTTCCGGCTCAAGGAGGTCGCCGAGGCGGAGGCGCTCATGGACGCCGAGGCATACCGGAAGCAGATCAGCGCGTGAGGCCGGGGTGAACGCCGCCGGCGGCCCCCTTCCAGGTCCTGAGGGCTCTCCGAGCCCTTCCCCATCGGGCCTTCAGGCCCCTCCGTGGTTCCAAAGACAGTCAGGGCAGGCCTTGGAGAGGCCTCCCTACCTTACGGCTCGCGCTTCAATTCGGCCCGGGCGTCGGCGTAGACGTACACCCGCCGGTGGTCGCGCGTGGCGTACCGCCCCTTCAGCAGGACCTGATCAGGGTCGAAATGGTCGATTTTCCGGCCGGGCAAAAGGTAATCATAGGCGGGCGTTTGGCCGTCACCGCCCAGGCGGCTGCCGAGCACGGAGCGATCCTCTAGATACGTCGGAAACAGCGCGTCGAAATCCGGCGGCGTGGTCGCGTCATGATCGCCCTCGTACCGGATGATGGCCTCGGCGATCTGCTTGGCCCGGGCGAGGTCCTGCGTGGCGGCGGACACCCGGTGATGCCCGCCGTTGTCGAAGAGGGCCGCCGCCGTGATGAACAGGATGATCAGCGCAAAAATACCGACGAATACATAGCTGATGACCAGCCCCACCACGGCGAACCCGCGTCCACCAACCAAGCCCCCCGACCGCTTGATTTGCGAAAGCGCGATGTGGCCGAAAACAATCCCTGGCAGACAGGTGAAGTAACACAAAAAGCTCAGCAGCCCGAGGACGAAGCTGGTGATCGCCAGGCCGGAAGTGACCACCGGATAACCCACCATGACCGCGCCGGGATAGTACGGCGCGACCGCGCCAACCGCACCGGACGGATAGGCAGCGGGCGGCACGGCTCCAATGGCGGACAACAGTTGGCCGAGCGGCTGCCAGTCCGGCTCGCCCTTGCACCAGGAAAGAGTTTGCGCCGAGACCATGCCCGCCTGCCACATCTCCTGCACCTGAGCCAGGGAAAACGGCCCGGTTTGTTGACCGTTCACGGCCAGAAAGTAAGCGTCGTTCATGGTGTGCGCCCCGGTCGGGATCAATTGCTGAAGCTGCCGTTCTCGCCCCACTCGCCGTAGCGATTGAGGTTCGGCTTGCCGAGGTTCAGATAGCGCCCGCCACCGATGTCCACCGCCCACTCCTGCGCCATGTAAGGCTGGGCTCTGTCCGGCGGTTGGAGACGCTGGCCGCTGCCGTCGATGGCCACATAGTTGCAGCCGTTGCGATGGATGAGCGACGCCTGGTCGGCGAAGCCGTGAGTGCCCTCGATGTTGCCCGCCGTCGTGCTGTTGATGTAGTGCCCCGCGTCTTCTTCGATGATCAGCGGCGTCAGGAGCGTGTTGTTCGGGTCCCGCAACCGCGTCCGGGCCGGGATGTTCTGGAGACGCGCTCCACCCAGCCGACAGAAGAACGCGTAGTCGAATTTGCCGTTCGAGCCCTTGTTGTCCGCGATCCTGTTGAAAATCATCGACGGGCAGCGGTACACCTTTTCATCTTTGATGTAGGGCCAAATGGTGCCGTAGCGGGGCGCCAGTTTGGTTTCGTCCGTTTCCTTGGTCGAGCCGGTCAGCCAACTGCCCTGATAGGCTAACTCAGGGACGCCGACGGCCTTGTCCCGGGTATCGTAGGTGCCCGGCAGCTGGTTGTCGTGGTCGGCAGCGAAGAGGAGGCAGCCGGCCCCCAACTGCTTGATGTTGCTCTGGCATTTGGTGTCCCTGGCCTTCTCCTGGACCGAGCTGAAGACCGGCAGCAAGATGGCCGCCAGGATGGCGATGATCGAAATCACGACCAGCAGTTCGATCAGCGTAAAGGCGGATCGACTGGAAGGATCGGGCGAATATTTCATGGCACGATCTTTACACGATAAAATCTCTGGTTTGTCGAGGGTTGATCGCTAAACGACATCGTTCCCGCCGTTGCCGTCAGCACCGGAGACAACGCCGTAAACCCGCCGGAAATCAAGCTGGGGCTGTATTCCAACTGGTAACGCTTGCCCGCGACGCTGCTCCAGGTGATCAGCCGCGCGCCGCTCGGGCCGGTCGGCGCGATGCTCAGCACGCGGAACAAGGACGTGGCGTCCAGCGGGTTGGTGCCCGCGAGGTCTTCCGCCGCGTTGCTCATCCCGTCGCCATCGGCATCCCCGTTGGGATCGAGCACCGGGATCGCCGCGCTCGCCGCGCTCGCCGTC
Source organism: PVC group bacterium (assembly GCA_903642295.1). Classification (GTDB taxonomy): domain Bacteria; phylum Verrucomicrobiota; class Verrucomicrobiia; order Chthoniobacterales; family SZAS-18; genus CAHJWO01. The sequence continues at coordinate 19,727 of CAHJWO010000009.1, read as the reverse complement.
CCTTCGATCCCCGCGTTGTTGATCGCCACGACGCGCGCGTAGAGCGTCTGCCCCGCCGATAATCCGCCCACCGTGTAACTGGTGACGTTGCCCACCACGGCGTTGAACAACGGGTTGCTGCCGTCCGGGTGGGTGGAAACGATCAGCCGATAGCCCGACACCCCGCCGAGTGTGTCGCTCACCGCCGCCCAGGAGAACGTCGCGCTGGTCCCCAGCGCGTAGCCTTTGGCGGGGGTCGGCGCGGTGTCCGTCGGTGGCGGCGTCACGTCATAGACCTTGAGGTACTGCGCCTCGAAAGGCGCGGCCGCCCAGTCCCCGTCGGTGGTGGGCACCTTGTTGAGCGCCGCGTAGAAGCCGCCGTCGAGCATGGCGTCGCCGGTGACGTTGCCCGGGATCAGGAACGGGTTGCGCCGGGTGGCGTCCACCCCCGTGTACGCGGCGACGTTGCGCACGTTATAACTGCGTCCGCGCAGGATGCCGAACAGATTGCTGCCGTTCTGCGTGATGTTCACGTTGAAATTCCCCGCTTGCGCATTGTCGCGGTCCAGGTTCACGAACCCGAACACCACGTCGCTCACGCCCGGCGGGGCGTTGGCCGTCTGGTACTTCGCCACGGAGAAAATCTTCGTCTGCTGCGAGCCGTCGGTCTGGTTGAGAAAATACCGGTTGGACGAACGCAGCGCCGGGCTGAACTGCCGCGCCTGCCCGACCGACGCAAAATCCGGGTAAAGCTGGTCCAGTGCGTAAGTCCGGTTACCCAAGATCGGACCGAGCGAGTTGAATTGCTTGAAGCTCGGGATCTGCTTGCCGAAATTTGTCTCGAAGTGATCGAACCCGAAGGCAGCCGAAATGCCGTTTTCCTGCCCGTAGAAGATCATGGGCACGCCGTCCTCCGTCCCGGCGACCATGTAGCGGATCAAAGCCTGGTAAGGGTCGGCATAGTTGGCCTCGTCGTGCGAGGTGGAGTTCATCAACACGAGGCTCTGGCCGTAGGACGAGCGCCGCCCCTCGAAGATGTTCCGGTAATCCTGGGCCGTCGTCGCGCTCTGGAACGGGAACACGATGTTCTCGTTGAGGATGTCGAAATGCCGGTTCGAGCGGTAGGTCACCGCGCCGCCGTCGAGCGATTCCGTCATGAACACAAAATTCCACTTGTAGGAGCGCGCGACGTTGATGATGTACTCCCAGCATTGCGGCGGCAGCCCCTGGCCGAAGTCCGCGCGCAAGCCGTCGATGCCTTTGCTGTCCTCCGTCAGCCTTCCGCTAACATCCACGTTCGTGCTGTTGCGATAGGGCACGCCGTTCGCGTCGCCGTGGCCGGTCTGCCCGAGCCAATACGGAATATAGTTGGCGAAATAGCGCCAGACGTTGCGCGTGAGGTTATTACCGACTCCACCGAGGGTAAAATCCACGCTGTTCCAATACGGGTCGCCGTTCGGGTAGGGGCTGCTGCCGAAATATCCGAAGAACTGGTCACCCTCGTTGGAGTAATTTCCATTGTCGGCGGGGTTCACGTCCACCAGCGCGGAATACGTCCCGAAATAAATGTCATACGTATCCCCGAACTTGCCGAAATCCCCGCGATCCGGCGCGACCGCGATGTTCGACGCACCCGACGCCCGCGCGGCGTAATTCCCGCTCAGCGAGAAGAACCGTGCCTCTGAATTGCGGGTTTGCGACGTGTAGGTCGCCCCGTTGGACGGCGCGAAATCATTCACCCCGTTCACGCCGAGTTCCGTATCGTATGACGTGTGGTTGAACGGCGCATCGAGCATGATCCCCACGCCTGCGTTGTCCGCCGCCGCGACGAAGTTCGCAAAATCCTGTTTCGCCTTTCCGCGCGGACTGTTGGCATAGCCGGCGTCAGTCGGCGCGACCGGTGTGGGATCGTTGGAGGCCGGATCGGTCGTGCCGGGAAAACTCTTGCCCATCAGTGGCATAACCTCGAAGAAATTCTTCACCGCGTAGGGGCTGCCCACGTTGTACGGAAGATTCGTGTTCGGGTCGGTCTGCCGCCCGTCGATGCCGTTGGGATGGATCGGCTGAAACCACAGCCAGTTGCACCCGAGGTTCTTCAGGTAATTCAGGTTCCACCGCTTGGAATTGTCCGCCAGATCGGGAAACGTGCTGCGCTGGGCGGGCTGGTCGCCGGTGGCGTCGATGTTCAGCGTGTCGAGTTCGTACAACTGGATGTCGCGCGCCTGGCCGGGCGAGACGACCACCGCGTGGTCGCGCCGTCCACCGGATGTATAGTACACCCACGGGTTCAGATTGGGCGACGTGCTCGACGCCAGCTTGTAGCGCGCCGTCAGGCGGTACGCGCCGGTCTTCGTCGCGTTCAGCGTGAGTTGATAACCGCTCCCGCCCGCCCCCGCCGCCATCGGGTAGGCTTTGTAATAGTGCGCGTCGTCCGTGCCCACCACGCTGCCGCTCGGCGGTTGGATTCCCTCCTCCGTGGTGATTCCGTTCGCATCGACATACGGCAGCGAGACATAATCCCGCCGGTTCAGATTTGTGTAAATCTGCACCGTCGCGGGATCGACGGTGGCCACCCCCGGATCGAACAAAACCGTCAATGGAATCTGGTCGTTGGCGATTTCATTCACGAAGACGTGCGTCGTCGTGTAATCGGCGGAAACCCCGTTGACGGTCAGGGTCGGCGCATTGACCGTCCCGATGCTGAAGCTGAACGTGGCCGCGTTCGTGCCGCTGGTGTTATAATCCGCGAATTTCTCCTCGTTGTTGTTCGTGTGCCACAACCCGATCTTATACTGGATCGTCGTGTACATCGGCAGGTTGTTAACCGTGCCGGTCCAGAACATCGAATTGCCCGCGGCGCTGTTGTTGTTGCCGGTGTGGTCGAGCGCCAGCGCGACGACCGTGGTGCTCGCGTTTCCGGCCATGCCCAGGCTGCCGGTCGGCGTCGTGCCGTCCGTGGTGTAATAGAGCGCGCCGTGGTTGGCCCACTGCGAGGCCGCCGTCCCGTCTTTGCCGATGTAGCCGACTTCCGACGTGAACAGCACGTTGGTGCCGTTGACGATCCGGTTGTTGGAATGCGAAACGTACGCCACCCGGTCGCGCAGGCTGTAAGGCTTGGCCCGGGCAACGGATTCGGTGTCGGTCGTGCCCGCCCCGGTCCCGCCGTCCGCGTCACCCTTGCCACCGTACAGATACGTGGTCCCGACCGACGCGGAGCCACCACCGGTCGCGTCAAAGGTCAGGGCGAAGTAATACTGGATGACATCGTCCGCGCCATACCCGTTGATAGTCGAAAAGGTGTACGCCGCTTTCCAATATTGGTTGTTTCCGGTGTTGCTGTAGAACCCGAGCGGTACGGCGGTCCACGTCGCCGCCGACGCTTTTCTAACGTACAGGGTCCCGCCCGTCTGGTTGGCCGTGCCGAAGGAATTACTATATTTTTGCACACCCGTGTAAAACGTGATCGGCGTGCTCTGGTCGAATTCGAACTCTGGATTGCGCATGTGTATGCCGCCCAGGTCGGTGGCATCGTCCGGGATGTGCCAGGCGTTCACCGTGAGGGTCGTGGCCGCCGTGACCGGCATTGCGCGGCTGCGGCTGGCCCCTGATTGAACCGTAGCCGTCGGCTTGGCAACGCTCGTGGCGACGACAAGCCACAGGCTGGCCGCCACGCCGAGCCACCGTGCGATGGTGAGCCGTCGATGGGGTGGGCGATGAACGATAGATACGTGGGTTTGCATGACGGGAAAGACGCTGGGGGGTCAGGGCAGACGAACCTGCAAACGGTAGAAGCGGCGCGGGGCTGTGGCCGAGGAAACGCCGGTCAACGTCCCGTCGTCAACGAGGCTCACGGTGCCACCCGTGCCGACGATATCGCCGCCAATGGTCTGGAACGCCGCGCCCAGCGCGTTCGTGAATTGCACATTGTAGAGGCGGTCCTTGATCGTCGGGAACGTCAGCACAATCCGCCGGGAGCTATCGCGTGTTTCGGTGACCTGTGCTCCCGTATCAGCCACGGTCGGGTTTGTTCCGAAAAGGTACTCCTGCAAATTCGTGCGCCCATCTCCGTCCGGGTCACCGTTGGGACCATTGATGCTCGCCGGGCCGGTCGGATTCAGTCCGTACTTGAGCTTCCACCAGTCCGGGATGCCGTCGCCCGCGCTGCTGTAAGTGTTCGTCGAACCCGTCTGAAAGCCGAGCGCAAACTTCATCGACGCACCACCGTAAATTTCCACCTGCTGCGTCTGGGCCTGGTTGCGCAAGTTCACCGTGGTCAGCGCGGCACTCACGTCGCGGTCGGTCGCCGCGCTGCTGTACGCCGCGTTGTAAACGCCGCCCCCGAAACGCACGAAATCGCGCACGGTGTTGGACGAATTTGCATCGAACACGTTGACCCCGCCGCCGTCGCGATCCAGCACGGGACCGGCCATTCCCGCCTGCCCCCGGAGCAACAGGTCGTACAGGTTTGGCGACAATCCGCAGCGCACGTAAAGTTGCGTCAACCCACCGCCGAGTATGTAGCTGGCTTCCAACTGCGTTTGCAACGCGCCCAGGGTGATCGTCTTGGTAATGGCACCATCCGAGCTGGTCAGCGTCCAACCCGTCCCACCCGCCGCCACGGTCACGGTATAGAGGTTGTTGACATATTGATTCGTACCCGTGCCGGTGCCTGACAATGCGTACCAGTCCTTGAACCCGCTCGTGCGGTAGGCTGCCGGTGCGCCGCCGATAAAGTTTGTCGAACCTTCCGTCTCGTCCGCCGTTCCCGCGTAGCTCAGGAAATTCCCTGCCACCTGGAACGTCTGGTTCGTATCCAAATCCCGAGCCCAGGCTGCCGTCATGCGTCCTCCGATTCGCTCGAACAAGGCAAACAGCCGGTCGTTGTACAGCAGGTATTCCGGCTCGCCATCGAGGTCTACATCCGCCTGCTCGGCCACCGCACCGCCGAGGTACTGCCCTGCGGCCGCTGCCGTGGCCCACTGGTCCACGCGCGCCAGGATTGCTGCCTCGCGCGTCTGTGCCTGCGAGTCCGCCGAGAAGTCGGCCAGCGTCTGGTAACTCGTGTCAGGGTAGATATAAGCCCCCGTGCTGAACTTGCTCAGGTCGTTGTTCGCGTTGTTGTGGAAGGCCGTCTCAAACAGCGACGCATGGAACACGCCCCGCGCCAGCTTGAGCAATCCGTTCGCCGCCGAAACCGCCCCTACTTTGGCCCACGCGTTGTTCACGACGCCCGTGCCGTTCACGTTGGTTTCCAGCCCATACGCCGTCGGCATGGCGACGCCCGTGCGGAGACTGAAGGTCTTCGCCGCGAGGCTCTCCTCCAAGGCGGACCCGTTGTACCAGTTCCCGTAGTTTTCCTCACTCGCATGGTCGATGAAATCCTGCGCCGTTAGTGCGACGGTCTGCCCCGTACCCCGGTCCACCACCCCGAAAGTGTCTCCCTGCCCATCCGGCGGCATGGAAAGGTCCACTTGCCCGCTGGCGATCTGGTCCGGCGTCGTCAATTCTACCCAGGGATGACTCGCCAACCAGCGGATATTTTTGTCGTAGGCATCCGCTTTGGTCTTATCGGCGAAATCTTCCCAGTCGTTCATCAAGATGACCACCTGGTCTTGCTGTCCACTGCGTGCCTTCTGATCCAGCGTCTGCCGCAGTAGCAGCGGCAAACCGTTGTCGTCGTTCTGGAACATATAACGGCTGGCCTGGTCGTTGATGACAAAGCAATTCGTTCCGTTGATGCGGTTGATCCGGTAGCCGTCGCTACCCAGCGCGGACGACCGTCCGTACCACTTTTCGATGTGCCGCATCTGGTCCACGAATGTGTATCCGAATCCCAGGTCCCTTACCTTGTCGAGCACGTCCTGATTGGATACCTGCTCCGGGGTCCAGAACACCTGCGACGACGGCGCGGCGTGATAGATGTTCGTCAGGAACTCGTTCGCCAGCGCCACGTTGTCACGGTTCACGCCCGTGTCAAAATAGGGCATGATGTGGTCCGAGAACGTGCTGCCGATCAAATCCAGCACGCCGGCATTCGCCAGCGCCCCCACCCGCGCGTTGAGCGCCGGGCCATCTCGGTACGGCTCGTTTACCACCGGGTCAGCGGCAGCCCACTGGATCGCCGATGCCAGCGTCGGCGTAATGTGCATGGCGAACAGCGCACCGTACGCCTGATGCACGTCCATTGCGCGGTAGTATCCCGCACCTGCATTATTATTGATCAGGCCCTGGATGTAGCTCCCCGGCTGGATGGCCTGGTTTCCATGAATCAACGAAACGACCTTTACCTTTCGCCCCTTGTCGTTGCCCGCTTTCAATCCGCACCAGTTATACAGGATGCTGTTCTGCCCGGAAATACTCGCCTGATCTCCATAGTAATCCGAGGCGATGTAATCATTGTAGATGCAATCCCGAATGTCCGACCGACCACCGATATTTCCCGCGCCAACGGGATTATCCGACGTGCCGTCCTTGGTCGTGTAAACCTGATAGAGTAAATCCGCCGCGTCCAATCCGTTCCAACCGGCGTCTCGCAAGGCTTGTCGGCTGATGGAAAACTCCACGGCATCCAAATCGGCGTTGTAATAGGATTTCTTGAATCCGTTGACGGCTGTCTGGTCTCGCGCGACCACGCCATACTGCGCGTCGCTCAGGCTCTGGCTGAATCCGGTCGTATTATGCAGTGGGTCCGTGTCAATGTACACGCGGCCCTGATTTGTCTGATAACAGGCCACCACCGCGTTCCAACCCATGTTAGTTAAAGTATCCACGTCGTCCGGCAGCAGCCGCTCGCCGCTCCCGGCCTTGCCGACGTTCACCGCCACATAAATATCCAGATATCCCTGCTCCGCGTAGGCCTTCAAATCATGTACGTCCACCCGGAAGTAGAAGTTCCCGTCGCCGCCCGCCGCCGCGTCGCCGCCGTCGTGCGCGTAGAAGGCCGCGAGATCGCGCGAAGAATCGTATCCGTCGTAGGCGTGGTACACGTCGGACCCGCCGTTATTCGGCCCGTCGCCGTCGTAAGGTGACAACGCAATCAGGTCGTTCGCGGTCCAGTCGGTAAAGGCTTTATCATTGACCACGGAACCAACGGTCACCTGGGCGCTGGCCGGCATCGGTCCGATGGTGATGGACCCCGCCGGCGGCGGCGCGGCGGTGTCGGAGACCGTCGGGTCCGTCCCGTTGAGGTATTCCTGCAAATTCGTGAACCCATCCCCGTCCGGGTCGCCGCTCGGTCCGTTGTTGGTGTTGGTAATCATCTTCCCTGTCCGCAGGTTGTAATGTCCCACCACCCCATCGTCGAATGGGTCCAGCCCGTGGGAGATCTTCCAGCCGTCCGGCAGTCCATCCCCGCTCGTGCTGAACCGGCGTGGGTCGGTCTCCAGCCACACCACATCCAGTCCATCGGCGCGCAATGCGCCGTTGGGTCGGAACACGTTGTTGAGCCGGGTCTTGTCCAGCGCGGTGGAAACATAGGTCTTACCGTCCGTCGGTTCTAGATACCGCACGCAGAAATCCAAGTAGTTGAACGTCACCGCCGTCGGCGTCGCACTCGGTATTGTCGCTTTCACCGTCGGCGGCTTGGCGCTTTTTCCTCGCATGTTCCCCGCCGCACCGGCAACACCATTCGTCGCACTCCCCTGCACCGTCACCGTTTGCGTCGGGCTCGTGAACGCCGCCAGCACCTTGTAATTCCCCTGCGTATCCGTCTGGTTCCGGTCAATGATGGCTAGATCGACGATCCCGTTGTGGTTCGCGTCCTCCGACCCGTCACCATAGCCGTCGTTATCCGAATCCGAATTGTTTGGATCGGTTTCCAGCCACAACGCGTTGGGCGAATTCGCCAGCACTTTGGCCCGATCCACCCGCGATGTATTATAAACCGTCGGCGGGTGCGCAATGACGGTCTGGACCGTCGCTGAAACCTCCACCGGCACGATGTCTACCCGCCCGTTGTGAACCGCTTGATAGATCGTCACTCCATTCGTCCCCGTCTTCGCCAGGAAGGTCAGATCTTCCACGCCATCGCTGATTCCATCCCCCTCCGTGTCTGCCCGCGTAGGATCGGTTTGCGAACCCGCGATCAGATCCGTTCGCGCATTGTTCAAATTGTACGGCCACGATCCGTAATAACTATAATCCTGCCCCGCAGGCGCGCTGCTATTATCCGTCGTGTTATAAATAGGCGGATCGAGATCCACCTGGAAATTCGGCGTTCCGTCGCCGTTGGTGTCGGTCGCCGGGTTGGTATCCGCCGTCTTGCCCGGATCGGCCAGTGGCTTCGTCAACCCCAGTTCCAACCCGTCGGACAACCCGTCCCCGTCCCCGTCCGGACTCAGCGGATTCGTCTTGCCCGAGATAAAGTAGCGCAGCACGTCTTCATTCACCCAGGTCTCCGAGCTGGTCGTCGGCAGCGCCACCGCCGCACGCTCGATGTCGTCCGGTATTCCATCGTCGTCGTTGTCCAGTTTGCCCGCCACTGGTGTAACAACCTGCCGGAATACCACCGTCGCGTTACGGGTCGCCGTCGCCGTTCCGCTGGGCGTCGCTACGGTGGACACAAACGTGTAACTTCCCGCCGCGATGTTAGACCAAGTAAAATCCCAGAACTTGCTTGAACCCTGCGTGGTCGGGTTCCCCGCGTTCGGCGTGGTCGTCCCCTGCCCGGCGGTAAAATTCAGCGCCACGTTCGTCGCCGTGCTGTCCGTCTCCACGCGAATGTTGATCGACCGCTGCGCCGCCGTGGGCGTCGCCACGTCCGGCAGTACGATCTGATACGCCAGTCCGTCCGCATCGAACTCTGGCGGATTGACGATGTTGTCCTTGATGGCCGTCACGGGTTTCGCCTCCACCAATCGGAAAGCTTCCAGCGTCGGCGAACCGGCCAGCGTGTAAGTCACGTCAATGGTGTGCAGAAAATCCGGGCTGCCGTTGTACAAGTTTGGCAACTGATAACTCAACTCATCGTAGTCGTTCGTGACATTATAGTTGAGATGGTAGTTCGCCTGTCCTTGCACCACCCCGTTCACGGGTGCCCCCGACTGCGTGCTGGCGATCTTAATCAGGAACCGGCTGAGCAGTTGCGCCGTCGTCGTCCCATCGGCCAGCGACTTGCTGAACCACACTTTCATCACGTAACTGCTGTCGACCACCGTCCCGTCGGTCGTCGGGTACGCCACGAACATCCGCACCGCCGGACCCGCCGTGTTCACATTACGCACCAGCGTCGTCCAATGGTTTGCGGCATCCGTGGAACTATCCGAAGTCGCGTCCGCCGTCGTCATCGACGCGGAAGACAATTCCCGCAGCCGCACGACGATCCTGGCCGTCCCGCTCGACGGCACATTCGCATAATTGAACCGCCACTCGTTCGGGTAGCTGCTCAAAACCGCCGGATTCGCCGTCAACTGCGTTGCCTGCACCCACACGCCGTTGCCGTTGTTGGCCGTCGTTGCCGAATCATCGTTCGTCGCGTCACCGTCCAGGATCTTGTACCAAACCTCGGTCACGCTCGGGTCGGTCCGCACCACCGCCCCGTACTGCGAATTGGTCAGGGTATCCCCGTCATTCGCGGGATAAACGATCTGCCCCGTCGGCGGCTGCGTGTCATAATAGAACGTCTGCACCGACGTGTTGTAAATCGCCGCTTGTCCGAGTCGGCTCAGGAACTGCCGCGTCCGCAGCACGTGGAATCCCTCGCTCAGTCCGGTGACGCTCAGCCCGTAATCATCGTGCGGATGGTAACTTACCGTCGCGGCGTTGAACCCGGTGATCTGGAACCGTGTTTCGGTCTTCTTCTTGAGCGCCACCGCATCCTGGCTGCTTGGGAATACGCTTGCCGTCGTCGTGTTGTACGCGCCGATCTTGTACCTTAGCACCGTTCCATTTCCCAGTGCTGGCAAAGCGACCTTCCACCAATCCGTTACGTTGCTGCCGTCACTGTTGCCGTGCTGCTGGTAACTGAGTTGCATCACCTTCGTCGCCGCGTTTGCCGCATAGCCGTCTGCCCCTTCCGGGTAAGTGACTCCGTCGGTCGTATAATAGAGAAACGCCCGGTTCACCTGGTTCTGGTATGCTGTCTTCAGCCATACCGTCACCGCTGCGTCCGCTGCATTCTCCGGCGCGGGATAGAACTGCAAGGTCGCGCCCGGCTGCCCATCTAACGCCACCACCGCCGGGTCATGGTAGGCATACGACGCCGTCCCCGTGGAACGATTGTACCCCGCGCCGTTGTTCACCATGAACCCCGCCGTCCCAATGGTCGCCTGGTAAGTCTCCGCCCCCGTCGAACCCAGCACATCCCTCGATACGTCCCGCGCCGCGAATTTCTCCGTTGCGCGCTGCACATACTGCATCTGCTCGTAGCCCAGATAAACGTCGGTGTTCAATGCGGGCGGATGGTCGCGCAAATCCCCGCTCTGCGGCCCCAGACCCATCTGCGAGTTGATGTCCACCCCGCCGTCCAGTTCCATCAAAATGTTCTCCGCCGACCCGTCCGCGCGCGCCAGGAATGACAGGTTCGCCCCCGAGGTCACGCGCGGCACGGTGTAGCGATATTTGTAATCCGTCGTCACCGTGTCCGCCACGCCGTAAGGATTGAACGCCGGGTCCCCGTCCGGCCCGTCCTTGCGATCATAGGTCAGTGTCCCAGTCGGCTGCCCGCCGTTTTGCAGGATGGAAATGGCGGGAGCGCCGGGATTTACGTCAGGCATCTCCGGCGTGCGCCACGACAGCGCGAAATACCCGCCTTTGGGAATTACCAGATCACTTACCTGCCCGTTCGATGGCACGGTGTAATAAAATCCGCTCATCGAATCTCCGTTGTCCGCCGCGCCCGTGGCGTACTGCCACAACAAGCTTCCCGCCGGGAACGTGGTCGAGATCGCGCGGCTCTCTCCGCTGGAACTATCACCGTTCATCAGGAACAGCATCGTCGTGCCGCTGGCGTCGCTCATGCTGCCGTTCTCGCGTTTGTCCTGCCGCTCGTAGGCCACCACGTTGGTGTCGCTCCACTTCGGTATCTGATCCCCGCGCGCGAACTGATTATGGATGTACAATAGATTCGGCAGCCGCCCGTCCGAATACTGACCTAGAAAATTATTGAACGCATTCGCCGGAAATGGTTTCCCGATTTGCCCCAGCGTTCCCGCCTGATGATTCCCGTCCGTGTAAATGACTGGCAGGCCCGCCCGCGTCAGCAAAAACGCGTGCTGTAACTGCCGCTTGTTCGCATACCCGTTGTCCGCGCTCTGTGCGTATCCCACCGCCACGCCCGGCCCGCCGGAAATCCCGCCCCCGCCCGGCTGGTCCAGACCCGTCAGCGGACCATACGACAATACGCCGTTGAGCGTCGAAACCAGCGCATTGTCGAGCAGCCGCATTCCCGCGTCGATGTAAGGCTGCTGCGCCGTCCCGCCCAGATGTTCGCCGAAATACATCGCGTCGTCGCGCGGCAGTTCCGTGTTGAAAGTCGTGTCGCGGTAATTCGTATCGCTGAACCCGCGCGTCAGTTTGAATTGCTGCGACACCTGCCCCAGATACCCATAACTGGAACCATTCTTATCCGACCCGTATTCCGCGCCGAAAAAATCATCCCGCACGTGCTTGACCGCATCCAGCCGCAATCCGTCCGCTTTCGTCCGGTCGATCTCCCACCGCGCCGCCCGCGCGAGGTAATCCTGCACGTACTCCCCATAAAAGTCCGGGTTCGCCGCCAGGATCGCTGTGGTGATCCCGTTCGCCGTCCCGAAACCGACATAGGTCCCATCCGGCTTATAACAATAGTATTCGGGGTTATTCGGGTGCCGGACAAACTTGATCTTCGGATGCGTGTCCCCCTGGTTCGTCCCGAAGTTAACGTTGGTCGGCCCCGGCTCCTGTGCCACGTCCATCAGGCTGGACGTGCTCAGGTTCCACACCTGGAACTGGTTGCTGTAATCGCTGATTCCCGGCCAGTTCCGGTAAAACCCGTCCGCCGTCACCTGCAAATGAAAATCCTCGGGCAGCATTCCCGGATAAAAATCAATCGGCGTCGCGGCATTGTACCCCGGCACGTCGAACCCCCGGTGGTTCATGACGTTGTCAAGATAGACGCGGATCCCGAACCGGTGCGCGGTCTCGACCAGACGCAGAAGATCCGCCTCCGTCCCGTAAAAGGTGCTCACCGAGCCTTTCTGGTCTTTGCTGCCGAGATCGAACGGATCAAAAAGATCGTAGCCGACCGACAGCCCGCCGCCCGCCTTGGTCGGGGGCGGCACCCAGATGGAATCATACCCCGCCTCGGCCAGTTCGGGCATCTTGGCGGTGATCTCGTTCCACGGCGTGTTGAAATACTGCAACATCGCCTCGGCCCGTGCGGACGCCGCGCCGAGGGTCAGCAACACGGCGACGATCAACAGGCGCAGGGGAGCGCAAAAGACGGTCTTCATCCGACGAAAGGGGGGCGTACGGGCGGGAACGGGGAATGGTTTTTATACCATATCCGCCCCGCCCATACAAACGGATAAGTGCCTATCCGGTTGAGCCTCCGGCGGTGGCCACGGCACCGCATTGCCATGTCCGCCCCAGCGCAGACACGGCAGCGGAGTTCCCTGGCCACCGCCAAGCCGAGGAGTTTCCGGGCAGCCTTCCGCCTATGAATTCCGTGGATTCGGCGTCCCGGCGCTGAAATCGGCGTTGTTGTTGTTCGTATCCGCGCCGGTGGCCGAACGCAGGTCCGCCGCCGTGGCGCTCAACGTCGGGGCCGGGCCGCTGCCCTCGTAGTCGCTGGCCGTCGAGCCATACCCCACGAAGTCCACGACCCCCGCGCTCGTCTTGCCGGTGATGTCCGTCTGGTTGCTGACCAGCGCCACCTTGCCCGCCGTCGCACTCATGGCGATGCTGCCGCTGACCTGCGGCGTCGGCAGCGCGCTGCCCGCCGACCCGCCGCCTTCCTGCACCAGATAATGGTGTCCCGGCGCGAGGCTGCCCGTCAGCTTCGTCAGCGTCCACGAACTGCCCGCCGCGCTGGCGTACTGCACGGAATACGTGCTCAGGTCCACCGTGGCGCTCGTCGGATTATACAGCTCGATGTAATCGTTCGCGTACGTCGCCGTGCTGCCGCCGCCGCCGCCGTACACCTGGCTGATCACCACCGAGGTTCCCGTCCCCCCGCTGGTCGTCACCGTGAACGACGACGCGCTCGTCGCCGTCCCGCCGGGCGTCGTCACCTTGACCGCTCCGGTCGCCGCGCCCGTCGGCACGGTGGCCTTGATCGACGTGGCCGAAACCACCGTGTAAGCCGTGCTGGTCCCGCCGAACGTCACCGCCGACGCATTCATAAAGTTCGTGCCGGTGATCGTCACGCTGGTGCCCACCGGCCCGCTCGTGGGCGAGAAGCTCGTCACGGTCGGCGCCGGCACCGTGGTTGTCGTCACCGTGAAGGAACTCGAACTCGTCGCCGAATCCGCCGCGCTGGTCACCTTGATCGTGCCGCTGGCCGCGCCCGACGGTACCGTCGCCGTGATCGACGTGGCCGAAACCACCGTGTAGGCCGCCGCCGTCCCGTTGAACGACACCGCCGAAACGCTGGAGAAATTCGTGCCCGTGATCGTCACGCTCGTCCCCACCGGGCCGCTGGCCGGAGTAAAGCCCGTCACCGTCGGCACGCTGGAAGTCGCGCCCACCAGCGTCGTGATGAGCCGGCCCACGTCCGGCGTGCCGATGCCCGTCACCTCGTCGTACCCCGTGCCCGCGCTGTACCTGCCCGCCGCCTTGGAACCCTCGGCGTTGCTGCCGCTCGTCACGTCATAAAAATTGCTCGTGCCGATCAGCGGATATAAACTGGGGTTCAATAATCCCAGCCCGCCGGTCTTGCCCGCGTTGGCCCGCGCCTGGTTGATCAGGGCGCAGAATCCCGCCCACGTCGGTGCGGCCCAGCTCGTGCCGCCGATGGTCTGCGCGCTGCCTTGCAAATACACGTACGCACCCGTTTCTGGATCCGCGGGCATGGATACGTCCGGCACGAATCGTTTCGTGCCGCTCGGCACGCCGGTGCCCGTCTGCCAGCTCGGCTTGGCGAATTGCACGCTCACGCCGCCGCCGCTGCCCGCCCACGCCGATTCCGCGCTGCGCAGGTCGCTCCCGGTCACGTACAGCGTCGTCCCGCCCACGCCGGTCACGCTGGGATCGGAGGAGTAATATTCCACCTGGAGCGGGCCCGCGTCCTCGTTACCCGTGCCCGTATCGTCCGGCGTCGAGCCGCCGTCGCCCGACGAGACGAACGTGCTCACGCCCTTGCTGGCCAGCGTGGCGAAATACTGCGAGTCCGTGGTGAACTGACCGCTCGCCTCGTAGGTCTCGCCCAGGCCCAAGCTGATGGAAAGCTGCCGGATCGTCGGGTCGCTGCCCACGTCGGTGATGATGCGCGCAAGCCCCTTGTCCAGACTGGTATCGTCCAGCGTCCCCGTCGCATACACGCGAATCTTCGCCCCCGAGGCGATGCCGCTGGTCCACTCCACGTCGAGCGTTTCCTCGCCGCTGACCGCCGGGAGCGTTTTGTTGTTCACGTTGATCGTCGTGATGTTCGCGGTGCTCTGCGACACGGAGTTGGCGGTCCAGAACTTGGTCAGATCGCTCGTGCTCGGCGTCGTGTCGATGAGGATGGCAATCGTCTGCCCCGCGCCCGTGACGCCCGAATTCTTCGCGTCGTAGCAGGTCAGGATGTCATTGATCTTGTAGGTCACCCCGCTGGTGGCGTTCGGTTGCAGCACGGCATGTTTGTGCAGATGATGGAACGGCTGCAACCCGTTGATGCTGACGACGGGCGCGGCCACGCTCGCGGGCAGGCTGGGCGCGGCGACGGCGGCGGGATATTCCGCGCCTTCAAAGGTCACGCGGGTGAAGCGCGTTTGCAGGCTTTTCTCGATTTGCGAGAGGGTGCCGCTGGCAAACACGGACAGGCGGCTGGAATCCTCCTGGACGATGGTGAACCCCTCGCCCTTGAGCCACTTCACGACGGCGGCATAATCATTGGGCAGCGGCAGGTAGGATTTTTCCATTTCCTCCGGCGGGATGGTCTCGCCCCGGGCGATGCGTTTTTGCAGGTGCTTGAAGTTGCGCATCTGCAAGGCCAGGCTGAATTCCAGCTTGCCGTCCTTTTCCGTCACGGCCAGGGCGCGGGTCGTGGCGGCGGCCTTGGTGGGAATCTTGCCGAGGCTATTCTCGAAGGTGACGCGGTCGGTGTCCTGCGCGACGCCGCGGGAGACGGCGGCGGCGAGGAGCAGCAGGGCGATGCCGAGCGAGCGCAAGGCAAACCTCGACGGGGAAAGAAACGGAAGGACCTGTGACGAAACGATTTTCATGGATGGATGATGCGCGAAACGTAGAACGACCTTTTTACCGCAACCATTGTGACAAACAAGGATAATTTGTAGTGAAATTTGCTACAGACATTGGCCGCCGGTCCAGCATCGGCGGTTGGTTGGGGTGGAGGGCGGACAGAGAAGGTATTGAGTGATTCATGGGAGCAGTCTGGCCCGCCTTTTCAAGGCGCGCACATGTACTCCAAACGCCTGCGTTACCTGCGCTATCTGCGTTATCTTTTTTGGGTTTCTCCTCGGAAGAAATTTTTAAGGGTGCGCGCGACTTGATTCTTTATTGGATTATTTATTACCGGCCATCCAGAGTGAATCCAGCATCCGGCGCTGCCTGCACCCCTCCGGGGTGACCAGAGGTCCTCCTCTCCCGACCACGCTGTCTCCCGCAAGCCCTCTCCCATCACCCGAAAAAAACGTGAAAATCTGGATTGACACCCGTTGGCTGACTCCTCCATCCTCGCGCGTCATCAGCCAGAATCAGGGACACCGACCATTTATGATCGACCAGGGAAATTCGGGATTCTTCCGTCGCACTGCCGTCTTCGGCCTCGCCGTTTTACTGACGACCGCCGCCGTCGCCTCCACCCGGGCAGCCGTGCTGGCGAGCTACCCGTTCACCGGTTCCTCGTTGGCGAGCACCGACACCGATTCGGCCTCCGCTGCCTCGAGCATCGTCCTCGGCAGCGGCCTTGATTCCACGTCCGCTCGCTTCGCGGTCGCCAACGGCAATCCTTCGCCGGCCCTCCGTATCAACGCGGACGAAACAGACGGCACCACTTTCGCCACGGCCATCACGGACAATGATTTCCTCACCCTCACGCTAACCCCGGCTGCCGGGCAGCGGCTCATCCTGGACAATCTGACCTTTGACCTGGCGGTCAACTCTACTCTCGTGGCCACGAATGTTCGGGTCCAACTCAGCCTCAACGGGACCGCTTACACCACTCTCGACAGCGTCACCGCCTACAGCACGACGGCCTTTACGACGCAGACGTTCGATATTGCCGGAACCATTGCCAATAGCGCGTTGGCGGCCGGTTCGCCGCTCTATGTCCGCTTCGTGGTGTTCGACAATACCGCCAACGCCGCCGCTTACACCGGCTTCGATAACCTCACGCTCAACGGCACGGTGGGTGCCGTCGTCCCGGAGCCCCGCACGCTGTCGATGTGTGCGCTCGGCGTCCTGGCGGCAGGGAGCGTGATCCTGCGCCGCCGCCGTTGAGTGAGGGAGGCCCCTCCGAGGCCGGCCCTGATTGCAGTCGAGCCGCTACGCGGCCCGATGGCGAAGGGCTCGGAAGAGCTCTCCCTACCTTGAGTTGACGCCCGGGGCACCATCCTACACGCGCTGCGGCTTCACGCCGGACCGCGACTTGGAAACAGTCCGGCCTGACGCAGGGCTGACGCAGCAAAATTTTTGTTGACTCACAAGATGCTAATTTTCACTAAGCATCTGCGGAATAGAATCTCGGTGGATGGCGATCTCCGAGCGCCATTCTTCCAAGCCTTTTAGACTGCGGCGCGGTCCCGAAAACATGGTGCTCGGAGATCGCCATCCACCTGGAAACCTTCTCGTACATACTTAGTCATCCAATTTCTGCGAACTCAATTTTGAAACCAACTTGGATGGCAAGCTCGGGTGGGGCGTCAGAGGGAAGAAATTTTGATGCGTCAGCCCTGCTGCCTGACGGAACGCCCATTGCGTTTGTCCAGATGTCCTTCACACTAAGCATCCATGAAAGAGAATCTCGGGGTTGACCGGGGAGCGCCCGCGCCCCGCGGGCTGCCAGCGGCGCCCCCACCGCTGGCTCTGGGAACCGGGGAAAAGGCGGGGCGCCGTCCACGGCCCGCGGGGCGCGGGCGCTCCCCGGAGGGAAACCAGCCACTGCACAACCTTCTCCCAGCGGCTTAGAAACGCCGCCGCCCGACGCGCTTTCGTCATGTCCACGCCGCCCGCCGCCCGCCCCTGGTTTTTCAATCCCTACGTGCAGGTGGTACTCTGCATCCTTGCGGGGACGGCGGCGGAGGTGTTCCTCAAGAAGGGGGCGGACGCGACTCACAATCTCCCCAGCGCCGTCCCGGCGCTGGGCCTGACCGGCATGACCAGCGGCTGGACATGGCTGAGCATCGTCTTCACGCTGTTGAGCTTTTTTTCCTGGATGAGCGCCATTCGCCTGCTGCCCCTGGGGATGGCCTTCCCGCTGACCAACGCCGTGCAGGTGCTCGTCCCGCTGAGTTGCTGGTTGTTTCTGGGCGAAGGGATTTCCCCCAAACGTTGGTGCGGCATCGTCCTGGTGGTCATCGGCCTGATGATCGTCGCCAAGCCCTACGCCAAGCTCGACGAGCGGCTCTGAAGAAAGTGGGAAGTGGGAAGTCGGAACGCGGAAGTACGGCAAGCATTACCCATCGCAACTTCACTCCCCACTTCCGAGTTCCCACTTCCCATGACTCCCTGGACGCTTTTTCTGATCCTGACCGCCCTGGGCACGCTGGTCGCCGGACAGCTCCTGCTCAAATGGGCACTCAACGAGGACGAAGACCCCGCCCCGCCACGCCCGGCCCGCCAACGCCGCGCGTTGGTCTTCGCCGGGGGTATCCTGTCGATGACGATCTCCTTTTTCGTCAACTTGGGCCTGCTGCAACAGCACGATCTGAGCTTCGTCTTCCCGTTCCAAGGGCTGAGCGTCATCATGGTGGTGGCGTGCGCCTGGCTGTTCCTCAAGGAACGGCTGACCCTCCCGTTGGTCGGCGGCGCATTGCTCATCACCGCCGGGGTGATTCTGGTTTCCGCGAGCTGAAAGCTTGGTGGTGCCGGCTCTGCTCGGACGGCAAGGTGGAAGGTCCTTCGGCTCGTTACACTCGCTCAGGATGACAGCAGTTTTGGGGGTCAGCGTGGCGAAAGTTATTACGAAAGAGGTCCAATAAAGAGGGCGGACCGCAGAGAAATTCAGACGCCCGTCAACCGCGGCCAGATCGTCGCAAAAGTCCGCTCGTTGATCCGCGCGGCTTCTGCCCGGTCGAAGGGCGGCAAATCGGGGTGATCCGTCTCCGAGGCGAACCGCTGCGTCCGGCGCGCGTAGGCCGCTTCGGAGCGCGCCCCGCACAGGTCCCCGGCGACGATGACGCCGCCGCCGCGCCGGATTTCGTCCAGCGCCCAGGCCACGTCTGCCGCCGAGAAACGCCCGTTCTCCCAGTTGGTCACGGCGTCCTCCGCCCGCAGGCCGTCGATGTCCACGGTCACGTAAACCCGCTTCCCCGCCAGCCCGGCGGCGAACTCCTGAAACCGGTCGCGCCAGGTTTTCTGTGTGATCGACGTGGGCCGTGCTTGTTCTTCCGCTGACCGCTCGTCGGCCCACGGATGCACCGCCAGCCGCCCCTTGCGCACGTCGCCGTGGTTCCCCCAGACGCGGTGCCAGCCCCAGCACTCGAAGTTGCTGCAACCCCACACGCTGATGTGCTGCACGTGCGGGAGGTCCAGCGCCCGGTTCATCCAACTGCCGCAGCACCACCTGGGCGGACGGATGTCCCAGTCCGGGTGGTTATCGAAGCTCACCAGTGTCACGGGCTCCTCGACCCGCCGCACCCACAGGGCGCTGAGGTGATGGAAGTCGCCCGAGCCGTACACCAGGAAGCGCGCTGCCCCGAGGTCCCCGGCGCACGCGGCGAAAAACGCCGCCATCTCCCGGTCCGGCGCGCAGAAGCGCAGGCGCGGGCCCCAGGCGCGGCGGTCGAGCGTCGGCAGCCCGAGCGTGTGGGCGTTCCAGGCACCGTCGAGATCGACGTGCAGACAAGGGTTTTCTGGCACGGTGGCACTGTCTCCGGCCCGGGCGGAGGATTCAAGGGCAAAGCGGGCGGAAGGCCATCGGTCCCGGGCACCGGACCACGTCAGACCGGGGTCCTTCCCCGGATTTTTCGTTGCGATTCGCCCCTGCTCCCTCTAAACTGGCCGGAACCGCCAGGGGCTGTGTCCGGTCGTGCCGTTCTGATCCGGTCGGGCACGATTCCACCTCCTCTCACGTTAATTTCCGACCGACTTCTGCCCCCGCCTGCCGCATGAGCGACGATCCCACGCCCCCCCCGTCCCCGGAGCCTGCGTCCCCGACGATGCCGGGCGAGAATCCCGTCGAAGCGCTGCCGCAGAAGCGGCGGCAGCGGCGAAACGACCTCCCCGCCGCGCCGAGTTCGGACGACTCGGACAACGAGATCATCGTCCTCAGTTCCCTGCTGCAAAACCTCCTCGCGCGCAAGCAAGGTGTCGAACCCGCCGAGAGCGTGGAAACCGAAGCGCGTGGGAAGATCAACCGCTTCGTTTCCCGCAAGGACGCCCCCGCGGCGCCCGCCGCCTCGCCGTCGCTCCCCGCCCTTTCCCCGGGCCGGGCCGAATCCGTCGTCGGC
>CAHJWO010000008.1 GCA_903642295.1 PVC group bacterium | reverse complement strand
GACCGCGACGCCAGCGGCGGTCGCGCCCGAGCCGACGCCCGTCGCTGCGCCCCCCGCCCCGGTGGCGACCCCCGGCGATGTTCCGGCCCCTGGCCCGGCCGTTTCTCCGGTGCCCTGAACCGGCGGTTCCTACGGCAGACCGTTTCTCGTCGGCGGCGATTGCCCGGAACATGCGCGCTGCGCTGGACCTCCTGCCACGTTCCTGCCTCGACCGCGCCCTCCCCCGAGGGCGCGGTTTTTTATTTTGCGCGGGCGCGTGGCTGTCCTTGGTCCTGCCGCTGCTGCTGGCAGGCTGCGGACGGAGTGTGTCCCGCGCGGACCTTACCTTCGCCAACGGCGGCGAGGCGGAAACGCTGGACCCGGCGCTGATGACCGCGCAACTCGACATGCGCCTCGCTTACGCACTGTTCGAGGGGCTGACCACTTTCAATGCCGCCGGTGAACCCCGGCCCGGCGTCGCCGAGCGCTGGGACATCTCGCCCGACGGGTTGACGTACACTTTCCACCTGCGCCCGAACGCGCTCTGGACGAACGGCGAGCGCGTCACCGCGCCGGATTTCGTCGGAAGCTGGCGGCGGATGCTCACGCCCGCGACGGCGGCGCGCAACTCCTACCAGCTTTATTACCTCAAAAACGGCCAACGGTTCAACGACCCGGCCGCCGGGTTGACGGACTTCTCGCAGGTGGGCGTCCACGCGCTCGACGATTCGACCCTCCAGGTGGAACTGGAACATCCCACGCCGTTTTTCCTCGATCTCTGCTGCACCAGCGCGCTACTGCCGGTCCCGCTGGCCACCGTCCAGCACTACGGCGACACCTGGACCACGCCCGCGCACATCGTCACCAACGGGGCATTCATCCTGAACGAATGGCGGCTCAACGACCGGCTGCGGCTGCGCCGGAACCCCGGTTACTGGAACCACGCCGCCGTGCGGCTGGAAACCGTGGACGCGCTGCCGATCAGCCAGGCAAACGTGGCGCTCAATTTTTTTGCGGGCGGCACCTGTGACCTGCTCATGGACAAGGGGCTCGTGCCCGTGACGCTGGTGGGCGACCTCAAGCGGAAGCCGTATTTCCATGCCGCGCCGTTCCTGGGCAGTTTTTTCCTGCGGTTCAACTGCTCGCGTCCGCCGTTCAACGATGCGCGCGTACGGCAGGCATTTTCGCTGGTGGTGGACAAGGGACTCCTCGTCGAGAAGATCACCAGGGCGGGCGAGATTCCCGCCGCGTCGTTCGTGCCGCCCGGCACCGGCGGCTATCAACCGCCCGAGCCGGGTCTGGGCCGCGACCCGGCGCGCGCCCGGCGGCTGTTGGCGGAGGCGGGTTTTCCCGGGGGCCGGGGATTTCCGCCGTTCGCGTTTCTTTACAACAACGGCGAGCAAAACCAGTACATCGGCGTGGAATTGAAAAGCATGTTCGAGCGTGAACTCGGTGTCTCGATGGGTTTGCGCCCGCAGGAAAACAAGGTGTATCTCAACACCATGAGCAGCCTGGACTACGACGTGGCCCGTTCGAGTTGGATCGGCGATTACAACGATCCGAACACGTTCCTGGACATGTGGGTGACGGGCGGCGGCAACAACCGTTGCGGCTGGTCGAACGCGGAATACGACGGGCTCATCGCCGACGCCGCCCGCGAGCCCGACCACGCCCGGCGGTTCGACATTTTCCGGCGCGCCGAGACGCTGCTCGTCCGCGAGGCCGCGCCGATTTGCCCGCTGTATTTTTATGTGGGCATCCAGCTTTACGACGGTGCTAGGATCGGCGGCGTGCAATCCAACGTGCTGGACGAACATCCGATCCGGGAGATGTTCCGAAAGGCCGCCCGATAAACGACCTCACCCGATGAATCCCCGCCGTGTCCGTACTTTCCTTGGCGCAATCGCCCTGCTGCTGACGGCGGGTGCCTGTACGGTTATCTCCGACCGGCCGCTGAGCGATCCGAAGCACGCCCGGCCGGACCCGTTGCTCGTCGGCAAGTGGCAGAACACGCAGGGCAAGGATCAATCGTCGGGCAGCATCCGCTTCGACCGGCACGGCTACGGCCATTGGGACGAACGAGCCGCCGACGGCCATTGGACGGTGGGGAAAGACAACGCCAAGTTTTTCGTGACCCGGACGGCGAATGCGACTTACCTCAATTTCACCGCGTCCGACCCCACCGGCCAGCAGCCTGCCACTCGCAGGAAGCCGGCTTTTCAATTTATGAAATACCAGGTCTCCGCCGACCACCGGAAGCTCACGTTCTGGACGCCAAAGCTGGCTGCTTTTCGTCAGGCCGTGGCCACCGGCCAGTTGAAGGGGCGGATCGAAAGGACGGAAATTGCGCCGAAAAAGGATGGGACGCGGGATGACTCTCTGGACGGCGTGGTTCTGCAAGATTCGCCGGAGGCAATCATCCATTTCATGGAGGCGCAACCAACCAAAGTGGTTTTTGACGAGTTGCAGGTACTGAAAAGGATTGATTGACGCAGGATCGAGCGGCGGCGATCAGCGGCACCCGGCATGGATTATTTCGTTTATCTTATTTACCGCGCGTTCACCGGCTTGATCGCCGCGTTGCCTTTGAGCGCGGTGTACCGAATCGGGCAGGCGCTCGGGTGGCTCGGCTACCTGACCTGCTGGCCATACCGCCGACTGGCGGTGAGCAACCTGACCATTGCCTACGGCGATGGTCTGTCCCGCCCGGAAATCCGGCGGCTGGCACGGCTGCATTTCACGACCCTCGGCGCGAATTTGCTCTGCTCGATCAAGGCATCCAACTTCGACGCCGCCCGGATGCGCGAGATCGCCCAGGTCGAGGGCATGGAGACCATCCGCGCCGCGCTGGAACGGGGCAAGGGCGTGGTGCTCATCATCAGCCACATCGGCAACTGGGAGCTTTTCGCGCAGTTGTGCCAGTTTCTGCCCGAATTCCAGTGGGGCACGGTGTACCAACCGCTCGGCAACCGGTACATCGAGGCGCACATGCAGCGGATGCGCCAGAAGGTGCAGCTTTTCAGCCGCAAGAGCGGTTTCGGCGCGCCGACGGCCTTCCTGCGCGCGGGCGGCGCGCTGGGCGTGTTGGTCGATCAGCACGCGGGCGACGGCGGCATCTGGGCGCCGTTCTTCGGGCGGCTGGCGTCCACCTCGCCGCTGGCGGCGTTGCTGGCGTTGCGCACGGAGGCGACGGTCGTGCCGATGGCGGTGCATACCGCCGGGACCGCGCGGTGGCGGGTCGTGATCTCGCCGCCGATGTCGACGGTTGGACCGGACGGCAAGCCCGTGACCACCGAGGCATTCACGGCGCGCATCAACGCGGTGCTCGAAGCGCAGATCAACACCGCCCCGGCGGATTGGTTCTGGGTCCATAATCGTTGGAAAACCCCCCGGCCCAAGTTCCTGCTGGCGACCTACCGGCGCGGGATGGCGCTGCCGCCGGGGATGACGACGGAGACATTGAAACCGTTCCGCATCCTGGTGCGCTCGACGAACTGGCTGGGCGACGCCGTGCTGACGATCCCGGCCCTCCAGGCCATCGCGCGCGGACGGCCCGACGCGCAGGTCACCGTCCTCGCGCCCGAGAAAATCGCCGGATTGTTCGCGGACGTTCCGGGGGTGGCCGCCGTGCTGCCGATCCCGGCGGGCGCGGGGGTGTTCGGGGTGGCGTCGATCATCCGGCGCGCGGGTCCGTTCGACGCGGCGGTCATCCTGCCAAATTCGGTGCGCTCGGCGTTGGAGGCCTGGCTGGCCGGGGTACCGCGCCGGGTCGGCTACGCGGGCCACCGGCGGCGGTGGCTATTGAATCAGATGATTCCCGAGCCGGTTGACCTGTACAGGAAAGAACTGGAAAGCGGTGAAAAGGTCGTGCGCCGCCTTGCCCCTGACAAGCCGCACCAAGCCCTGCGCTACGCCCATCTCGGGAAAGAGATCGGCGCGGAGGCGGTCGCCGCGTTTGGCGAACCGCCGCCGGGCGGACCGGCGGCACTCCCGGCGCGCGGGGCGTTCCTGCGCATCGGCCTTTGTCCCGGCGCGGAATACGGCCCGACCAAGCGGTGGTTCCCGGAGCGTTTCGCGGAAGCCGCCAAATTGGTGAGCGGCGAACGCCCGGTGGATTGGGTGCTGTTCGGCGTCGAAAAAGACCGGGCGCTGGGCGAAACCATCGCTGCCGCGCTCGGCGACCGCTGCGAGAACCGCATCGGCAAGACCAACCTGAGCGAGTTGATGACCGAGCTGCGGGCGTGTCACGCCCTGTTGACCAACGACACCGGCACCATGCACCTCGCGGCGTATCTGGGCGTGCCGGTGGCGGCAGTGTTCGGCTCGACGGACCCCGGATTGACCGGCCCGCTGGCACCGCCGGAGCGCGTGCGTATCCTGCGGCATCAGGTGGAGTGCAGCCCGTGTTTTCTCCAGCAGTGCCCGCTGGATTTGCGGTGCATGAAAGCAGTCAGCGCGGAAGAAGCGGCGGCGGCGGTGCTGGCGTTGGTTGGCGAGCGAAGTCGTCCCAACCTGGTCTGACCTGGATGAGCTTTCAACCGGCACCCAAACCTTCCTCCAACACCCTGAGCAACTGATCGTCGGGATGGACGGTCACCAAATCAATCGGTAACAGACCACCAACGGTGCACACGAGGTTACCCGCGTGTGCGTCGAAAACAGCAGCGTTATCAGAGGGTCGATAATAAGTTTTGCCTTCGTGACCAGCGACCGGCTGGAAACCCCGGGCTCGAAAGTACCGTTCGATGTCAATCGCGGCGGGTCTGGAGGCACCGACGGCTCCTTCGATGGCAGGTTGGCTGGTGACGAAGCCCCAAGAGCCGTTCGCCTGTGGGATCACCCCTGCGTACCGGATATCGTCCGCGAACCAATCGTTGTGCAACCGCAGGCGCTCGAAATACTCCCAGACGGTGCAGGGACGCAAATCCACCTCGCTCCGGCCGAAGCGTCCAGCCACGACGACTGGCATCAACCCATAACCAGGGCGGTTCGGGCGAGTCACCTTGACCACCCGCAACGAAGCAGCGGGGACATACACGAAGTGTTCCTGTCCTCTCGCAACCGTTTCTCCCAAACTGGCAAGCTGCTCCAGACGAATCACCCGGCCTTCACGCTCTGCTGCTTGGACAAGGGAACGCTTTGCCGCCTACTTTCTCTGAGGAGGCCGGGTCCGAAGGGGCGTGATCCAAAATTTGTCGCACCAGCGCCACGCGCGATGTTGGCCGGGACGCTTGGCGCAAGCGCCGGTCCTGCGCCAAAAGCGCCGCGATTTTGTCCGGGTCCGTCTCGATTTGGTCGCTCATTTTCAATTCCTTGCTCCGGCATCCAGACGAAAAGATAACATACCGAGCCAATCTGTCATCGCCCTGACCACTCAATCGTCGGCTCCACGGTGACCTCCGTTTTCAGGCTGTTGGCGACGTAGCATTCGTGGTGCGCCAGTTCGACCAACTGACGGACGCGCGCCTCGTCGGCCTTGCCCGGAACCAACCCGATGCGCGGACGCAGGCGGATCGTCTTGATCCGAATGGGCCGCTCGTCCTCGGGCATGTCCGCTTCGGCATCGTCCTCGTAGGACACCACGTCCAGCCGGGCGCGCGCCGCCACCGCCAGGAAGGAAAGCAGTTGGCACGACGATGCCGCCAACACGAGCAGTTGCTCGGGATTCATCCGCGACGGGTCACCCCGGAAGGCCGGATCGGCGGAAAGATTCAGCTCCCCGACCGCCGGTGGCACGCTGACGGTGTGCTCGCGGCGATAGTGCGCGTAGCCGACGCCCGTCGAACCTTGCCAGGAGCACCGGGCGCGGTAGCGGTGGATGGGCGGGGTGGCGACGGTGGCAGGGTCCGGTTGCATGGTGCGGGTACGCACAGCCTAGCAAATTCCCGTGCGCGGGGAAAATTTTTCTGAGAACGTTGCCCGGTGCCCGCATCCCCGGTCCCCCCCCTCGCATCCGAAGTCCTCACTGCCGAGGGCCTGACCTGGACCTTCGAGGTGCCCACGGACCTCCCTTTTTTCGAGGGCCATTTCCCCGGGCATCCGATCCTGCCCGGCGTGGTGGCGCTGGGTTGGCTGCTGGCCGGAGCGGAGCGATTTCTGGGGCGTCCGCTCGGGGCGGTGGCACTGCTCAACGTCAAGTTCCACGTGGTCATCCTGCCGGGCGCGCGGGTGGAACTTTCGGTGGTGCCCAAGAGCGGCGGACGGCTCCTGGGAACCCTCCGCTCGGAGGCGGGCGTCCACGCTTCGGCCTTGATTCCCGGCCAGGAAGGGTAACTGTCCCGGACCGCGCGATGCCCCGACTTCGCGCGGGTGTTTCCACGAATCAGCGAAATGACCAAACCGTTAAACGCCCTCGCGCTTGCCCTGTGCGCCGCGTGTGCCTGCCTCCCGTCCGCCCACGCCCAGAGCCCCGCCCCCGCCCCCACCGCCGCTGCGACCGACGCGCTATTTGCTCCCGCCAACCAGGTGCCGCCCGGCAAGCTGCCGTTCACGTTGCGGAAGGTTTTCCACCGGCTGGCACACGATGAGGCGGAGTCGATGCCGTTCACGGAGGTCCGCACCTTTGCCATCTCCAAGAATCCGCTGCGCCAGACCGGCAGCCTGCGCTCCAGCCGGGAACACGGCCTGAGCCTGTCCTACGAAAGCGCCAAACCGCACGTCATCATCGTGGACGATAAGGGCCTCATCGACCGCCAACCCGACGGCCACGAGCGGCAGGTGACGGTCGCCGACCACCCGGAGGTCGCCACCCTGACGGACCTCTACCTGAACCTCCTGCGCGGCAACGCGGACAAGCTTTTCCAGTACGCCGACGTTTACTTCAACGGCACAGCGCAGGTCTGGCAGATGGGCCTGGTGTCCCACGACGCCGGTCTCGCCAAACGCGTGGGCCGGGTGGTCGTCAGCGGCAACGGGCGGAACATTTCCAAGCTCGAAAACCTGCTGCCCAACAGCGAGTCGCGCGCGCTGGAGTTCGGGCGGGTGGTGCGCCATCCGAAGTATACCCCCGAGGAAGTGCAGAAATATTTCCGGGGGCAGGGCTAAGCAGGAAGGCAGAAGGCGGAAGGCAGAAGGCAGAAGGCAGAAGGCAGAAGGCAGAAGGCAGAAGGCAGAAGGCAGAAGGCAGAAAAGCATTTTACTTACCCCGAAATATCTCCCGTCCTACTTAAGCCGTCCCCGCTTCTCTAAGAGTCGACGGTTTTCTCTTTCTGTCATCCTGAGCGGAGCGAGGCACGAGCGCAGTCGAAGAACCTTCTGCCGCCGGAGGCAAGGCTGCCCCGGGGAAGCAGCACGGGATAAACCATCGACGTTCCGCTGCCGCGGGCCGGAAGGTCCTTCGACTGC
Source organism: PVC group bacterium (assembly GCA_903642295.1). Classification (GTDB taxonomy): domain Bacteria; phylum Verrucomicrobiota; class Verrucomicrobiia; order Chthoniobacterales; family SZAS-18; genus CAHJWO01. The sequence continues at coordinate 26,733 of CAHJWO010000008.1, read as the reverse complement.
GCTCGTGCCTCGCTCCGCTCAGGATGACAGAGTAGAAGAGTGAAAAGGTTTCACATTCAAATGCCCTCCGTTCCCACTTCCAAGCCGCATCCCGTCGCGCCCTGGCGGGCCACCCTGGCTTTGCTCGTCTTGCTGCTCTTGGGGGCGGCGGTGCTGTTCGGCGTGCAGGGGGCGGGCAATCGCATCAGCACGGACCCGCTGGAACTGCTGCCGCGTGACGAACTGGACCCCACCATCCGGCTCGCGCGCCAGACGGCCAGCGGTCGGCTGGGCAAGACGCTGCTGTTCGCCCTGTCCGACCCGGACCATCCCGAAAAACCGCCGACCGATGCCGCCGCGCTGATGGCCGCCGAGTTGGCGGCGAGCCCGGCGTTCAGCGGCGTGTTCACCGGGATGAAGGGCAACGACAAGGACCGGCTCCAGGCGTGGTTTTTCGAGCGGCGGCTGTCGTTGCGGCTGCCGGTCTGGTTCGAGACGATGGAAGGACGCTGGCGCAAGGAAAAGGGCGTTCAAGTCGGCGGCCCCGATGATGGGTGGCTGGCCACCACGGCGGCAGCGGATTTGCAGACGTTCCAGAACACCTCCGAAGCTCTGGCCTATCAGGACCGGTTGCCGAGCGATCCGCTCCTGCTCATCCCCGCGCTGCTGACGGTATTCGGAGACGAGGACAAAACCACCGCGAGCGACGCGGCGGGCGGCGGGTTGGCCACCACCGGGCCCAACCACGTGCGCTATGCGTTGATGCAGGCGGAAATCAAAGAATCGCCGCTGGCCGCCGCCGGGCAGAAACCCGTTTTCGCAGCGGTGGAGCACGCGCTGGAATCGGCGCGAACCCGGTTCGGGCGCGGGCTGGCGTTGCGCTACACGGGCGCTAACAAGCTGGCCGCCGAGGTCACCGAACGTTCGGAACATGAGATCGGGCTGCTGACGAACATCTCGCTCGTTTTATCGTGCGTGTTGTTGTTCGTGGCGTTCCGGCGGGTGTCCGTCTTCGTGTACCTGCTGCTGCCGATCCTGACGGCGACAATCTGGTCGCTGGTGGTGTGCTTCGCGCTGTTCGACCGGGTCCACAGCGTCGCCATCATTTTCACGACGGTGCTGGTCGGCGTGGCGCTGGACTACGGCATTTACGCGTTCAGCCATGCGCGGCAGAGCGCGGGCGGCGGGATGGGGCAGGCGTTGCGGGAAATCCGTCTGCCGCTGATCGCCGGGTGTCTGACCAGCGTCGGCGGTTTCGTCTTCATGACGTTGACGAACCTGCCCATGCTCCAGCAGATGGGCGTGGCCGTGGCGCTCGGCCTCCTTTTCGCGCTGGGTCTGGATTTTTTCTACCTGCCGTGGATTCCCGCTCCGAAACCCGAGACCTACGTCGGCCCGACCTCCGGGCGCCGGCTTTTTCTCGGCGGCGCGAAATTCCCCGGGCTCGCGTTGGCGGGGCTGCTGGCGGCGGGCGGCCTGGTAGCGGCAGCCCACGTCCGGTGGAGCGACGACGTGAGTTCGCTCGCCGTGATGTCCCCCGAATTGCAGGACGAGCAGACGTTCCTGCGCGGGTTGTTCGGCCAGTCGAAGACCCAGCACATCGTCCTGACCTCGGGCGGCACGCTGGACGATGCGCTGGCCAATGTGGCCGCCCTCAACGCGAAGCTGTCGGCGGCGTCCACCGCTCCGGCCGACCGATTCATCAATCTGGGCAAACTCGTGCCCACGGCGGTCCAGATCGAACGGTGCCGGGCTTTCACCCGGGCTTATCCCGGGTTTCCCGACACGTTGCGAACCGCCTTGGGCAAGGATTTCAACGCCGACGCCTTTGCCCCGTTTTTCGAGGATTACGCGCGGTGGCAGGAGCCGAACGGCGCACCACCGGACCGCCCTCCCGCCCCGGCGCAGCTGCTCACCGGCTTGCGCGACGTGCTGCCGCTGCCGTTGCAAAACCTCTGGAACGAGGAGCAGCCCGGTGCCGCCTGGGTGGCCACGCGCATCACCGATTCGCTCTACCGCAAATTGCCGCCGGGCACGCTCGCCGCGCCGAACGCGCCCATCGACCAGGTGGAAACCCTCAACGGCGCGCTGAAACGATACCGGGTCACCGCGCTCGAACGGGGTGGGCTCGGCCTCGGGATCATCGCGGTGGCGGTCCTACTGATTTATGGTTGGCGGCGCGCGTTGTTCATGCTCGTCATCCCGGCGGTGAGTATCCTGCTCGCCGTGGCGATCCTGGGCTTCCTGGGCCAGCCGCTGGGCCTGCTGCACGTCGTGGCGCTGCTGCTGGGTTTCTGTCTGGCGAGCGATTACTCGATTTTTCTCGGCAGTCCGGGCGAGTTGCCGCATTCCACGCGGCGGGCGGTCTTGCTGGCGGCGTCCACGGCCCTGCTGAGTTTCTCGGTGTTGAGTTTTAGCAAGGTGGAGGCGCTCAAGGACATCTGTCTGACGGTGACGATGGTCATCGGCTTCGTGCTGGTGCTGTGCGAGGCAAGCTACCGGATTTTCGTGCGTCGGGTGCGGTCGGGGGAGTAGCGCGGGGCGGGGCACATTTCTCGACCGGCTCCGGGAGGACACTTTTCGCTGGACACGGGAGTAACCCGTAGAGGATAAGCGCGTTTGGTTGGCCGGATCGTGCCCCTTTTCACGATTCCCGCCATAAAAACTGGTGGATTTTATCAGAACGCCGCAGGCGTTCGTCCACCAGAGCAGGAAAACGTAATTACCGTGCGAAAAATGAAGGGAACAGGACACACCGTCGAAGAATTGATTCGCCTCGAAGCGTATTTGCTCAGCGAAAAAGCCGGGCACCCGGCCCACATGGAAAGAAAGTTCTGGGTGCAAGCCGAGGCCATCGTCAAGGAACGCCTCGCCGCCAAGGCTCCGAAGAAGGCCGTGGGAAAGACCGCCAAAGCTCCGGCAGCCGCCATAGTCCCGGCGAAAAAGCCCGCGCCGAAAGTCGTCCCGGCCAAGAAACCGGCGGCCCGGCTTCTCCCGACGCCGGAGGCTCCGGCGGTCGCAAAACCGGCGACTAAAAAGACAGGCTCACCGCGCACTGCCAAGGCCGAACCGGTTCCCAAAGCGACGGCCAAGCCAGTGGCCGCGAAAACACCCAAGGCTCCCGCCAAAAGGTAAGTAATTTTTTCGGTTTCCCTCCCCTCGTTTCCCTCGTTCCGAAGTGGTGCTTGGGAACGAGGGAGGGCGAAGGTGGATGGCGACCTCCGGGCGCCGTTGGAACCGCCTATTTTCGGGGTAAGCTCGCCCTTTTTGTCCGTGGATTACGGCGTCCGGAGGTCGCCATCCACCGGGCCTGAAATCAGGACGATCACTCAATCGCCTTGAGTATCGCCCCTCCTTGCCCGTACCTTGGAGCGTTTCCCTGCCCGTATGGACCGTTCCTTTCTCAACGACCGCGGCGTGATCGCCCGCTGGCGGCCATTCCTGCCTGTCACGGACGCCACCCCCGTCGTCTCGCTCAACGAAGGCTCCACGCCGCTGATCCATTCCCCGCGCCTGAGCCAGATCGTGGGGCGCGGCTGCCGGGTGTTCCTGAAATATGAGGGGCTCAACCCCACCGGCTCGTTCAAGGACCGGGGGATGACGGTAGCCATTTCCAAAGCCCTCGAGGCAGGTGCCAAGGCGGTGATCTGCGCCTCCACAGGCAACACGTCGGCCTCGGCGGCGGCCTATGCCGCCCGGGCGGGAATCGCCTGCTACGTGTTGCTCCCGGCGGGCAAGATTGCGCTGGGCAAGCTGGTGCAAGGCATGGTCCACGGCGCACGATGCGTGACCATCGACGGCAACTTCGACGATGCCCTGCGTCTCGTGCGCCAGGCCGCCGATTCCGGCGCGCCCGTGGCGGTGGTCAATTCGATCAACCCGCACCGCATCGAAGGCCAGAAGACGGCGGCGTTCGAGATCATCGAAGACCTCGGCGAAGCGCCCGACGCCCACTTCCTGCCCGTCGGCAACGCCGGGAACATCTCGGCCTACTGGCGCGGGTACAACGAGTTTCACGCGCTGGGCCGTTCGACCAAATTGCCCCGCATGGTTGGATTTCAGGCGGCGGGCGCGGCCCCGATCTTTCACGGAAAAGTGGTCGAGCAGCCGGAGACCGTCGCCAGCGCCATCCGCATCGGCAATCCGGCGAGCTGGGAAATGGCCACCGCCGCCGTCCGCGATTCGCACGGCACGGTGGACATCGTCACCGACGAGGAAATCCTTTCCGCGCAACGCTGGCTGGCCGCGAACGAGGGCATCTTCGTGGAGCCCGCCAGCGCGGCCAGCGTCGCGGGACTGCTCAAATGCACCCGCCACGGCCAACCGGCGTCCGAGGTCTGCGCCCCGTGCCCGCTGCGGCAGTTCCCGGACGAGGGCGTGATCGTCTGCACTGTCACGGGCCACGGCCTCAAGGACGCCGACACCGTGCTCAAGGGCGGCGCCCCGCTGGACGCCCCGATCCAGGCGACGTGGGAAGCCATTTCGGCGTTGTTGGGTTGACTTGCAGCCGGGATCGCGGCGGGAATTTATCGGGACGCCCGGGACGGGGCGAAATTCCGTTGACCCGCCTGCCGAAATTCGATAACATCGCTCGCCTACCCCCAAGCGGACGCCCTCTGGTGCGCTTCAATAATTCCCTCCCCAATGACCACTCTGAAATTCCGCTCGCTTGCGATGCGCGTTGCATCGGGCCTGTTCGTCCTTGCCGCCCTCACCTGCGCCACGCCCGCGAAAGCCGCCATGCTCGGGGTGGACAACGCCGCGAATTACACCAACTGGACCAACGGCTCCAACGGCGGGACCGGCTTCGGCGCGTGGGATCTGACCAACAACAACAATAACGGCACCACGGTCTTCGCCGGGTATTTTCTGGGCGATTCGACGGCCGGGACGGGAAACATCAATACGGTCGGAAAATCGTTTGGCATTTATGCCAACCCGGGCGCGGCCTTTGCCAACGCCTCCCGGACGTTTGCCGGCGGCGCGTTGTCCTTGGGACAAACTTTTTCGATCCAGCTGGCGGTCAACTTCCGTAATGGCGACAAGGGGATCAATTTGCTCAGCGGCGGCACCCAGGTATTCAACTTCAACGTGGGTCAAGCGGGTACCGGGACGGACGGATATTATTATCAGAATGGAGCCGGGGGGCCAACCAACACAGGATTTGCCTACTACTCGGACTCTGTCTTCTTCCTTTCGTATCTGCAACAAAAGGCCACCGCCGCGCAATTAACCCTGACGCGCACGTCCGCCACGGGCGGCACGGCTGCCACGAACTCGTTCACCGAAACGCTCACGACCAGCGGCCTCTCTTCGTTCACCTTGTACAATTCCAACACGGGGGACGGCAGCAGCCAGAACAACCTGTTCTTCAACAACATGCAGGTGGTGCCGGAGCCTTCCATCTGCGTCCTGGCGGCGCTCGGCGGCACGGCTCTGACGATCATGCGCCGCCGCCGTAAGTCCTGAGCGGCAGCGTTCCCTGAGAGACGATCAATCCTCTTGCCAGCGAGGGGCTTCCGGCGCGGGCAGGCCGAGGTGGTCGAGGATGCGGAACACCACCGTGTCCGCGACGGCCTCCACGGAATCGGGCCGGCCATAAAACGACGGCACGGCTGGCAGGATCAGCGCCCCGGCCTCGATCACGGTCACCACGTTGCGCGCTTGGATCAGATTCCACGGCGTCTCGCGGGGCACGAGAATGAGCTTGCGGCGTTCCTTGAGGAACACGTCGGCGGCGCGCAGGATGTTGTTGTCGCTCGTCCCGGCGGCGATCCGCGCCAGCGTGCCCATCGAGCACGGCACGACGGCCATCGCATCGAAGTGGGTCGAGCCGCTGGTGAACGGCACGTACATGCTGCGCTCATCGTGCAGGTGGACGCCCTCGGGCACGCTGAGTTTGTGGTCGGGCAACTCGGACGCCGCCACCTGCCGGGCGTGATTGCTCAGGACGAGATGGATTTCGTGCGCCCGCGCATCCAGGCGCGCCAGGAGCCGCTGCATGTAGATCGACCCGCTGGCCCCGGTCATGGCAAGGACAAATTTCATGAGAAGAATGGATGGCTAGGAACGCCGTTTCCAAACTTTCGGATTGCGCGAGGAGTGGAAGACTGAAACGACGATGATACTATTTCCAAGCATCTGCGAAATAGGATCTCGGTGGATGGCGATCTCCGAGCGCCCTGTTTTCCCGGCGGCGCAGCCGCCATGCTGCCAAGCCTTTTAGACCGCGGCGCGGTCACGAAAACCTGGCGCTCGGAGCTCGCCATCCACCTGGAAACCCTCTCATACATACTTAGTGCTGAGGTAGAGCACCGAATAAGGAAACGCCTTAAAACTCCCTGTCGAATCTCTCTGTATGCGATAGGATAAAGCTCAGGATGACGACGAATCGTTTGCACGCAGGCATCCACACACCGCACAAACTCAGTGCCTAATCCACGCTCGCGTGCTTCGTACCACCGGAATGATTCCTGTAATTCAAACTCCGCCGCCGGTCGAAAAATGACCGATGCCGTCATGGTGCGTTCAGCACTCTGCTTTTGACTTCCTCCCAAGGAGACCCGTCCTCGGGATGCTGCTGAAGGTCTTCCAACCGGAGATCCAGTTCATCACGTTGTGCCTGCGTGAGCGGCAAAGGTTCCGGCTGGGCCGCAATACTGTCCCAGATATCCTCGACGAGCTGGATGCGTTCGGAAACACTGAGTGCCAGCACATCTTCGACGAAAACCTTGCTCATGGTTCGAGGTTATCACCAGGCATCGCGGAGAGCAACGCAGAGTCGGCTAAGTTTGAGATACGCATGTTCCAAAATCGTTTGTCTGTAGTGGTACGGGTAGGGCTGGTTGAAACGTTCGCATGACCGCAAGAAGCGCACTTGATGATCGTGCTTTTGAGATAGGTACGTTCTCCCATGTCGCGTGTCTTCGGCACCTGATTTATATTCGCCCGTTTACATTCCTTCCCCTCACAAAAACCCGCCACTATGCAGCCGCCGCGTCATGTCCGTCTGCTTGTGCAGCAGGTCGCTGTAAAGCTGGCGGCGGTTGGCGTTAGGTTCGGCGCGCGTGGAGAGGGAAGGCCGCACGATCCGTCCAGTCATCTCGCGCAGGCGGCCTACCTTTCCTTGCACCGTGTAGTGCGTCCAGGCGGCGTGGATGGCCGCTCCGAGCGCCGCGCCCTCACTCGTTTCCAAGCCGAAGACCGGCAGGCCGAACACGTCCGCACAAATCTGCCGCCAGGCCGCGCTCTGGCTGCCGCCGCCCGTCACCCGGATTTCCGTCGGCTTGCAGCCGAGCGCCCGGAACCGGCCCAAACCGTAGGCCAGCCCGAGTGTCACGCCCTCCGTCACCGCACGGGCGAAGTGCGCCGGGTCCATGTTGCGCGGGGTCATGCCGTGGAGCACGCCGCTGCCGCGCGGCAGGTTGGGCGTGCGCTCGCCATTGAGATACGGCAGGAAGAGCAACCCGCCCGCGCCGGGTTCGGTCGCCGCGACGGCGGTTTCCAGGTGCGCGTTGTCCCATCCAAACATGGCGCGCGCCTGCTCGGTGGCGACCGTCACGTTCATCGTACACATCAGCGGCAGCCAGCCGTCCGTGCTGTCGCAAAACGCGGCGATTTCCCCCGCGTCGTCCACCACGGGCTCGGCACTGTAGCCGTAGAGTGTGCCACTGGTGCCCAGGCTCGCCGTAATGGCCCCGCCGGGCGCGATGTTGCCCGTGCCGATGGCCCCCATCATGTTGTCGCCCCCGCCCGCGCTCACCAGGACGGCGGCCGGCAACCCCCACTCCGCCCGCAGCGTCTCCCGCAGCAGGCCGCAGGGTTTGCGCGAACTTTCCACGGGCGGCAGCATCTCGGCCAAGCGGGGGTCGATGAACTCCAGAATCGGGTCGCACCATTTGCGCGTGCGTACGTCGAACATTGCCGTGCCCGAGGCGTCGCCGTACTCCATGCGCTTCTCGCCCGTCAGCCAGAAGTTCAGGTAATCATGCGGCAGGAGGATTGTTTTTGTCGCGCGGAAGTTGGCCGGTTCGTTCTGCTTGAGCCAGAGGATTTTCGGCGCGGTGTAGCCCGGCAGCATGGCGTTGCCGGTCATGGCAATCAGTTCGTCCATGCCGCCGAATTCCTTGACGAATTGCTCGCACTGCGCGGCGGTGGACGTGTCGCACCACAGCTTCGCCGGGCGCACGGGCGCGTTGTCGTCGTTGAGCGCCACCAGGCCGTGCTGCTGGGCACTCACGCCAATCGCCCGGACCTCGTTGCGCCGCTCGCCCAACTTTTCCAGACACTCGCGGACCGCTGCGTCGGAGGCATCCACCCACGTTTCCGGGTTTTGCTCGAAGTGCCCCGGCGGCAACCCCTCGATGAACCCGTAACTCTGCTGCCCCGCGGCGACGACCACCCCGCTCTCCACGTCGAGGGCGATGCACTTGGTGCTTTGCGTGCCGCTGTCGAGGCCGAGGCAAATCATCTTGTTTTTCGGTTTCCGCTTTGGCGATTTTCGCCTTACACTAGCGCCCACACCGCCGGTGCGGTGTTATCTCACACCATTTTCCCCCGATGATCAAGAAACTGCTTCACACCCGCTACCGCGTGAAGGATTTGGACAAAACGGTCGATTTTTACAAAAATGTCCTCGGCCTGGAGGAAACCAGCCGCTCCACCAGCGGGCGCGGCTCGCAACTGGTGTTCTTCAAGGCCCCCGGCAGCGAAGAGGAAATCGAGATCTGCAAGTTCGACGAAAGCGGCCCCGTGCAGGTCGGCCCGGACCTGACGCACCTGGCCTTCGAGGTGGACAACATCGAGGAGTTCGCCCGGCTTGCCGCTGCCAAGGGCTACCCGCTCAGCGACGGCCCGCACAAGAGCGGCAGCGGCAGCGTCATCGCCTTCCTCGACGCACCCGAGGGCTACGAGATCGAATTGATCCAGCGGGCGAAATCCTAACCAAATTTTCGCCGGCTCACCCGGCACCCAACCTCATGGAATTTGACTGGCTGGAGGTCGCGTTTGACCTGCGCAAGGTGCCGCCCAAGGAAATCGAAGAAACCTTCGAGGACCCGTTCAGCCTGCGCCTGCTGCCCGAAATTCCTTCGGCGGACGGCGAGGCGCGTTACTTCAACCTCGGTCGCACGACCAACAACCGGGCGCTTTTCAGCGTATTCTGGACCGACGGCAAGCGCTACCGCGTCATCCTCGCCCGCGACATGACCGCCGAGGAAGCGACGTTCTACGACCGCAAGAATTCCGAGTACGTGCTGTAGCCGCGCCCATCACCTCCACCCTTAGCCGCCATCTTTACCACCGTGGAAGAACCAACGCCCAAAACCACCCGCGTCATTACCCAATGGTCGGAGGTCCCGGCCTTTGAAAGCGAGGAAGACGAGGCGGCCTTCTGGACGCAGACGCGCATCGACGCCCGGCTGATGAACACGGCGATCCTCAAGGCCGACACCCGGGAATCGACGACGGTGACCCTGCGGTTCGATCCCAGGATGCTTGCGAGGATCAAGCGGCTGGCCCGCTCGCGCTATCTCAACTATCAGAGCATGGTCAAGCAGTGGCTGAGCGAGCGGCTGGAAAAGGAAATCTGAGTCGCGCGCTCGTTTCCGGTCGGGCCAGGTATCCGACAACCCGTCAACACCGCCAAGAACAGCGGCGACCCTGCTCACCCAGTGGCGCGTCCCATCGTTCCCCGCACGCGCCAACTGAGGCAAGCCCGTGTGAACGCCCGAAAGAGACCCGTCTCTTTCCACCCTGCCCTCGTCCACACGGATTGATCCCGAAATCTGGGGAAAACAGTTTGGCCGGCCCTGCGGAAAATTCCCCCCGGATTTTCCACTCTCTCCCTCCGACCAAACTGCCTTTGGATGTTTCCCCCTTGTTCGTGACTCACGAACGATTGGGGTATTAGCACCCCATGTGCCACCGGTAAAAATGAGAATTTTTCTCCGGGCAGAGGCGGCCCATTCCTAAAAAATATCACGATAATAAATTCCTACCTTCCAACGATTTGCTCGGTATTTTTAAGAAATTTTTCGGCCTCGATTTTTCCGAATGCTTCCACGTCGAAACACATGGCTAGATTTATCCACGGTGGATAATCGACGGGACCAATTTGTGGCTTCTGCGCGTGTCTTGAACAGAAACATTCTTGCGGGTTGGCTTGCCCATATTCCAGGTGCTACGCTCGCGATTCAGGCAGATTTCCTTCTCCTTCTCATGGCCTTTCCCGACCCTTCCCGCGACCAGGCGCAACGGCGCATCGAGACCTTGCGCACCGAGATCGCCGAGCACAATCAACGCTACTATCAGGACGCCGCCCCGACCATTACCGACCAGGAATACGACGCGCTCTACCGCGAACTGGCCGACCTGGAAACCGCCCATCCCGAATTCCTGACGCCCGACTCTCCCACCCAACGCGTGGGCGGCGTGCCGCTGGAGGAGTTCACGCAAATCCGCCACCGCGTCCCGATGCTCAGCCTGGACAACACTTATTCGGAGGAAGAGGTGGCGGAATTTTACCGCCGGGTGCAAAAGGCGCTGCCCGGCCGCGACGTGCCCGTGGTCGTGGAGCCGAAAATCGACGGCGTGGCGGTCTCCCTGTTTTACGAAAATGGCCTGCTCCAGTACGCCGCGACCCGGGGCGACGGCGTCCAGGGCGACGACATCACGCAAAACGCCCGCACGATCCGCACGATCCCACCCAAACTGCGCGGCAACGCGCCGGAAAAATTAGAAGTGCGCGGCGAGGTTTTCATGCCCCGCAGCGGCTTCGATAAATTCAACGCGGCCCGCGCCGCGGCGGGCGAGCCACTGTTCGCCAACCCGCGCAACGCCACGGCGGGTTCGCTCAAGCAACTCGACCCGGCGATGGTCGCCAAGCGTCCGCTGGCGTTTATCGCGCACAGCTTTGGTTTGCTCGAAGCCGGCCACGCGGAACTCCATTCCCAGAGCGAAATGTTCAAGCTGTTGACGGCGTGCGGCCTCAAGATCAGCGAGCGCCTCTGGCAGGAAAACACCGCCGAGGGCATCATCAAGGCCATTCACGAGCTGGACGCCGTCCGCCACGGCTTCGAGTACGAGACGGACGGCGCGGTGGTCAAGGTGGACGATTTTGCGTACCGCGCCCGCCTGGGTCTCACTTCCAAGTCCCCGCGCTGGGCGATGGCCTACAAGTACCAGGCCGAACGGGCCGAGACGCGCCTGCTCGACATCCAGATCCAGATCGGGCGCACGGGGGTCCTCACGCCCGTCGCCATTTTGGAGCCCGTCTCTGTCAGTGGGACGACGGTCGCCCGCGCCACGTTGCATAACGGCGAAGAAATTGCCCGCAAGGATGTGCGCATCGGCGACACCGTGGCGATCGAAAAACGCGGTGAAATCATCCCGGCGGTCATCCTCGTGCGCACCGAACTGCGCAAGGGCGACGAGCAACCGTTCCAGATGCCGACAGAATGCCCCTCGTGCGGCGGCCCCGTCGTGCAGGACCCGGACGGCGTGGCGCTGCGTTGCCAGAACATCGCCTGCCCCGCGCAGGTGCGGCGGCGGTTGCAGCACTTCGCCTCGCGCGGCGCGATGGACATCGAAGGGTTGGGCGAGGCGATGGTCGAGCAACTGGTCACGCACGGGTTGGTCAGCGCTATTCCCGGCATCTACGACCTGAAATTGGAGGGTCTGGTTGCCCTCGAACGTATGGGCGAAAAGAGCGCGTCGAACCTCATCGAAGGCATCGAGGCCAGCAAACGGCAGCCGCTATGGAAACTGCTTTTCGGCCTGGGCATCCTGCACGTCGGGGCCACGGGTGCGCGAACCCTTGCGGCGCATTTCAAGACGATTGACGGGATCATCGCCGCCCCGCTCGAAGAAATCCGCCGCGTGTCGGACATCGGCCCCGTCGTCGGTCTGAGCGTGTTCGAGTTCTTCGAGAACCCGGCCAACCGCGAAAATTTGGAACGCCTGCGCACGGCGGGGCTGAACTTCGGCGAGCGCGACCCGGTTGCCGCGAGCAACAGCGCCGCCTCCGCGCTCGCGGGCAAACGTTGGGTCATTACTGGCACTCTGAGCCAAGGACGCGAGGAAATCACCGAGCAAATCCTCGAAAAAGGCGGCAAGGTCAGCGGCAGCCTCAGCAACAAAACGGATTACTTGCTCGCGGGCGCGGAGGCAGGCAGCAAACTCGAAAAAGCGAAGACGCTCGGCGTGAAAGTGGTCAACGAAACGGAATTCCGCAGAATGTTGAGCGGTGAAAACGATGACACCTCTTATGCATTGGAAGGACAAGCCATCGACGCCGAAGAGAAATCCGGTGCGCAGGAGGAACTGGTGCTGGAGTAGGATGGTGCTGAGCCGTGAACGGTGCAACGGATGATCACTAAACTTCTGTCATCCTGAGCGGAGCGAGGCACGAGCGCAGTCGAAGGACCTTTCGGGTGGGTACACACTCTCCTAGCACGATTGGTACGAGGAAAGAAGTTCCGGAGAGTGTTGGTCACAGGGAAGCCAACTGAATACCTTGGGAGAGGTCCTTCGACTGCGCTCGTGCCTCACTCCGCTCAGGATGACAACAGACGAGACAACCTCTATCGGAAAGTGCTTCGCCTATTTTGCGGTTCCTTGTGGGACCGCCTCCGCCTTCGGTGTCGCAACCTGCACCTTCGTCCCCTCCGCCAGCGAGTCCGACGGATTCACGATGATTTGCTCCTGCTCGGTGACACCACTGGTCACCTCCAAGGTCGTGCCATAGTCCTGTCCGATGGACACATTTTTGAGGTGCACGATCCCGTCCGCACCCACGGTGGCCACCTGGGCGCCTTCCTTGCGGAACAGCAACGCGTTCACCGGAATCACCGTGGGCGCTTTCTTGAGCGGCAGGAGCAAGTGAGTATTCGCAAACGCCCCCGGGAATAACCGATTTTCCTTGTTATCCATCTGAATCTCCGTCTGCAAGGTGCGCGTCGCCGGATCAATCGCCCCGGCAATGTTGGCCACCTTGCCGTCGAACTTCTCGCCGGGATATTCCGCGAAGACCAGGAACGCTTTGGAGTCCACTTTCACGAACCCCGCATAAGCCTGCGGCACGTAAACGTACACTCGCAGAATATCCGTGCGCGCAATTCGGAAAAGCTCCTGATTGCCGCCGGGTGAGATCAATGCGCCCACGTCGGTGCCGCGTTTGGTGACGATCCCCGCAAAGGGTGCCACGAGCTTCTGAAAATTCTGCTGCACGGTCAGGTTCTGCACGTTGGCTTCGGCGGCCTGCACCGCGCTTTTCATGGCATCGACGTTCGTGCGGTTCTGGTCGAACTCCTGCTGGCTGGCCACTTTCTTGGCCAGCAAATCCTTTTGTCGGTCAAAGTTCAGGTTCGCAATTTCCAGGTTGGCTTTCGACTGTTCCAACGCCGCCCGCGACTGGCGCAGTTGCGCGTCCACGTCCGGCGCTTCGATTTCCGCCATGACCTGTCCCTCCGCGACCTTCGCGCCGATGTCCGTTGACCAGGCCTTCAGATAGCCGCTCGTGCGTGCATAAATGGATGCCTCTGCGTAGGCCATCAGGTTGCCGGGCAGGACGATTTCGTTCTCCGTCGGGCCGGCGGAAGGATGGACCACGTTGACGTAATCCTTCGCCAGATCATGGGTGCTTTCCGTCAGCCGGACGTGCTCACTGGAACGCTTCCACAGCAGATAACCGACCATCGCGGCCGCCAACAGAACGAACAACACGATCCAGATCCCGGCACCGCCTTTGCGCACCGGCGGGTTCGGATCGAATGGGGGCCGGTTATCCACCGGCCCGGCGGACGGTTTGGCGGCTGTTCCCGGCGGCAGGGGCGAGGAAGCGTGCTCGTGTTCCGAAGGCACAGCGCGTTCGCTGTCGCGGGGAATGTTTTCCGTGGTGGTACTCATGGGATGCGAAAAAGATAACCAAACACCGTCATCGTGAAAATCAGTGTTGCCCGGCTAACACCAGTGGCTCGCTCTTTGGCCGCTGGACGGCGCTACCCTCCGACGGGTCGCTCGACTTTTTCCGGCGCCCCCGCAAAACCGCGAACACCACCGGCACAAAGATCAGCGTCGCTACCGTGGAAACCAGCAGCCCGCCGATCACCGCCCGGCCCAGCGGCGCGTTTTGCTCGCCGCCCTCGCCCAGCCCGAGGCTCATCGGGACCATCCCGATGATCATCGCCAGCGCGGTCATCAAGACGGGTCGCAACCGCGTTCTCCCCGCCTCCAGCGCGGCCTGGACGGCGTCGCCGTGTTCCTCCAACTGTTCGCGCGCAAATGTCACGACCAGGATGGAGTTTGCCGTGGCGACACCGACGCACATGATCGCCCCCATCAGCGCAGGCACGCTCAGCGTCGTTCCCGTGATGAACAGCATCCACGAAATCCCCGCCAGCGCGCCGGGCAGGCCGGTCAGGATGATGAACGGGTCCGTCCACGATTGGAAATTCACCACGATCAACAGGTACACCAGCACCACCGCGCCGATGAGTCCCGCCCCCAACCCGATGAAGGATGCTCGCATCGTCTGCACCTGTCCGCGGATGACGATCAGGCTGCCACGCGGCAGTTTCTTGCGCGCATCCTCGACGATCTTGTTGATGTCCGTGGATACCCCGCCCAGATCGCGGCCCTGCACGCTGACGAGAATGTCCACCACCGGCACCAGATCGTACGTCGTGCGAATCGCCGGACCCGTGGTTCGTTCGAACGTCGCCAGGTTGGCCAGGATCTGGTTGGGCGCGCCGGTGTTACTCGTGATCGGCAGATCGAGCAAATTCTCGATCTTCTCGATCCGGTACTGTGGCGCCTGCGAAGCGACATTATAGACGATGTGATTCTGCAAGCTCAGGAAGAATGCGGGCGAAACCTGGAAGGAATTGCTCAAAGCGACGAGCAAGCTGTTCGCCACGTCGCGCTCTGTCAGGCCGAGTTGACTGGCCTTCGAGCGGTCCACCGTCAGGTGCATCTTGGGCTGATTGAATAGTTGATAAATGTGCGTGTCCACCGCCCCCGGCACCTGCTTGACCTTCCCCAGCACCTCCTGGGCGACCGCCAGATTTCCCACCGTATCCTTGCCCGCAAACTGGATGTCGATGGGCGCGGAAATCCCGAAATTCAGAATTTGGCTGACGATATCCGCCGGTTGGAAGAAAAACTCCGCGCCCGAAAAATGCTTTGGCAGTTCCGCGCGTAATCTGGCGATGTAACCCGCCGTCGGACCATGCTTCTCCTCGTTAAGTGAGCACAGGATTTCGATGTCGCCGGTGCCGATGGTGCCATTGTTGGAATACGACGTGTTGATGCCGCTGTAAGGCAACCCGATGTTGTCCAGCACGCTCTCCAGTTCATCCTTGGGCACGACCGTGCGGATAAACTGCTCCACCTGGTCGGCCAGCTTGGCGGTTTCCTCGATGCGCGTCCCGGTCCGGGCGCGCACGTGCAGACGAAATTGCCCCGCGTCCACCGTCGGGAAGAAGTCCTGCCCGATGGTCAGCAGCAAGCCCATCGACACCAGACAAATTGCCAGGAAGCCGAAGATAAACGTCCAGCGCATTTTCAGCGCGCCTTCCAGCTTACCCACGTACCAATCGCGGAAACCGGTAAACCGCCGTTCAAACCCGGCTTGAAACCGCCCGAAGAACCCTTTCGGCTGTGCGTGTGGATCGTGCGCGCCGTGGTGTTGCCCGCGCAGGAAGTACATCACCAGCGTCGGCACCAGCGTCCGCGAAAGGATGTACGACGCGATCATCGCAAACACCACCGCCTCTGCCAGCGGCACGAACAAATAACGCGCCACTCCGGCCAGGAAGAACATCGGCAGAAACACGATGCAAATGCACATCGTGGACACCAGCGCGGGTAACGCGATCTGCGCCGCACCCTCCAGAATGCCCTCGTTCAACTCCATTCCCGTTTCCAGCATCCGGTCGATGTTCTCGATGGTCACCGTCGCGTCGTCCACCAGGATGCCCACCGCCAGCGCCAGCCCGCCCAGCGTCATGATGTTGAGCGTTTCCCCCAGGAAACTCAGCGTGCAAACGGACGCCAGAATCGACAGCGGGATGGAAATGGCGATGACGATGGTATGCCGCCAGTTGCCCAGAAACAGCAGGATCATGGCGGCGGTCAGTACGCCCGCGATGGCCGCTTCCGTCAACACGCCGCGCACCGATGCCTTGACGAAGATCGACTGATCGAACAGCGGTTTGACGTTCAAATCCGGCGGCAGCGTGGTCAGCACCTGCGGCAGCCGCGCGCGGATCGTGTTGACGATGTCCAGCGTCGAGGCCACCCCCGCCTTGTAAACCGAGAGCAGCACGCCGCGGTTTCCGTCCTGGCGCACGATGTTGGTCTGCGGCGTGAACCCGTCGCGCACGCTGGCCACGTCCCGCACATAGACGATGGCTCCGCTGGAAGATTTGACGGGCAGATCACCCAGTCCCGCCACGTTTTGCGGACTGGCATTCATTTCCACGTCGCTTTCCAGGACGCCCAACTTCACCGAACCGCTGGGCAGCACCAGATTCTGCGCGGTGATCGCGTTGACCACGTCCGTCGGCGAGAGTCCGCGCGCCGTCAGCTTGGCCAGGTCGATGTCGATCATGATCGACCGTTGTTTGCCGCCGAACGGATACGGAATGGCCGCGCCGGGCACGTTGGCGTAGGCCACGCGGATATAGTTGACGGCCAGATCGTACAGCGCGGGCTCGCCCAGCTTGGAAGAGGAGATGCCCAACTGCACGATGGGCACGCTGCTCGCGTTGTACGAGATGATCAGCGGCGGCGTGATGCCCGTCGGCAATTGTTTGAGCACGGTCTGGCAGATGGCCGTCACCTGCGCGATGGCCGCCGGCAGCTTGGCCGTGGGTTGAAAGAAAACCTTCGTGACGCTGATGCCGTTGAGCGAAGTGCTCTCGACGTGCTCGATGTCGTTGACCGTCGTGGTCAGCACCCGCTCGAACGGTCCGGTAATGCGGTCGCCGAACTCGCTGGCCGGCATCCCGGTGTACTGGAACACGATGGAAACGACCGGAATGTTGATATTCGGAAAAATATCAATCGGCGTCTTCACGATCACCAACGGACTGGCGATCAGCAGCAGCAGCGCGGCGACGATGAACGTGTAAGGTCGCCGGAGAGCGAGTTGGACGATCCACATAAGAGAAAAGCTGCCGGTTCACTCCACTGTAGCGGATAACCGGAGACTTGTTCGTAAATGAACGCGCATTCATTCGTATCGGCCAATAGATCTTTCGTTTCTGCTCCTCTTCCATCTGCGAAAATCTGCGCAATCGGCGGACAATTTCCGACTTTTGCCGGAGGTTCATTGTTCCCTGCCACCGTCCTGCCGCTGCTTATGCCCACATCCCCCTCCCCCGACGACGCCGTCATCGAACACCAAATCTTTTGGATGCTGGTAAAGAAGGCTTCCCGCCGCGACGACGTAGGCCGGGTATATTTGGCCATCCAAGCCGCCCTCGCCCACCAACGAACCTCCGTTGACATCGGCAGCCTGCTCGGTGCCATGATGCCGGAAGGCCGCGACCGCATGGACGCTGCCTGCGACCGCCTCGGGGCGGATGGCCTGGCGTATTTCCATTGGCTTTACGAGGTGGAATTATCCTCGACGGGCGACGCGGATTACCACCACTACCAGTTTCGTCGCCGGGCCGACGGCGCGCAAATCACGGCCTATCTCCGAACCGCACCCGACCCGCGGAGTCTCCAGTTCCAGCAGGAATACGAACGCCAGAGACGAAAACTGGAAAAGAAGCGCGCAGAATGGCTGACCACCTACCGCCCGCCTCGTCTTTTCCAAACGCCGTCAGCGCCCGCCCCGCCCGGATAACACTCTGTCATCCTGAGCGAGTGTAGCGAGCCGAAGGACCTTCCACCGCACCCTTGGCTACTGTCCCGACTTGTGAAGCGCCAGGTGCTGGTTTCTTGAAGCTTGAACCTTCCGCCTCCAGCGGCCTACGCGTACCCACCTTCGACCCGCGGCGCCACGTCCTGATACGCAGAATCGACTTCGTAAATCTCGGTCATGCAGGCGAGGTACTTCTCCTTGTCGCCCATGCGCTCGTAGAGCAACCCGAGCCGGTAAACGATGTCCTTCTTCATGCCGTCCATTCCGGGCAGCTTGCTCTTGGCATCCTCGTACTGCTTGACCGCCAGATTGGTGATATTCTTGGCCTCGAAGCATTGGCCGAGCAGATATTTGGCGCGCACCCCGAGACTCGGGCTGTTCTGCGCTTTCTGAAGTTCCGCCACGGCTTCGCTGTGGTGCCCCGCCTTCACCAGTTGCTCGCCCAGTTCGAACCGGAACGTCAGGTCCGTCGGGTTGCGTTCCACCCGCTCGCGCGCCACGGCGATCTGCGTCTCTGCCTTCTGTGCCCGGTACCCCGCCAGGTCCTGCTCGACCTGCTGCACCGTCGCCTTGGCCTCGTCGTCGGGTTCGGTGCCGTTGAGGCTTTCCGCGTATTCCGCCAGCCACTTCTCGCGGGTGCTGATCTGCGAATCGAGGTTCTTGAGGTTTAACTCGCTGACCTTGCGCACCACGCCGGGGTCGCCGCCCTTGGTCAAATCCAGGGCCCAGGTGTAATACTGCAACGCGCTTTCGAGATCGTCCTTCTGCTCGTTGAGTTTGGCGATTTTCAACACCACGTCGAGATGGTTTGGATTCTCGTTGTACAGCGCGTACTGCTCCGCGAGCAGATCGTCGATCACGTCCTCGCTCTTGACGAGCCGGTTCTGCTGTTCGAGCGCCTTCGCGCCTTCCTTGTCCTTGAGCACGTCGCGGTAGCTGGTGCCTTCCTTGCCCAACTGCTCCCAGCCGCCCGAACGCATGGAGGCCCGCGCCGCCGCGTCCTTGCCGCCCTTGATCGCCTCGCCGTCCGCCGGGTTGATCGCCGTGATCGCGTTGTAAGCGTCGATGGCTTTCTCTGCCTGGTCGTTGTTCGCGTAATGCCGCGCCAACTCGTGCAAAATTTTGACGTTCTTCGGTTCGGCATCACGCATCGTTTCCAACGCAAACCCCGCCGTTTCGACCATTTTCGCCGCCAACGCCGCGTCCTTCAGCAAACCGTTCCCGGCGATGCTCAGGGGGTCCTTCTCCAGCATCTCTTCCGCCGCGATGATCGCCGCCTTCGGGTCCTTCTTGACCAGACCCTGGCTTTTCATCGCCTGCAGGGACGCCCCGCCGCCCATGAAACTCTTCTTTCCCTTGGTCTGGGCAATCTCGGCGCGTCGCAGCCATTGCCGACCGGTCAGGAAATCCGGCGACTCCTTGAGGATGCCCTGGATCAACGTGATCGCGTAGCCGTAGTTGCGGGTTTCGATGGCGCTGGTGGCTTTGAGCCACAGGCTGCGATTATTCTGCGAAAGCTCTTTTTCGGAAATGACTGCCATAAAGCCGGGGGAAAATTGAAGAAGGGATAAAATACCAAAGAGTTTGCTTGGATGCCAGCGTTTTGCATCGGAAGAGGCTGCTTCGTCAAACGGGCGGCACGAACGAAGTTCCCTTCGGCGCCGATTTTCGGCGCCTGACTTTACAAAAACACCTCGTCACGGGCTTTTGCAACCGTGCAATGATGCCCGGGTGGCCATGATTCCACCAGCGGAGGGAAACCGGCCATCACCGCAATGGAAATGGCTTCCGCCGCTAAATCGGTGGTGTATGCTCTGGATGTGATGGACGCGATCCTGGAACTACCGGAAATGCGGGCACGGGTGCGCCGCTGGACCGTGGCGGAGTACGAGAAGCTCGGCGACGACCCGGCATTCCGGCGCACGGAGTTGATCCGGGGAATCATCGTCAACAAATTGTCCAAGTCGCCTCTGCACTCAAACGCCACCACGCGCTTCTACGTTTTTCTGGTGCGAACGATGCGCCCGGAGTTTGTCGTCCGTCAGGAACAACCTTTGCGGCTGGCGGATTCCATGCCGGAACCGGAGATCTCGGTGATGCACGGCACCCTGGCCGACTTCGATACGCGGCATCCGTCCACGGCGGAACTCGTCGTGGAGGTGGCGGTGAGCAGCGTCGCGCCGGACCGCGAGAACGCCTCGCTCTACGCCGAAGCGGGCGTCACGCAATACTGGATCGTGCTCGGCGAAACCGAACAGGTGGAAGTGTACCGTCGCCCCCTGGACGGCGTTTATCAGGAGCGGCGCACTTACGGACGCGGCGAGGTGATCGAAGGTGTCGGAGTCATAGCCGGCCCCGTGCCGGTGGACACGTTTTTCGTGTGAGAGCGATCCTCGGATTGCCGCTGCCAAAGGCATTTGGTAACTTGTTGATATGGAATTGATACTCACGCCCGAACTGGAGGCCTTGGTGAATGAAAAGGTCCGCAGTGGGCGCTATACCGACGCCAGTGATGTCGTACGAGATGCCCTGCGTGCGCTCGAGCAACGCGCCGAGATGATAGAATCCCCGGTACTGGAAGCTGCTTTGCTCGAAGGAGTGCGCAGTCCCCATCGGGAATATGGTGAAGAGACGCTGGAGCGAGCACGCCGGTCGGTGGAGAAACTTTAGCAATGGGCGTGCAGGTTAGCATCGCTGAACGCGCGGAGTTGGATCTCGCTCAGCAATACCGTTGGTATGCCGATCAGGCCGGGGTCGAGGTCGCAGAACGTTTTCTCCAGAGATTCGACCAGAGTGTAAGACGGTTGGCACAGCATCCCTTCCTTGGGCGTCCAAGGCGCTTTCGAGCATCGGAGTTATCCGAGATTCGTTCTCTGTCGATTGGCGGGGACTTTGCTGTACATCTTATTTTCTACTGCGTCGGTGGCAGCGAGGTTTCCATCGAACGGATAATGCATGGCGTGCGGGATTTGCCGCAGCGCCTACTGGAACCACCGGTGAATTAAACGCCAAACCGCCGGATGGCTTTCACCATCCGGCGGTTCACGATCAACGATCCTGGGACGCAGGACTTAGTAGTCCATGCCGCCCATGCCGCCCATGCCGCCGCCGCCACCGGGATGGCCGCCGCCTGCGGGCTTCTCCTTCTCCGGCAACTCGGTGATGACCGCTTCGGTCGTCAGGAGCAGGCCCGAGATGGACGCCGCGTTTTGCAACGCGCTGCGGGTCACCTTGGTCGGGTCCACGACACCGGCCTTCACGAGGTCAACGTATTCGCCCGTGGCGACGTTGTAACCCACGTTGCCGTCGCGGCTCTTGACCTCCTGGACGATCAGCGCGCCTTCCTGGCCCGCGTTGTCGGCCAACTGGCGCAACGGAGCTTCCACGGCGCGGCGGATGATCGCGGCACCGACGGCTTCGTCGCCTTCGAGCTTCAGGCCGTCCAACGCCTTCTGGGCGCGGATCAGGGCCGTGCCGCCGCCGGGGACGATGCCTTCTTCCACCGCCGCGCGGGTCGCATGGAGCGCGTCCTCGACGCGGGCCTTCTTTTCCTTCATTTCGGTCTCGGTCGCGGCACCGACGTTGATGACGGCCACGCCGCCAGCCAATTTCGCCAGACGCTCCTGGAGCTTTTCGCGGTCGTAGTCACTCGTCGTCTCTTCGATCTGACGGCGGATCTGGTTGACCCGGCCAGCGATGTCATTGCCCTTGCCTTCGCCTTCCACGATGGTCGTGTTTTCCTTGTCGATGGTGACGCGCTTGGTCTTGCCGAGGTCGTCCAGCGTGACGTTCTCCAGCTTGATGCCGAGGTCTTCCGTGAAGCACTTGCCGCCGGTCAACACCGCGATGTCTTCCATCATGGCCTTGCGGCGATCACCGAAGCCGGGGGCCTTGACGGCCGCCACCTGCAAGGTGCCGCGCAGCTTGTTCACCACGAGCGTGGCGAGGGCTTCGCCTTCCACGTCTTCCGCGATGATGAGCAACGGACGGCCGCTCTTGGCCACCTTTTCGAGCAGGGGCAGCAAATCCTTCAACGAGGAGATTTTCTTCTCGTGGATGAGGATGTATGGGTTGTCGAGGATGGTCTCCATGCTCTCCGCGTTGGTCACGAAGTAGGGCGACAGGTAGCCCTTGTCGAACTGCATTCCCTCGACCACTTCGAGCGTGGTTTCGATGGATTTGGCCTCTTCGACCGTGATGGTGCCGTCCTTGCCGACCTTGTCCATCGCGTCGGCGATGATCTCGCCGATGTTCTTGTCCCAGTTGGCGGACACGGTGGCGACCTGCGCGATTTCCGAGCGGTCGCTGACCTTCTTGGAGATGCGGCCCAGTTCGGCCACGATGGCCTCGACGGCCTTGTTGATACCGCGCTGGAGGCTGGTCGGGTTCGCACCCGCCGTCACGTTGCGCAGACCTTCCTTGTAGATGGATTCGGCCAGGACCGTCGCGGTCGTGGTGCCGTCACCGGCGATGTCGCTGGTCTTGCTGGCGACCTCACGCACGAGCTGCGCGCCCATGTTCTCGTAGGGGTCTTCCAGTTCGATCTCCTTGGCCACGGTCACGCCGTCCTTGGTGATCGTGGGTGAGCCGAACTTCTTGTCCAGGATCACGTTGCGGCCTGACGGCCCGAGCGTGGCCTTGACCGCACGCGCCAGTTTCTCGACGCCGCGCAGGAGGCTCTGCCGGGCGTGTTCGTCGAATTGTAGTTGTTTCGCTGCCATAAATGGATGGGATGTTTCTGAGTAAAGTAAGGGTTAAAACGGGTGGACCGGGAATCAGGCGAGCACGCCGAGGATGTCGTCCTCGCGCATGATGAGGTAGGTCTCGCCTTCGAGTTTGACTTCGGTGCCGCCGTATTTGCTGATGAGCACACGGTCGCCGACTTTCACGGTGAACTCGATTTTCTTGCCGTCGTCATCCTTCTTGCCGGTGCCGATGGCCACGACTTCGCCCTCCGTGGGCTTTTCCTTGGCGGTGTCGGGGATGATGATGCCGCCGCGTTGGGTTTCTTTCTCTTCGAGGGGATGAACGAGCACCCGGTCGCCGAGTGGTTGCAATTTAATAGCCATGATTTTGGTGGTTTCTCTGTGTTGGAGATTGTTGGGGTTGGAAACCCGGTGATCGGCGGAGATGCCGCTGGCCACCGGGCAAAGTGTGATAAGTGTGAGGCCGCCGGACGCTTACTTTTTCTTGTCCTCGTCGACCATCTCGAACTCGGCATCGACCACGTCGCCTTCCGGCTTCGTCGCGCCGCCGCCGGAAGCCTGCTGGCCGCCGCTGCCTGCTTCGCCCGGGCTGCCGCCCGCCGCACCGGCCTGCGCCTGCTGGGCTGCCGCCGCCTGCTGGTAAAGCTCGGCGCTGATTTCCTGGAACTTCGTTTGCAGCGTTTCGTGAGCGGATTTGATCGCGTCGGTATCGGTGCCTTCGAGCGCCTTGCGCACGGCGGCGATGGCTTCCTCGATGCCCGTTTTCTTGTCGGCGGGCAACTTGTCGCCCAGTTCCTTCATCTGCTTCTCGCACTGGTAGGCCAGATTGTCGGCGCTGTTGCGGGTTTCGATGGATTCCTTCGCCTTGTTGTCTTCGTCGGCGTGCGCCTCGGCTTCCTTCTGCATCCGGGCGATCTCTTCCTTGGTCAGGCCACTCGAACCCGTGATGGAGATTTTCTGCTCCTTGTTCGTGCCGAGATCCTTGGCCGAGACGTTGAGGATGCCGTTCGCGTCGATGTCGAACGTCACCTCGATCTGCGGCGTCCCCCGGGCCGCCGGGGGGATGCCGTCCAGGTGGAAGGTTCCGAGATTTTTGTTGTCGCGGCTCAGCGGACGTTCGCCCTGGAGCACTTTGATTTCGACGCCCGGTTGGTTGTCGCTGTAGGTCGAGAAAATCTGTGACTTGCGCGTCGGGACCGTCGTGTTGCGCGGGATCATCGGAGTAGCCACGCCGCCCGCCGTTTCGATGGCGAGCGTCAACGGGGACACGTCGAGCAGGAGCACGTCCTTCACGTCGCCCTTGAGCACGCCACCTTGAATGGCCGCGCCGATGGCGACGACCTCGTCCGGGTTCACGCCCTTGTGCGGCTCCTTGTTCACAATGGAGCGCGCGGTCTCGATCACCTTCGGCATCCGGGTCATGCCGCCGACGAGCACCAGTTCGTCGATCTTGTCGGCGCTGACTTCGGAGTCCTTCAAACAATCCTTCACCGGCTTGATCGTCCGGGCGAACAGGTCGTCCGTCAGTTGCTCCAGCTTGGAGCGGGTCAGCGTCTTCTGGATGTGCTTCGGGCCGGTCTGGTCCGCCGTGATGAACGGCAGGTTGATGTCGTAGGACTGCGAGGACGACAGCGCGATCTTGGCTTTTTCGGCCTCCTCCTTGATGCGCTGGATGGCGTCCACCTGCTTGGTGAGATCAATGCCGCTGTCCGTCTTGAACTCCTTGATGACCCAATCAATGATCTTGTTGTCCCAGTCGTCGCCGCCGAGGTGGGTGTCGCCGTTGGTCGCGCGGACCTCGAACACGCCCTCGCCGATGTCGAGCACCGAAATGTCGAACGTGCCGCCGCCGAGGTCGTACACGGCGATCTTTTCGTCCTTTTTCTTGTCGAGACCGTAAGCCAGCGACGCCGCCGTCGGCTCGTTGATGATGCGCAGCACTTCCAGACCGGCAATCTTGCCCGCGTCCTTGGTGGCGTTGCGCTGGGAGTCGTTGAAGTACGCCGGAACGGTGATGACCGCCTGGGTAATCTTCTCACCGAGCTTCGCTTCGGCGTCCGCCTTGAGCTTGGCCAGGATCATGGCCGAAATCTCCGGGGGAGAGTACGATTTCTTCTCGCCGTTAATGGTGATCTCCACGGCCACGTCGCCGTTGGTGCCACTGACGGTCTTGTAAGGAACGCGCTGTTCCTCTTCCTTCACCTCATCGAACTTGCGTCCCATGAAGCGTTTGATCGAGAAAACGGTGTTGGCCGGGTTGGTGACGGCCTGCCGCTTGGCAGCCTGGCCGACGAGCCGCTCCCCGCTCTTGGAGAACGCAACGATGGAAGGCGTCGTCCGGGCGCCTTCCGAGTTTTCGAGGACCACCGGTTCACCATTCTCCATGACGGCCATACAGGAGTTAGTGGTGCCGAGGTCGATACCTAAAATTTTTGCCATAAGTAGAAATGGGATTCGCAAACCTTTTAGCATTCCGCATTCCTTACCGAATAATAAAGATATAAACTGCTTACCTTGAAAAGTTTATGATCAATCGTCCGGTGTATCAAAACAATACAATCCCTGCCAACATGACTCAGTGGCCAGCACGGACGCGCATGACATGGGACATTTTGGCACGACGTGTCACACGAAGAATCCGCGCGGTGCCCATCTGATTTCACGTGTCTTTTTTCCTCAGCATGGATAAATTTCCTCCCTTGAGTATGTCGTCTATCGATTCGGTTCCAGATACGGATGCGGAAGGCCGGAAGAAGTTGCTTCTCGTCGTCACGGACCGCGACGTGGTCTTTAATTGCCCCACTTGCCACGGTGAACTGGTCGTTGACCGCGACGGTGCCGGGATGGAAGTCACCTGCTCGCATTGCGGCAACCCTCTGACAGTGCCGCAGTACCAGCCCCGGGCCACGCCCGACCAGCCAGCGGTCACGCTGATGGCAAGGGGCAGTGAGCAAGCGGTCCCGCCGCCGACCCGCCAACGCACGTTCGACCATGCCAGTCTTTCCCCCGAGGAATTGACCCGTCGCCTCGGCGAGTTGAAACATCAACTCAAGGAAAATCGCTCGCAGGACACCGAGATGCGCGGCCACGTCAACCGCGCAACGATGGAGCTGCACCGTCTCCAGTTGCGCCTCAAAAAACTTCAGGAGCGGCACGCCGACATTCAGGCGGAACTCACGTCGCTCGAGGCGCGCCAAGGGCCCGACGCCTCCTGAACAGGCCCGCTGCCGTTTGCTTTCATGCCACGAAGGCGGAGCTTACCTGGGATGGTGCCGGGAGCGTTCCGCGCGCCGTCTGGAATTCGCCGATCTACCTTCGGCTCTCTTCTCTGCTATGGGCAGCTAACCGCCGATAGAAAAGACCTCGCTCCCAGAAACCGGAGGGGCCCGCGGCCCAACACGGACGGCTGGGACAGCCGTCCCTACCTAAGTGGAAGCCGCCGGCGACGCTTCTCACACGCTCTCTAACCCAGATAAAAAGTGCACCGATAAAATCCGGGCTGCGTTTCTTCCTCGCGCCGCACGGCACAACCCAGCACCCGCTCGAACATTTCCCGCTCCAGCCGCGCCAGGATGGGAAAACGCCGCAACAGCTCCTCCATCGGCGAGTGATATTCCACGATCCGCAGTGCCCTGCTTCCCGCTACCTCCCGCCCGTCCGCTGGCGTTTCCTCGCGCTGGACCTCCGACATAAACCCTTCCTCCTCGCGCATCCCCACCAGACATTCGGCCCGTTCCTCTAAACCCACCGCCGCCGCCGGCATTTTCTTCCGCCAGGCCTCCGTCCGGTGCGCGAAAATCCCGAACAGCATCTTCGTCGGCGCCGCCGGACCGTACATCTGCTGCACGGCATCGAGCACTTCCAGCGACAGCGCGTGCTGCCCACCCGGAAAAAAACCCAGCGCGCGGTCCGTCAGCCGATAGAGCATTTCGGGCCGACCCGCCCGGCTGGGCCGCCGCCAGGTATCCAGATAACCCTCTTTCTCCAGGTCCAGGCAGTGCTGCTTGATGCCCATGTAGCTCATCTGAAAGCAGGCCGCCAACTCCCGGACGGTCATCGGCCCCCGGCGCTTGAGCGCGGTGAGAATATCCAGACGCTGCGTGCGTCCGATTTCCCGGATCAGCTTCAGATTCATACGGCGAGGTAGCCGCCTGGAGCGACACCGCCCGGGCGACG
>CAHJWO010000007.1 GCA_903642295.1 PVC group bacterium | reverse complement strand
TCTACGGTTTAGAAGACCGTTGCTTTATCCATTAAGCTATGGGAGCGCTTTTCGAGGTAAAATGCCGGAAAATCAGGAGCGTACAATCGTTTTTCTACTCTTCCCTTCCACGGTCGGTGCCTGAAAGGCTGACGACTGGACAAAGCGGACGAGACGCGACTCCCAGGTTTGCTCCACGCCAAGCCTCGGGGACCTAACAATACCCGATCCTCGTGGGGGGGGTATTGGCTATTGGTTAAATGACAGACAGGGGGTTATCGGCGAGGATGAGTGATGGCAAGGTAATCCTCTTTGGTGGCGCAAGCTGCCCCGTGCTGCACGGCGTGCGGCAGCGAGCGCCTCGTCATAAATGGCAAGAACGCCTGCGGCCACCAACCGTTCCGCTGCCGGGCCTGTGGAGCGTGCCGGGTGTTGCATTCCAAGAGCCGCGAGGCCGCCCCGGAACGCCAGGCCAAGGTGCGGCGGGCCGTGGCCACCGAGCGTCTGAGCCTGCGGGCCGCCCAGCGCGTCTTCGGCGTGGCGCGCAACACCCCCTCGGGCTGGCTGAAAAAAAGCCGAAGCTCTGCCGACCATGGCGGGCGATATGCTGGAGTTGGACGAACTCTGGAGCTTCGTGGGCTCCAAGGCCAACGCCCGCTGGGTGTGGATCGCGCGCTGCCGCCAGACCCGCCAAATCGTGGCCTTCTTCGTAGGGGATCGTTCGGTCGAAAGTGCCCGCTCCTTGCGCGAGCGCCTCCCGCCGGAGGAGCGCTGCCGGGCGACCCGCAGCGACTTCTGGCTGGCCGACGAGGGGGTGTTCCCCAAGCGCACGCACCGCTCGTGCGGCAAAGCTCAGGGCGAGACCAACCACGGCGAACGCTGGAACGGCACCCTGCGTCAGCGACCGGGCCGCTTCGTGCGCAAAACGCTCTCCTTCTCCAAATGCGAGCGGATGCACGATCTTGCCCTGGGCCTGTTCATTCACGAGTACAACCAGCAGCTTATCATTTAATCGATAGCCACTACCGGAGCCTTCTCCTCCAGCATGGCATACTCTTCCGGGGTAAAGATACGTTTAGGCAGAGCGCTCAGGAGTTTGTATTCAACGCTTTCGCTGAGGGATTGGCCATCCCAACGTCCGGGTCCCAGCCGCCGCCCCCCGGGGTTTCCAGACGAAGGATGTCGCCAGGTTGGACTTCGATGGTTCCGGCGGGCGGGAGGTCCGTAAAGTTCGTTTCGCCGGAGCGACGCAGGAGGTTGCGGCCCGGTTGTCCGGGCTGTCCGCCCGCCGCGCCGTAGGGGGCGGTCAGACGGCGGTTCGTCAGGAGCGAAACGGACAGGGGGGCGAGGAATTCGAGTTCGCGGACCATGCCGTCGCCGCCCCGAGATCGGCCCGCGCCGCCGCTGCCGTGGCGGATCGACCACTCTCGCAGGCGGACGGGGTAACGGGTTTCCAGGACTTCGGGGTCGGTCAGGCGGGTGTTGGTCATGTGGACGTGGACCGCGCTCGCCCCGGGGCCGGCGGGAGTCGCGCCGGAGCCGCCGCCGACCGTTTCGTAGTAGCCGAAGGCGTCGGGGCCACCGCGTCCGAAGAGAAGGTTGTTCATGGTGCCCTGGCTGGCGGCGGCGAGGCCGAGCGCGCCCAGGATCACGTCCACGAGCCGCTGACTGGTTTCGACGTTGCCGCCGCCGACGGCGGGACACTGGCGGGGATCGGCGTGGCCGGGGGGATGCAGAAGGGTGTTGGATGGGATGATGATTTCGACGGGTGCGAGCAGACCGGCGTTAAGTGGGACTGGTTCGCCCAACAGGCAGCGCAGGCAGTAGATGACCGCGCTGGCGACGATGGCGGGGTTGGCGTTGAGATTGCCGGGATGCACGGGTGCGCTGCCGGCGAAGTCGAAGTGCGCGGTGCCGTCGAAGCGGACGGTGAGCGTCAGGGCGATGGGGGTGCCGTCATCGAGCGTATCGCGGAACGTGCGGACGAGGTCTGGCGGTGGGGCGGGCTCTCCGTCCGTCGCATCGTTCGGCACGGATTCCACGGGAATCGGGGAGGTGCAAGGAAGCCGCGAAGCGTCATCTGGTGCCACGCGGAGCGCCTGCCCAACAAACTTTTGCAAAGCGGCGCGCATCAGGCGCTCGGCCGTGCGCTGAAGGTGACCGGCGTAGGCGGTGACGGCGGGAAAGCCCTGTTGCGCGATGAGTTCTCGCAGCAGCAGGACGCCGGTCTGGTTGGCCGCGATCTGGGCGTGGAGGTCAGCGAGGTTTTCGTCCGGACTGCGGCTGGGGTATGGGCCGGACAGGAGAAGAGAGCGGAGGGCGGCGTCGCTCCCGGCGGCGTGGGTGGTGTCGTAGCGGAAGGCGCGCAGGAGGACGCCTTCTTCCGCGAGGCTGGTCGCGCCGGGCGGGAGCGAGCCAGGCGTGATCCCGCCGATCTCCGCGTGGTGCGCGCGGCTGGCCGTGAAGAAGGCGGGCCGGGGCGAGTCATCGGTGAAGACGGGGGTGACGACCGTCACGTCGGGGAGGTGGCTGCCACCGCGAAAAGGATCGTTCGTGATGTACACCTCGCCGGGACGAAGGTCGGGCACGTCGGCCCGCAGGCAGCGCACGCATTCCTGCATCGCGCCGAGGTGGACGGGGATGTGCGCGGCGTTGGCGACCAGCGCGCCGGTGGCATCGAACAGGGCGCAGGAGAAGTCGAGGCGTTCCTTGACGTTGGTGGACAGCGCGGTGCGCTGGAGCGCCGCGCCCATCTGCTCGGCGATGGAGGTGAAGCGACCGTGGTAAAGTTCGAGTTCGACGATGTCCGGCGGAAATTCGGAATAATGCGGTGTTTTTGTCGCGGGCGTCGCAGGCGTC
The DNA here is from genome assembly GCA_903642295.1 of PVC group bacterium. Lineage (GTDB taxonomy): Bacteria > Verrucomicrobiota > Verrucomicrobiia > Chthoniobacterales > SZAS-18 > CAHJWO01. The sequence continues at coordinate 33,556 of CAHJWO010000007.1, read as the reverse complement.
GCAGGCGTCGCGGAAACGGTGGTGGTCAGGAGGAGGTCATTCTGGGCAGTGACTTCGGCGGTCCAGCCGGGTTCTATGACGACAGTAGCGACCGATTCCAACACGATAGCCGGACCGCTTATCCGCATCCCTGGACCTAGTGTGATTCGTTCGTAAACATTGGTAGGTTTGCGAACGGTATCAAACAATGTTTGTGTGACGAAAGCGGGTTTTGGCTGGTGGGATAGGGAAACGATGGGGTCAGCAGGGAGGCGGTCTGTGACGGTAGAGTATTCGACCCGGGCGGCGTAGTTCTCGATGGCGCGGCCGGGAAAGGTGAAGTTGAACAGGCGCTGGTGCTCGCGGGCGAACGCGGCGGGGAAGTCACCGTCGGCGGGTTCCGGGATCGGGAGGCGCGTTTCCTGACCCTGGTACCGCATTTCGAGGGTGCGGCGGGGTGGGGCGAGGAGGCTGGCGCAAATGCCTTCGGCGGCGAATTGGCTGCGGAGGTGGGATTCGAGGGCGGCGAAGACGGTGGCGGGGTCGTCGGCGGGGGTGAGAGCCTGCCCGGCGAATTTTGTGATCCCCGCGAGGCCAATGCCCAGCGCACTGAGAACGCCTGCGTGCGAGGTGCAAAGGACCCGCGTCATGCCGAGACCACGGGCGACAGCGCAGGCGTGCTGGCCGCCCGCGCCGCCGAAGGCCACGAGCGTGTGGGTGCGGACATCGTCGCCGCGCGAGGCCGCGAGTTTCTTGATCGGCGCGACCATCGCGGCATTGGCGATGCGCAGGAAACCGGCGGCAAGGCCGGAGCGGGAAAAGGATGAACGCGGAGACGCGGGAGCCGCCGTGATTTGGACAATCAACTCATCGAGGCGGGTTTCGACGGCGGCGAGGTCCAACGCGAAGGGAAATCGGGGGATGCGGCCCAGGTAAAAATTGAGGTCCGTGACCGTGAGGGGGCCGCCGCGCCCGTAGCAGGCGGGGCCGGGGTCGGCGCCGGCGCTCCGCGGGCCGACCGCCAGTTTTTCACCGTCGAACCAGCACACCGAACCGCCCCCGGCGGCGACGGTTTCGATTTCGAGCATCGAAGTTTGCAGGCGGTGGCGGCGGATCTGCGAACCGGCGGCTTCGGCCTCGTAGCGGCGGGTGAAGCTTTCGCCGTTCCAGCGGCTGACATCCGTGCTGGTGCCGCCCATGTCGAAGGCAAACGCGGGTGCCAGACCGGCGCGGTCCGTCGTGTGCGCGGTGCCGACGACGCCGCCAGCGGGGCCGCTGAGGATGGCATCCTTGCCGCTGAAATTGTCCAGGGTGACGAGGCTGCCCGCACTGGTCATAAACCGGAGGTCGGCGTCGGGAAGCTGCGCGGCGAGGCGGCGGCAGTAATCGCGCAGGACGGGGGTGAGGTAGGCGTCGAGGACCGTGGTGTCGCCCCGGTAGATGAACTTCGGGAGCGGGCTGACGTGGTGGGAGAGCGAGACATGCGGGAACCCGAGTTCGGCGGCGATGGCGCCGAGGACGCGTTCGTGGACCGGGTTGCGGTAGGCGTGGAGCAGGCACACCGCGAGCGATTCGATGCCGATGGCGCGGAGGGTGATGAGCGCGGTGCGGGCGGCGGCCTCGTTGAGGGGGTGGAGAACGGAGCCATCGGCGGCGAGGCGCTCGGCGATCTCGACGGCGATCTCGTAAAGTTCGGGTGGCTGGTGGATGTGGAGGTCGAAAAGGTGTGGGCGATCCTGGTAGCCGATGCGCAGGCCGTCGGCGAAACCGGCGGTGGTAACGAGCGCGGTGCGCGCACCGCGACGTTCCAGGAGGGCATTGGTGGCGCGGGTGGTGCCCAGGCGGACACTGAGCGCGCCGAGGGCTTCGTCGAGGCGGGCACCTAGCAACCACCGGATGCCGGCGACCGGGGCCTCCTCGTGGGAAACAAGTTCGCCCGGGGTGTGGTCCGCGGGACGGGCGGGGAGAGGTTCGTCGAAAGCGAGGCTGCCGGTGGCGGCAACGTGGGCGGCAACCTGCCGCTCCACCCAACCGCTTTCGGGCAATGGGCAGTGCAGGGTATAGCCGTTGAAATAACCGTCCGGGGCCGCCGCCAGCGCCGGGTCGATCCAGCGGAGGCGGTTGGAATCGGGGTGCGCGCGGGTGGGATACCGTCCGGTGCTGAGCAGCTTGTGCGTACGGAGGCTGCCGTCCGGCCGCCGCGCGATGCAGTCGGTGAAAGTGCCGCCCACGTCGATCCAGAAGCGCCACCGCGCGGGGTCGTATTGCATCGGCGACGGGGATTTTTAAGACGGCAGAGCGGGGAATTGTCCGCAGATTACGCAGATTTTCGCAGATTGGAAGGAGGGAAGGACACGGCTTCTTTATCGTGGAGCAAGCGTTTCGCTTGCCAACGGAGAGCGGTCTCATGCGGCAGGCGGAGCGCCTGCCTTACAATCGGCGCGCATTTCCGTAAGGCAGCGGGAGCGCCGTGAGCCGATTAGGACTTTGCCGTATCCACGATCATCCCAACCGAAAACCCGAGATTACCATGAGCTTGCTGCACCCTTTCAGAGACCGGGCCGATGGCCGCAAGGTCCGCTACGCCGTCGTCGGCGCGGGCTGGATCGCCCAGGAAGATTTCATGCCCGGTGTCGAGCACACCGGCAACTCCGTGATGACGGCGCTCGTCACCGGCGACGCCGAGAAGGCCCAGGAATTGGCCAAGAAGTACGGCATCGAGCACGTCACCGACTACGATGGTTACGACGCCCTCCTGCGCTCGGGCCACATCGACGCCATCTACCTCGCCACGCCAAATTCCAAGCACACGGATTTTGTGGTCAAGGCGCTGGAGGCAGGCGTGCACGTGCTGTGTGAAAAACCGATGGCCGAAACGGAAGCGGATTGCCAGAAGATGATCGACGCCAGCGACAAGAGCGGCGCGAAGCTCATGATCGCCTACCGGCTGCACTTCGAGGAAGCGACCATCGAGGCGCTGGAGACCGTGCGGTCGGGTAAAATTGGCGACCCGCGCATTTTCAGCAGTGTGTTCACCCAGCAGGTATCGGCGGAGAATTCGCGGACGGCGAACGGCAACTGGGCGGGGCCGCTGCCGGACATGGGGCCATACCCGATCAACGCCGTGCGGCAAATTTTTCAGGCCGAGCCGACCGAGGTGTTTGCTTTCCGGGCGAGCAAGCCGGAGCCGCGCTTCGCGGAGATCGAGGAAATGGTCACCGCCATCTTGAAGTTCCCGGGGGATCGGTTGGGGACGTTTACCGTTTCCTACGGCGCGAACCCGATGGGTCAGTATCGGGTGGTCGGCACGGAGGGGGATTTAGAGGTGACACCGGGATTCACGTGGCAAAAGGGGCTCACGCACAAACTGACCGTGGGCGAGAAAGAGTCGGACAAAACCTATGGCCGCAGCGACCACTTCGGCGGGGAGACGAAGTATTTCTCCGACTGCGTGCTGGACGACAAGCATCCGGAGCCGGATGGCGAGGAAGGGCTGGCGGACGTGCGGGTCATCAAGGCGATTGAGGAGTCGCTGGAGACAGGCAGGCCGGTGGCGGTACCGCCGTTGATTCGCAAGCAGCGGCCCGACCGGGGGCAGATCATGAAACTGAGTCCGGTGAAGCCAGGGGAAATGGTGAAGGCAGCGCCGCCGGAGGGGTAGGGGAAGCGGAAGGCAGAAGGCAGAAGGCAGAAGGCAGAAGGCTGAAGGCTGAAGGCAGAAGGCAGAAGGCAGAAGGTAGAAGGCTGAAGGCTGAAGGCTGAAGGCTGAAGAGAGCGGAGCAGGTGTTTTCCTCACCGGGAAACATCTTTTTGTTTACCCGACCGGGGGTGGGCGGGAGCCGGGAGGCTGCTTCATCCAGAGGGGCCTGGGGCCCAATAGGGAAGGTCTCGGAGAGACCTCCCTACCTGGTTTTGGGGCCGCTTCGCAGCAGGACGATTTCTTGCAAAGGTTCTGTCGGGACGCGGTGGGCGCAGTAAGGTGGGCGTGCTGTCATGCCAATTCAGTCGTTGAAAAATCGTGGAGTGTTCGCCGGGGCAGGCGCGGCTGCGCTGGTGACCGTGCTTTTTTGTCTGCACCTGCTGCGGGCAAATCCAAACGTCTTTTTTAACGACGATTACCAGATTTCCATCCTGCCGGTATTCGCCGACGTGGCGCGCGCGTGGAGGGAGGGACACTGGCCGCTGTTGAGTCCGTACTCCTGGGCGTGCGGCAATCTGGCGGGGGAGTACCAATACGGAACCTTCTCGCTGTTCGTGAACGCGGTGGTCGTGGTGATCTGGAAGTTTTCCATGACGTTCGCGCAGCGGGCGGCGGCGCTTTCGGTCACGCATCTAGCTGTGCTGGCGGCGGGGGCTTACCTGCTGGCGAGGGGGCGGAAGCTGCCCGCGCCGCTGGCGCTGGGCGTGGCGGTCATCGCGGCGCTAAACGGGTGGGAAATGGGTTGGGGCGCGACCGATTGGTTCGGCGCGCTGGCGGCGCACGCGTGGCTGCCGTGGTGCTGGTGGGCGTTCGAGGTGGCGCTGCGGGAAGTGGGAAGGCGGAAGTGGGAAGGCGGCAGCGGGGTGGAAGGGTCGCGGTGGACGAGGCTGCGCTTTTTGCTGCCGGTACCGTTCGTTTACCTGCTGCTGGCGGGCGGGTTTCCGTACACCGTTGTCATGCTCGGGCTGGTCACGCTCTGGCTGGGGCTGAGAACCGGCGGCGTGGGCTGGTGGCGGGGGTGGCGGACGCTGGCGACCGGTTGGGGACTGGGGCTGATGCTATCGGCCCCGGCCTGGCTGTCACTGCTGGATGCGGTGCATGGATCGGGCCGGTCGCAGCACGGCGTGGGTACGGGGAACCTCGCGTGGACCGTGCCGGTGGCGTCGCTACCCGGTTTGATCCTGCCCAACTGGACGACGCCGTGGCCGGACTTTGCGAATCTTCCGTGTCCGCACGGAGCGTTGGAACTGGCGGGAGGATTTGTCCCGCTGGCCGGACTCGTGGCGGCATTGGTGTGCGTGGGCAGGAGAGCATGGCGAGCGCTGCGGTGGGAACTGGGGTTATTGGGTCTCGTGCTGTTGCTGTGTTTGCTGCCGAGTCCGGGCCTTTTCCGATGGAGTTTTCGCTGGCTCCCTTTGTTCCATCTCGTGCTGGCGCTGACGGGTGGGAAGGCATTGCACCTGCTGGCGAGCCGGACGCGGGGGGGCGCGTGGCGGAGAAATCCCGGGCTGTGGGCCACGGGTGCCGTCGCTTTGACCTGGCTGGCGATGGGTGTAACCCACACCGGGAATCCTGATCCGCTGACGGATCGCATCGCGCCGTGGACGCTGGCGACGGCCGCCGGGTGGGCAGCGGTGGCCACCCTGCCCGTCCGGCGAAGCTGGCGGCTGTGGGGAGCGAGTCTGGCCGTCCTCGCGGGGTTGTGGGGAACCTACCGTTACGCCCAAACCAACAGCGGGCTACCGTTGTATCCCGCAGAGGCGAATCTGGCGGAAATCGAACCGCTGACGCGGGACCGCCTTTACCTGAGTTTGTACCGCGAGCCAGACCAATTTTATCGGGTTTGGCAGGTGCCGCCAAGGTTTGGCGCGGTCGTGCGCATGGGCAGCATGGGGATGTACGCCGGCGTGCGGATGCTCAACGGTTACAGCCCGATTATGTCCGAAGGCGTGGGCAAGGCGTTTGCGGTGGAAACGCACGGCAACGTGCCGGAGGCGACGGGCGCGCGGCTGCTGAACGAAGAGGCGGGGGCGGACGGTTTGCTGGCGAGGCTGGGCGTGGATGCCATTATCATCACGCATGATTACCAGACCCCGGCGAGACCGCCGGCGGAAACGTGGGAAATGATCAAAAGCTTTGACGAGGGCGACATCTACCAGCGGCGGGGCGCACCGCTCGGCAGCGTGCGGTCGTGGGCGTCGGCGGAACCCGGGCTGCCGGATCGGTATGCGCCGGTAGAGGTCAGGGTGGTCGAAGACACCCGGCAGAGGGTGGTGGCCGACGTGAAACTACCGCCGGGCAGCGCGGCGGGATTGATCGCGTTCAGCCGGCCGTATTACCGGGGATACCAGGCAAGGCTGAACGGGAAGTTGCTGCCGGTCGGGTCGTTTCGAGGGCTGATGCCCACCGTGGAAATCCCCCCGGGGAGCAGCGGGGAGCTTGTTTTGAGCTACGCGCCCCGCGCCGTTTTTTATGGAATGATTCTCGCGCTGTTGTCGCTGACCGGGGTGCTGGCTTTGATCGGGCGGGCGCTGTTTACAAGGGGTTGAACCCCAGACGCTCCACCTTGCCCGAGTCGGTGTCGATGGACGCCTCCAGCAGCCATTTGGCGTCGCCGACGTGGACCCAGTAGCGATACTCGGTTTGATCGCCCACCTCGGCGCGGCTGACGAGTTCAAACGTGCCGAACGGAGGCAAATTAGCGAAACGCTGCTTTTGGGTTGCGAGCATCTCGTCGCTATAGGCGTTACGGCCTTCCTCGGTGAAATCGTCTTCCTTGAGATCGCCCTCCCGGAAGCCCAACAGGATCTGCCGCAGGGAGTCGGTGACAGTGGGATCGTGGTCCTCGATGGGACGGTCGGCGGGCGGCTTGAGGTCAGGGCGAATCAGACCGGCCACGCCATGCGCGATTTGCCACGGGTCGGCCTGGCCCAGGTTCGCCAGGACAATGACGGACACGCGCGTACGCGGAAAACGCAGGATGTGGGCGGCGAACCCCTGGAGATGGCCGCTGTGCTCATAGAAGGGGGAGCCGTTCTGCTCGCGGATGAACCAGCCGAAGCCGTACGGGAACGTCTTGCCGCTGTTGAGCGTGACGGGCGTGAAAATGGCTTTCCACTGGGCCGGGGGGACGAACGCGCCGGACTGGATGGCACCTTCCCATTTCGCCAGATCGACCACGCTGGAAATGATGCCGCCGTCGCCCGTGTTGCCTACCGTGGGTGACATCCAATCCTGGTTGCGCAGGCGACCATCTTCCAACTGGTATCCGGCGGCGCGGAAGGGGACGAGTTCGGTATCGGTCAGGAGACGGGTGCTGCCCATGTGCAGGCGGCCGAAGATGCGTTCGCGCAGAAAATCGCCGAATTCCTTGCCGCTGAGCCGGTGCACCAGAATGCCGAGCACGACGTAGCCGGTGTTGCTGTAGCTCCAACGCACGCCGGGCTGGAATTTGAGCGGCAGTTCGGCGGCGAGTTTGATCAATTCGTCCTCAGTGTAATCGCGGCGGGGATCGAGCGGGTGCCCGGCGTCGTCGTAGTCGGGGACGCCGCTGGTGTGCGTAAGCAGATGGCGGATGGTAATTTTGGACCACGCGGCGGGCGCTTCGGGAAGGTGGCGGGTGATGAGATCGTCGAGGGAAAGCTTGCCATCCTGCGCGAGCAGGAGGATGGACATGGCCGTGAACTGCTTGGTGAGCGAGGCGACCTCGTAGACGCTTTCCGCGAGGGCGGGGGATTGGAGTTCCACGTTGGCCTGACCGTAGCCCTTGGTGAAGATCAATTCGTTATCAACGGTCACTGCCAGGGAGAGCCCGGGGATGCGTTGTTCGTCCATCTGCTGCTTGACGAGGGCGTCGATGGCGGGCTGCGAGGGGTCGGTGGCAGGTTCGTCCTCCTGGGCACGCAGCGGGGAGGGCAGGAACGCCGCTGCCAGAGAAAGCACGAGCAAGAAGTGCGAACGAGGTGACATGAAAATTGGGACGGAGGTGCGGAGACAGCGCGTCACGCACTTATCGGGTGGTCAAGGATGCGCGGTCTTCGATGCGCCGGCAAATTGAGCGAGCGGTGAGCGCGAAAGTTTTGCCGCGTTGTCCCGGCGCCTGCGTGGTGGCATATTCGACTCGACATGGACAACATCGAAGAACGCACTTTGCACGTTTTGGCCGAGGTGACGGAGACGCCGGGCCGGCCCCTGCCGCCGGACACGGAGTTGTACGACCGGGGGTTGCTGGATTCCATGACGACGGTGCAACTCATCGCGGCGCTGTCCGACGAGTTTGGACTGGACATCTCCCCGGCGGAATTTGACCGGGAAGCGTGGGCGACCCCGGCGGGGATCGTGGCGGACATCCGGCGGCGTTTGCAACCGTGAAGGAAGTACCGGTAGCTTCGGGCCGCGCCCGGCACGCGTGGCTGGCGGCGGCGGCGCTGCTCAGTGTCGCGGTGGCGCTGGCCGCGGTGCATCTCGGCATGGCACGGTTGATCCGCGCACACACGGCGGAATTCGACGTGTATCCATTTCCCGAAAAGCTGATCGGGCTGGCATTGCAGAAACAGGCGTTCGCGGACGCGAGTCTGCTGCCAGTCTATGGGAGTTCGGAATTGACCCAGCCGCAGGCAAACCGGGCAGACGATTTTTTTGCCGGACATCCGACCGGATTTGGAACCTTCCTGATCGGGAATCCGGGCGAGACCTGCCTGATCATCGCCACCAAACTCGCGGCGCTGGGACCCGAGACGCGGGGCAGGCGGACGGTGGTTTTTCTGTCGCCCGGGTGGTTTCTGGAGCCGGAATTGGATCATAAGGGCTTCGGCGTCAATTTTTCGCCACTGCAAGGCAATGTCTTTGCTTTTCAGAGCAAACTGGACGCTCTCCTGAAACAGGACATTGCGCGGAGGTTGCTGGATTATCCCGAGACCGTGGGCCAGAGCGTGCTGCTGGACGCCGCGTTACGAGGCTTCGTCGCACCGTCGATCCCGAATCGCGCGGTGGCGGCGGCGTTGCGGCCAGCGGCTCTGGCCCAGACGACGATCCAGCAGGAATTGGAATACGTCAGGCTCTGGGACTGGTGGCGCAGGCCGCACCCCGCGCGGAAGATGCCTGGCCAAGCGGCGAACGGAAAAATGCTGATGGTGAACTGGGCGGCGCGTCTGCGTCTGCTGGACAAAGAATATGAGCGCGAACCAAAGCTCACTTCTTACAGTACCGGTCCGCGCACGCCTTACGACAATGCCCGGCAGGCGTTGTTCCGGGACGCCGGGCATCCGGGGACCAGCCCCGACGAGAATTTCGCCCGGGCGTGCGGGACTTCGAAAGAGTGGACGGATCTTGAACTGTTGCTGCGGGTGGCGCGAGAGAAGGAGATCCGGTTGCTCGTGGTGTGTCAGCCGTTGAACGCGAAATTCGCGCGGCTCCAGGGATTGACGGATCGGTCGATCGCCTTGTTTTACGACCGTCTGCGGCAGGTATCCGCGCCTTACAAGACCCAACTGACCACCTTTCCGCAGGGTGAAAAAGACGCCCATTTTTACCAGGATTCGGTGCATCCCAGCGGGAAGGGATGGATCGAGTACGACGCCGCGATGGATGCGTTTTATCACGAGCGGGACGGCGTGGACCAGGGCGAGACCCATTGACGGGTCCGGTTGCGGAGGGGCGTGTCCGGAATGGGGGACGCTCGGGGATACCGGGGGTGCCGATCACGGCGCAGCGGGCGCAAGCCAGACGTGGTCCGCTGATGCGGCGCTCGTAAACTGACGATAGGAACACCTCGGCGAGGAGTGTCGCCACCGCCGCGCATGGAAGAGGGTGCAGGATTTTTCTTCTGCGGAGCAGACCGCTTTCCTCCGAGCGACGATGTGTTATCAAAGCGTGTGCCACCGATCCGTCCTATGAAGTTTCAACCGACAATTTTATCTGAATCCGCTCCGTTTCTGAAATCCGATCCGAGCGGGCGGCGTGTTTTCCTGGTACGGAGTCGCCGGTTTCTGATGATGCTCTTCCTGGTCGGGGTTGCCTGCCAGTTCCAGGCATGTCCCGGACCGAAGCCGGCCCCGGAACCGCTGATTTCCCCCACACCCGCACCGACGGCCCCCCCTCCTAGCGCGGTTCCGGTCGCACCGGACCCGCCCGTGGCCAGATACAGCGGTGTCCAGCAGGCCGAGTACATCAAAACGGCGCAAAATGGTTTTGTGGTGGCGCGGGGTCTGAAATCCGAAGCTTTTGCCCTCGCCTTCACCGCCTTCGGCGAAGCCGGCGGTGCCAGTGCGAAGGGGCTTGCTTCCAAAGCGGACGTGGCGGACCGGCGCGCGTTGATCGAGAAATGCCGTCTGGCCAACGAAGACTACCTCGCGTTTGTCGGCACGCAGGACGATACCTACCGTCAGGAACTCGCTAAAACACCACTCATCCCGGGCGACGTGGACAGTCTGGTGGACGATTTTTCCAAGAAAGCTCATGCCGACAGCTTGAAGAAAGTGCGCGAGAACAAACGCGACATCCTCAAGGCCGCCGATGACATGATGGCTTATCTCGATAAGACGTTCGGCGCATGGAAGGTGAACGGCAACAATGCCGTATTCACGAAGCCCGCGGATGCCAACAGCTATTCAGCACTGGCCAAAAAATATAACGCGTTCGTGCAAGCGGAACAGAAGCTCCAGGCGGACATCAATGTCCCGCTGCCCCCGCCCGGGGATTCGCCGATTCCCAGCGTTGCGCCAAGCCCGAGCGCCAGCGCGGTGCCTGCCACCGCGATGCCGACGCCTTGATCATGACGGGTCGGTTCGAGCGCCGAACACCTGGAGGAACGCCACCTCCAGGGCCAGGGCTTCCTGGATATTACGGTCGAGATTCTCCCGGAGTTCGTCGAGTGCCGACAAGCGGCGCAGGACATCGAACGTGACCCGCCGCGTATCGTCGGGCGTATCCGCCGCCAAGGTTTGCCTGCGGAGAGCATCGCCCCACCACCGGGCCAGCACTTCCACGAGGCGGGCGCGTTCCGCGACGTAACGCGCTTCGGTCATCGACTTATAATAGGCTTCACGCTCGGCCAGCCAAGCGCCATCGGTCGTTTGCGCGTAGCGGTCCTCCTCGACATCAAGGGATTTCTCGGCGTCTCCTTGCAAACGGTTGCGGACCGCTGCCAGGAGGCCCGTGAACTCCCGCAGCAAGCGATAGGCGGTCGGGACGGAGGATACGTCGCCGGAATCAGTACGGCGGCGTTCGTGGTGGGCCAGCATCTCGTGCAACGCGGTTTCTTCGGCGTTGCGCGGACTGTTTTCCGTCATCGTCGGAGCCTGGAGCACCACCTTGAGGCAACGGGAAAGGATCGTTTCCATCAGCGCCTCGGGCTGCCCGCTGACGAGCAACAGCAACGAGGCGGCGGGCGGTTCTTCGAGGGTTTTCAGGAAAGCATTCGACGCTTGCGCGACGAGGCGATCCGCCTCGCGGATAATGCCGACCTTGCGCCCGCCGGCGGCGGTGGCACGCAGGCGCAGCGATTGCTCCAACCCGCGCATCTGTTCGATCACGATCCGCCGGGACTTGGATTCCGGCTCGACGATATGCACATCCGGGTGCGTCCGGACCGTAGCGGCCGGGGCATGGACCACCATGCTTGCCACTTGCCAAGCCAGCTCCATTGCCGGTTCCTCGCCAACGAGGAGATAAGCGTGGCCGAGGCGGTCGCCGTCGTGGGCACGCCGCAGATAATCAAGGGCGACGGTCGGAGCAAAGGCCATGAAAACGCCGGGTAAGATGGGTCCAGATCTGCCGCTCCAACTCGTCGGGCGCGAGAGCGGCGTTGAGAGTGACGAAGCGCTCCGGGTGCAGCGCGGCCAGCGCCAGGTAGCCGGTGCGCACCTGTTCGTAGAAGGCGGGCAGCTCCAGTTCCATCCGGTCGGGCGGCAGGTTGGCCCAGAGGGAGCGGCGATGCAAGCGCTCCAGCGCGTCGGCGGAAGGAAGATCGAGCAGGAACGTGATGTCCGGGCGGCGTGGCCCGGCGGCAAATTCATTGATGGCAGCGACCTCCGCGAGTTCCAGGCGACGGCCGATCCCCTGATAAACAGTGGTCGAATCCAGGAAGCGGTCGCAGAGAATGATTCCATCGGCGGCGAGCGTCGGGGCGATGGTCTCGCGTACCAATTGGGCGCGGCTGGCGGCAAACAGGAGCAGTTCAGCCTCGGGCAAGACGGTCCACCCGGGGGCGGTCAGCTTGAGCAGGCGGCGGATTTCCTCACCGAGCGCGGTCCCGCCGGGCTCACGTAACGTGAGGAGAGGCCGCCCGGGGGCGGCGACGGCAAGCCGGACGCTCAAGCGTTCGACCTGCGTGGATTTCCCACAGCCCTCCGAGCCTTCAAACGTGATGAAAATTCCTGGTTCCATGAGCGGGCTGGCGGGTGTCCCCCGACTAGAAAGCAAAAAGTTTCCGCTGCAAAGCAGGAACGGCATCCTGCGGGAAGGATTCGAGATGCGAGAATCCGAGTTGTAAGAAGCAAGGTACCAGGAAGGCAACCGGTTTCATGATGTCGGAGGTTTCAACGGCCTTCGGCCGGGCGAGCGATTTCCCACGCCTTTCTGACTGCGCGGTGAGAGGAACCGGGTTAAGATCGGAATTGTCGATGAGCATTTACTTTCTGGATGCCGAGCCGGGCGATGCCGCTTTCTTCGAGCGTGAGTTGGGGGGCTACAAATCTCGCTTCGTAAAGTGGCCAGGCGAGGTAAAGGCGGATGCCGAGGTGGTTTCACTGTTCATCCATACGCAAGTGGATGAGCGGTTCCTGAGACAGCATCCCGCGTTAAAGTTGATCGCCACTCGTTCGACGGGCACCGGACACATCGACCTCGACGCATGCCGGGCGCGGGGCGTGGCGGTCGCGAACGTGCCCAGCTACGGCGAGCACACCGTCGCGGAGCACACGTTTGCGCTGATCCTCACCCTCTCGCGCCGGTTGCGGGAAGTCGTCCGCCAACCCGGCACGGAAGACCGTGTGGCCTACGAATCGCTGCGTGCGTTCGAGTTACTTGGCAAGACGCTCGGCGTCATCGGTGCGGGACGGATCGGGCAGCATGTCATCCGCATGGCACGGGCGTTCGGGATGAACGTGCTCGCCTACGACACCCGGCGCGAAGCGGCCTGCGTCAGTTTATTGGACCAGGGTTGCGCCTATGCGCCTCTGGCACGGGTATTCGCCGAGGCGCACATCCTGACATTGCACGCCCCGCTGCGGCCCGAGACGCAACACCTGCTGAACCGCGAGACTCTGGCGCAGTGCCGGCGCGGGGTCATCGTCATCAACACGGCACGGGGAGGCTTGATCGATACCAACGCCTTGCTGGATGCGCTGGATTCCGGGCAGGTCGGGGGCGCGGGGCTGGACGTGTTGGAAGAGGACAGCGTGATCCGGCAGGAGGCCACGAGCGTAATCAGCGCGCAGATTGTCCAACGGCTGCACGCGATCACCGGCGCGACCGAACCGCGCGACAAAGATCCCGCCCGCATCAAGGAATTCGAAGGTTTGCTGCGCAACAAGCGCCTGCTGGCGCGGCCCGACGTGATCTTCACCCCGCACATCGGCTTCAACAGCCTGGAAGCCGTGGAACGCATCAATCAGGCCACCTTGGAAAATATCCGGCGCTTTTTGCGTGGCGAACCGGTGGGCCTCGTGGAACGCTGATGGGCGCGTCGAGGCGCAAACCTGTTTCCCCTCCCGCCAGGGTTTCTTTCTATGACTGTCGGCGTTTCTCCCGTGGTCCCGCGTGACCCGCCCGTCAAGAAAGTTCTCGGGCGCGGTATCGGGTGCTCAACACGCGAGAAGGCATGGCGGGTTCCGGCGGTGTGGCTGCTCGCCCTGCTCTGGCATCTCCCGGCGGCCGAAAGGATCTACAGCGCCGACGCGGGGGTGCCAACCGTCGTCGGCGAGCTTTCGGAACGCGTCGGCGCGGCTGACATCCAAGCCATGTGCGCACTCGCGCAACCGCTCCTGCCTGCCCCGGCAGGCCAGCCCATTTTGATCAAGACCTCCGGAACCAGCTCGAAGGACTCGGCACCGACCATGTGGCACGCCATCGTCTATTTCGCGCCGCGCGAAGTGAGCCCGAGCGCATGGCGCGGATTTTCCGTGGATTGTTATTGGGAGGCGGCACTTTACCCGCAGGATGAGCACAATCGACGCCGGGTCGTCGATGGGTGGAGCGTCGGTGTTTCCGAGAAGATCGGCGAATACCTGGTGCTGCGGGCTCCTGACCAGCCACTCCCGTTACGGCCGCCGGAGGATTGCGCGCACTTCGACTATATTCGGCTCAGTACGGAGTTGGACACCGCCCGTGTTCTCGGTCTCATCGAGACCGCCCGGGGATACAGCATGATGGTCCGGGATGGTTCCGAACTGCCGTTTGGCAATCTCCGGATTACCAACGTTTACAGCCGGGCAGATGAAAGCGGACAGATCCAAGGTACCGTGACCTTCGTTCCTCCGGCCAGTAAAGCCCTGTCGAGGTTTCCCTTCCACGTTGCCGCGCGGACCCGGGGAAAGAGAGACTGGCACATCGTCAAGGTGGATCAAATGGTCTATTATTGAGGCCGGATGCCTTCTTCAGGGTGCCTGCCACCATACTGCTTGCCGCGCGATGGCGAAACGCGCGTGCCGATAATCCTGCCAATCGGCGCGGCGGGCGAGATCGGCAAATTCAGGAAAACTGAACGCCCGGCGGACGGACGCACGGGCGTCTTGTTTGGTCATGGGCTCACGGTATAAAACGGCGGTCATCAGCCAGACCCCCACTGCCGCCAGGGGGCCACGTTCCAGGTCCGCGACCAACACGGCACGCCGGGCCAGCTCCCGGCAGCGACGGAGCACGCGGACGGCGTCCTCCTCGCTGAAATGATGCAGGGCCAGAGAGCAAAAAACGAAATCGTAAGCGCCGGACTCGCCCTCGACGTTGCGCGCGTCGCCGTCCCGGAACGTGATTTCCGGATAATCCGCACTCCAGCGGCGGGCGATTGCCACCGTGGAGAGTTGAAAGTCCACGGCCTCGATGGCCAGGGTGATGCCACGTCGCCGCGACCAGTCCACCATCAAGCGCGGGATGTCACCGGACGCGGTGCATAAGTCCAGGATGCGGTAGCTGCCGCCGGGCGTCAGCCAGCGGCGCAGAAACCGGCGGATGAGCCGGTGGCTGCCGAAATTCCGGTTGATGCGGACGAGATTATTGAGATCGACCTCCAGTTCCCGGGAAACCGGTTGAGGGCGGTCCATCAATTCCGGTTCGGCAGGATCGAATTCGCGCGGTTTCATGGAAGTGGCACGGTCGTTCAAGCCAGCGCCAGAAGCGCGAGCATCCGGCCTGTCCGGCCTTTTTCCCGGCGGTAGGAATAATAGCGATCAGGATTTGCCGCCGTGCAAATGCCCTCGTCCGCGACTCGCACCACTCCCTCGGCGCGGCACTGCGCGGTGATGGTCGAGGCGAAATCCACCTCGTACCACGGCGGCCGGATACACGGGCTGAGTTGCACTACCAAGTCGGGCGGCGCGGTGCCGAAACATTCGCGCATTTTTTGAATGGCGACGCGCGCAATCCCGAGGTCCGTCCCTTGCTTGCCCGCGTGGACGAGACCAATCGCGCGGCGGACCGGATCGTACAGGGCCACTGCGCAGCAATCCGCAACGTAAATGCCCAGGCAGACATCGGACCGGTTGGTCAGCAGACCATCGGCTCCCGCCAGCGGGGAGGGGGCGAACTCCCTGTCGGATTCGATCAAGGCGACCTCCCTGCCATGCACCTGCTCGGCGGTGACGAAATGGCGGTCCCCCAGCCCCAACTTCCGCCGGGCTTCCCGGTGCGGAAGCTCCAAACGTTCCAGAGCAGCGGCGCGATCTGCGTTCACGTCGATCCCGGGTACTCGCCCGACGAAACCGTGCACAAGGTCCGGAACCGACAGGGCGGCGAACCGTTCGACCGGGAGAAAGTCAGTGGCCACGCGCGTCGTCGGGTGCGAATCCTGCCGCAGGGGCGGCGGGCCACGGAACCCTTTTACTCCTCAAATAAATAGTCGCGTTTGGTCAACGGCTTCGCGGGACGGGCCTCGCGATTGGGATTCTCCGCGTTGATCTTTTTTGGCAGCGGTTGCCCGGTGCCGCGCGTCTGTACGTCGGGAGTCTTGACCGCGCCCATCGGCAGGGCCTTGCCAGTGGGTGCCGTGCCGGATTCGTCGCGCCCGAACGGCACGTGGCGATTGGTCAGCGGATCGTAGAATGCCTCGTCGTAAATGGTGCTCGTGGCGGTCACGCGTTCGTAGTTACTGAGCGCGACGGCGTAGTTGTAGCGCGCCTGGAGTTCGGTCGTCTGGGCGGTGAGCAACTGGGTCTGTGATTGGAGTACGTCGAGCTGGGTACCCGCACCGGCAGACAATCGGGCCTGCGAGAGACGGACGGCCTCTTCGGCCTCGCTGACATTCAACACCTGGCTGGCAATCAACTCCTTGGACTGCTGGAGCGTCAGGTAATTATTCTGGATGTCCTGCACGACCTGGTTCACATCGTCCAGATACGCGATCCGCGATTCGCGCAGGCCCGCTTGCGCCTGCTTCACGCGCCCGTAAGTCTGCAACCCGTCGAAAATATTCCAATTGAACTGCCCGCCGAAAAACCAGCCGTGGAGCGAGCGGCCCAGGTCGTCGGAGATGCGGTCACTGGTTAGTTCGTACCCGGCGCTCGCAGTAATCGCCGGCTGATAACCAGCGGCGGCAATGCGGATTTGCTCGACGTTGCTCAGGATGACCAAACGTTGCGCCTTGAGCAGCGCGCGGTTCGCCTTACCGGCATTCACGCCCTCTTCCGGCGAGAAATTCTGCGGATGGTAATCCAGGTTGCCGACCAGCTGGATGGGTGAGTTTTTCGCCTGTTCCGGGCCGTACTCCAGGCCCAGTGAACGCGACAGCGTGATGAAGGCGAGGTTCAAGGTGTTGGTCGCCGTGATAACCTGCGGACGCTGGTTGGCGACGGCGACGCTGGCTTGCAACACGTCAAAGCGCGGCACCGTCCCGGCGGCGAAACGGTTCTGCTGGTCGGTCAGTTGGCTCTGGAGTAGTCGCAGGCTTTCGTTGGCAATCTCAATTTGCGCCTTGTCGAGCAGCACACCATAAAAACCGGTCTTCACATTGTTGATGGTAGTGTCCACCGTTTCGCGGAGCGTGTAGTAGGCGGAATCACGCAGGAATTTCGCCTGGCGGATGGAAGGCGGGATCGCTGCGTTGTAAATCTGCTGCTGCACTTCGACCTGCACGGTGTACGTCTTGTCGGCAGTCGTGGACCCGCTGCCCAGACCGGAGCCGCTCGAACCGAACCCGGTGGCCGCGCCACTGCTGCCACTGCTGCCGCCGAAGCCGAAGAGGCTGTTGAAAAACGGATTGAGATCCGTGAACGATTTCTGCCCGGTGTTGGGATCGAGCGTCCGGAACTGCGGCAGGTTGAATCCCTGGCCGGAGCCGCCGGACGAGTTCTGGGATTCCAGGAGGTTGCGGTCCGTTTGCTGAAAGGTGCCGCTGGCGATGACCTGCGGCAGAGCGGTTCCACGCACCTGGATGAAGACGCCCTGCTGGCGCTGAATCTCCTGGAGTTGGCGCAGAATATCCGGATTGCGGTGCAGGGCGATGTCGATGGCGTCGTCGAGCGTGAGATGCCCGAGGTGGGCAGCGAGTTCATCGGCCGCTGGCCGCGGCGCGCTCTTGCGCGAGGGGGCGGGGTCGCCGGCCCGGGCGGTTGCAAGAACGCACATCAATGACAAAAAGGCGAAAGCGAGAGCTGCCGCCGGGATTCCACGGGTCTTCATTCGGTTACTTACTTGGAGGACTGCGCCTGCATGAAAAGGTGAATCTTGCGGTACACTTGCAGCCAAGCTCGCTGCTCTGACGCCGTCAGATACCGCATGGTGTGATTGAGATTCTGAATCATTTCATCCTTGATGCGAGCCACGAGCGAAACGCCGCGCGCGGTGATCGTGACGAGTACTTTCCGACGGTCATCAAGGGAGTGAGAGCGTTCGACATAGCCTATTTTCTGCAATCGGTCCACCAGACCGGTCGCGGCCGCCGTGGTGTGGCGCATTCTGGCGGCGATCTGGGACATCGTCAATGCCTCGCCTCGATAGAGCGCGCCGAGAAGAAAGAATTGCGGAAACGACACGTTTCCAGGGGCTAGCTCCCGGGTAAGGTTCGTCAGAAAGCAACGTTGCAGGTAGAGTAAGATGTCGGCCAGTTCGCCGGTATCCACCGCTGGCGGAGCGGGCTCGGAAGGGGGGATGGGCGGTCGGCGGGGCTTCAAAATCGCGGGGCGGCGGCTCAGAATTTAGTTAAGGCGCTTAACTATCAGCTTCCCTAACGTTGTCAAGGTGACGGACAATTTCTGACAAACGGCCGCCACGTTTCAGAGGCTCCACAAATAGGCCCGGACCGGACCGCCGACGGGCACGGTCTCCCCCGGTTCGACCCGCACCAGCGCACGGCTGCAACTGAGGGCGAACAGCGCGTGCGACTCCTGTCGGCCAGCCAGCCGGAAGCCGCCACCGCCATCGAGCGTGCCCCGCAAGTAGTGCGGGCGATCACCACGGTTCGCCAGCGCCTCTCCGGCGACGGCGGGAAACGTCGGCAGCGAAAGTTCGTCATCCGCCGCCCCCATCAGACGGAGCAGGGCGGGCCGCACGAAAAGCAGGAACGTGACAAATGCCGAGACCGGATTTCCCGGCAAACCGAAAACGTGGGTACCGTCTCGCGGGCCGTCAGACCGGGTC
Source organism: PVC group bacterium (assembly GCA_903642295.1). Taxonomy (GTDB): domain Bacteria; phylum Verrucomicrobiota; class Verrucomicrobiia; order Chthoniobacterales; family SZAS-18; genus CAHJWO01. The sequence continues at coordinate 15,090 of CAHJWO010000007.1, read as the reverse complement.
GGCCCGCGCCCGTAAAGAAACGGTTTGCCCGGTTGGACGCGCACGCGCCAGAGATTCAGGGAGCTTCCGGCGGCGGCGAGCCGTTCCTTGACGAAGTCCCGCTCCCCGACCGATACCCCGCCCGCCACGATGAGGGCATGATGTTGACCCAGGCCGGCCGCCAGCCTGGCGTCCAGATCGTCGCGGTCGTCGCGGGCACGTTCCAGGATCGTGACCTCCGCACCGAGCGACCCGACCAGTGACGCGAGCAGCACGCCGTTGCTTTCGTAGATCTCACCGGACCGGAGCGGCTGCCCGGGCGAGCGCAGTTCGTCGCCGGTGGCCAGAACCGCAACGCGAGGCACGCCGCCGACCGCGATTTCCGCCACGCCCTGCGAGGCAAGCAGGCCGAGGCGCTGCGGTGTCAGGCGTTGGCCCGGTCCGAAAAGGCGCTGACCGCATGCGAGATCACCCCCGGCACGGCGGATGAACTCGCCGCGTTCAACCGATTCGCGCAGGACGATCCGGTCGCCGGAGCGGTCCACGTCTTCCTGCATGACCACCGCCCCGGCCCCGACCGGGACAGGCGCCCCGGTAAAAATGCGGATGGCCTCGCCCGGAATGGCGCGCAGCCCCTGGTCGGGCCCCGCCGCCTGTTCTCCGCGCACGTGCAGGGTGGTGCCGGGGGGTAGGGTCGATGTGCCCTCCGGCAGCGACAGGGCGTAGCCATCCATCGCCGAGTTATCGAAGGCGGGAAGGGGCTGCACGGCGCGGCCCTCGGCGGCAGCATAGCGACCCAGCGCACGCAGCAACGGCACCGTCTCGGCGGGCAGCGGTGCAACGTGCGAGAGGATGTGGGCGCGCGCCGCCTCCTCGCCCAGCATTTCGACCGTGGCGGAGCGCGGCTCAGGGGGAGGCTGATTCATGGAGCAGGCTCGGGAGCCTCTGGCGGTGCGGCCACAGGAATCACGGACGAAAACGGCACGATGGGCCGGCGGGGCGGGGAGGGGGTGGCGACCTCCTTGGCGAGATAGACGACATCCCCCAGAGTTGGCACCCCGCTCAGCACGTCGGCGACTAGGAACGGCTGCCGGCGCTCCGGTGAAACCCGAAGGTCGGCCGAACTGCTGCCGGTTTCCGTCCCCGGCGGATGGCAGTGGAGCAGATACCCGCTGGGAACCGCCGCCGTGGCAGCGGCGGAAGGGGTCTCGATCAGCACGAAGTTTCCGTGTGCGCCGATGACGCGGATGGTGCCGAGTCGTTGTTCGGGGCTGACGTGCACGGGTTCAATGGTCCGGAAGGTCGGGGGCGTCGTTGCGCGTGCGACCGGTTTTCCCATCGGGACGGCGGCAGGGGACGTTGCTGCACGGTGCGCGTGGTGTGCGCAGGAAGCGAGCAGCAAACCCGCACCGAGCGTCAGGATCACGCGGAAGCGCCGAGCGTTCAACCAACGGCAACCACGCGGTTCATGAGAGCGGACGAATAAAATTCCCATCGCGGCGAGGAGGGTGGGCGTTTGGTTGCCTGGATGTCGCGGAAGTCGGCGAAGTGATGACAGGGCGAAGTGATGACAGGACGAAATGACGAAGGTAGGCCCAAACGTATCGTCACAAAATCATTTTGGCGAGTCTGGAAAGCCCGGACTACCGGCGGCCAAGGTCCGAAGCGACTTCATCGGTGATCTCGATCCCGAAAGGCAGCCGAAATGCGGGCCCGTACCGATTCCTCTATGAAGCTGGCGAAGGGCCCGCAAATCAGCAATGTAAATCCCGAAGTTTGTCAGCCTGAGAACCGACGACTGCTAGAAAACTGGGGAACGGTAAATTTACACGGAATATGAGGATTCGCCCGCTCCAGATACTGCTCGCGCTAGCGGGTTTGTGGATCTGCACGTCCGTGCTGGCGGATTCCGGGTGGCAGGTCGTTGATGTCGAGGGTCGGGACTATCTGTCCGTCGAGAATATCGCGCAGTTTTACCAGTTACAGATCGCGCCGGGGGCGGATGCGCAGCACGTCACCCTTTCCGCTGCGCACGCCAGCATCGAAACGCTCACCAATCCCCGTGAAATTAACGTCAACGGGGTCAAACAATGGTTATCGTTTCCCGTTCTGTGCCGCGATGGCAAATTGTTGGTCTCGCGCTTCGATTTGGCGAAGACGATCGAGCCGTGCCTGCGTCCGGCCATGATCGGCAACCTGGAACTTTTCAATACCGTTGTACTGGACGCCGGTCACGGCGGGCAAGACGGTGGCGGCCATACCCTCACCGGTTCGGAAAAGGATTACACGCTGGACGTGATTCGGGACCTCAGACAGTCGTTGGAAGCAAAGGGCCTGCGCGTGGTGCTGACGCGGGACCATGACGAATACCTCTCGCTGGAACAGCGCGCCGACTTCGCAAATTCGATCCCGGACGCAGTCTTCGTCAGCGTGCATTTTAATTCCGGCGAGGCCGAGGCGAATGGACTGGAAGTTTACGCGATGACTCCCCGCGGCGCGGCCTCGACATCGGATACGCACGCCGCCCTGGACCAACTCGAGCAGATGCCGGGCAACGATTTCGACAATGCCAGTCTTGCGTTGGCGAACTGCGTGCATCACGCCGTTCTCGGCAGTCTGGACACGACGGATCGCGGAGTGAAGCGGGCGCGGTTTGCCGTGCTGCGATTGACGCACTCACCGGCGATCCTGATCGAGGGCGGATTTATGACCAGTGGGGCGGATAGCCGGGAAATTACTGATCCGACTTGGCGGCGGAAGCTGGCGGAGGCCATTGTCGTTGGAGTGCGCAGTTACCAGAACGTGGTTCAGTATAAACAAGCCCCGAAGCTCGTTGCGGATTACCGTGCCGAACAATCTGCCGCCAACGTGGTTGCGGTCGCTGCGGTTGCATCGGCTGGAAATTCCAATCTTCTGCCTGTGAGCAACCACCGCGCCGCCTTCGGTTTACAGCACCGGACCACGATGATCACGGTCCCGGCGCGCAAGCGTTGAATCTGCCCGGGGATGGTACGCCGGGAAACGTCAGGGCTTTTCGCAAGATTCTCTTTGGCGGATACCGTGCGAGGGTTTAATTTCGGGACTTCCCGGCACGGCAAATTATGATCGCAGCGAAAGATTCCCTCGGCCCGCACAGCAGCGACCAACTCCCGAACAGCCGCCGCGTGTACGTGGATGGCAACTTGCATGGCGACGTGCGGGTCCCCCTGCGGGAAATTTCGCTCGCCCGGACGAAGAACCCGGACGGCTCCATTGAGGAAAACCTGCCGATCCGCGTTTACGATACCAGCGGGGCGTGGGGCGATCCGGACCTGGATTGCGAAGTGCGGCAAGGGTTGCCCGCGTTGCGCCAGTCATGGATCATGGCGCGGGGGGATGTCGAAGCTTATACCGGACGCCGGATTACTCCCCAGGACGACGGTTATCTTTCTTCGGGGCACGCCGAGCACGCGGCGAATCGATTGGAGGGCGAGCGCGGCCGCCTGGAGCTTTTTCCGGGCCTGAAGCGTGAACCATTAAAGGCCAGCAACGGGCATCCCGTCACGCAGCTTTGGTACGCCCGGCAAGGGATCGTCACGCCCGAGATGGAATTCATCGCCATCCGCGAAAATATGGGCCGCGCGGCGGCTTACGAAACGGCGGAAAACAAAAAAGGGGCGCGCAACGTCCTGCACCAGCAGCATCCCGGCCAACCCTTCGGAGCGAAGATTCCCAAACAGATCACCCCGGAGTTCGTGCGGCAAGAGGTGGCGCTGGGCCGGGCCATCATCCCGGCCAACATCAACCATCCGGAAGCGGAGCCGATGATCATCGGACGCAATTTCCTGGTGAAAATCAACGCGAACATCGGCAACTCGGCAGTGGCATCGTCCATCGAAGAGGAGGTCGAAAAAATGCGCTGGGCGACCAAGTGGGGTGCCGACACGGTGATGGATTTGAGCACCGGCAAAAACATTCACGCCACGCGGGAGTGGATTTTGCGCAACAGCCCGGTGCCCATCGGTACCGTGCCGATCTACCAGGCGCTGGAGAAAGTCGCCGGGCGCGCGGAGGAACTGACCTGGGAAATTTTCCGCGATACCCTCATCGAGCAAGCCGAGCAAGGGGTTGATTATTTCACGATCCACGCCGGAGTGCGCCTCGCCTACATCCCGCTCACGGCGCGGCGGGCGACGGGCATTGTCAGCCGGGGCGGGTCCATCCTCGCCAAGTGGTGCCTGTTCCATCACAAGGAGAATTTCCTGTACACCCATTGGGACGACATCTGCGAGATCATGGCCGCGTACGACGTGAGTTTTTCCATCGGCGACGGCCTCCGGCCGGGCGCGGTGGCGGACGCCAACGACGAGGCGCAATTCGCCGAGCTAAAGACGCAGGGTGAGTTGACCACCCGCGCCTGGGAGCGCGGCGTGCAGGTGATGAACGAAGGCCCGGGACATGTGCCCATGCACATGATCCAGGAGAACATGGAAAAACAATTGGAATGGTGTCACGAAGCGCCGTTTTACACGCTGGGCCCGCTGACAACGGACGTTGCGCCCGGTTATGACCATATCACCAGCGGGATCGGGGCGGCGATGATCGGCTGGTTCGGATGTGCCATGCTCTGTTACGTCACGCCAAAGGAACACCTGGGCCTGCCGAATAAAGAGGACGTGAAGACGGGCGTCATCACCTATAAGATCGCCGCCCATGCCGCCGACCTGGCGAAGGGCCATCCCGGCGCGCAGGAGCGCGACAACGCGGTCAGCAAGGCGCGGTTCGAGTTCCGCTGGGAAGACCAGTTCAATCTGTCACTCGACCCCGTGACGGCGCGTGAGTTTCACGACGAGACCCTCCCGCAGGAGGGCGCGAAGACGGCGCACTTTTGCTCGATGTGCGGACCCCATTTTTGCTCGATGAAGATCACGGAGGATGTGCGCCGGTACGCGGCGGAAAAGGGCATCGGCGAGCAGGATGCCCTGCAAGCCGGGATGGCCGAAAAATCGCAAGAGTTTGCGGACGGCGGCGCGAAGGTATATACGGGTCTGCCCTGATTTCTCGACGGGACACGCGAACAGCCCTTTGCAACGAGTGCGTCAGTCCTCGCTGCTCATCGCATGAGCTTTCAGTTGCGCGAGGTCCACGAATTCAAGCGCGGAGGAGTGGGTCGCGTCCAGGTCAACCCTGGGTGCCTTGCCTGCCTCGAAGGCTTCCTGCCAGCGCGTGACACAGAGGCACCACTTGTCGCCGGGCCGCAGCCCGGGAAAATCCCATTCGGCTCGTGGGGTAATGAGGTCATTGCCCTGATCGCGGGAATACTCCAGAAAATCGGCGGTCATCTCCGCGCAAACCGTGTGCAAACCGACATCGCCCGGGCCGGTACGGCAGTAGCCGTCGCGGTAAAATCCCGTCATCGGATCGCGGCAGCAACAGCGGAGATCGGTACCGAGGACGTTCGTGGGCATCAGCGACCATTAAACCCGGGCGGGGCGTTGAGCAACCGCCGGTGTGCATTCCCGGCGGACGGCCCGTGATCCCAACGCGCACCAGGCGGTCCTAGCGCTCGTGGATCTGCGCTTGCATGTGCTGCTGGCATCGCAGGCGCTCGGCTTCAAAGCTTTCCGGGCTCGATGTGCGTTCGACGGTATGCGGCTCGCCCACGGTGAACGTGACACTGGAGAACGGTTTGGGAATGAAAAAACGGTCCCAACTCTTCAGACGCCAACTGCTCGAAAATTCGAAACTCAACGGCAGGATGGCGCAGCCCGAAAGTTGCGCAAGCAGGATCAAGCCCGGCTTCACCTCGTAGATCGGGCCGCGCGACCCATCCGGCGTGATGCCAATGTCGTGCCCGCGCTTGAGCCATCCTGCCAGTTCGCGCAGAGACGAAGCCCCGCGCCGGGTCGTTGATCCCCGTACCGTGCCGACCCCGAAGCGATCAAGGAACTGTGCCACCAGCTCGCCATCCCGGCTGGTACTCGTGAGCGCCCGCCCACGCGGACGGTCGCTGGCACTGAGAAACCGATTCCAAATGACGGGGATCAGCAGGAGTTGATTGTGCCAGAAGACGAAGATAAACGGGTCCTTCGTCAGACGTTCGCGCAAGCGCTCGGGGTGGCGGAGGCGCAATCGCAGGGTCGAGACCAGCCCGCGCAGGAGCCAGGAGCCCAACCAGATCAACCAGTAATCTCGCTTTTTGCTCCACGATACGGCTGCCTTGCCTTCGGCAGACGACGAAGGAGACAGCGGCAAAGTGGGACCGGCCATCGGGTGAAGAAAATTGAAGCGGGCCGGGCGAGGACGCCAGAGATGACTTCGGGCGAACGCCTGACTCGCAGGTTCGTCTTTACCTGACGCCGCTCAATAAGCAAGCTGCCCTCGACATGGCAGCCCGGCTAGCAAGACACACACCGCTGACGCATCAAATTTCCGCGTTCCTTTGAGTCTGTCATCCTGGGCGAGCCTCGGGCGAGTCGAAGGACCTTCCCCACCTGCAAACACCGGCGGAACGGTCCCGATGGCCCACCCAGGTCGCGCTGGCCGTCAGAGAAGGACCTTCCCCACCTGCAAACACCGGCGGATCGGTCCCGATGGCCCACCCAGGTCGCGCTGGCCGTCAGACGTGGTCCGGCGTGGGAAGGTCCTTCAACTCGCCCGAGGCTCGCTCAGGATGACAAAAATTTTGATGCGTCGGCCCTGACAAAGAATCTGGACGACCTGACCGGGATGCTGCTTTGTTCTTGCCGCATGGATACCGGTTCAGAGCACAGCGTTTTTCGTTCAATCTACTGGTTGCTGCTAGCGCTGGCGGCTTCGGGCCTCATCGGCTGCGGTGGGCCACGGGAATATGTTTATCACTATGAGGCGGGGCGCACCGCCACCGTGGCCGAGGACGGCAGAGCCATCGCTCCACCGCGCGCGCCCAGAACGGTACGCGCCGCAATCGACGCCGGGAATCAGATCGCCGGTTCGCCCTACGTATACGGCGGCGGCCACGGCCCGGAAGAGCGCGGGGGCTACGATTGTTCAGGCGCGACCTCCTATGTCTTGCGGTCCATCGGACGGTTGCACGGCTCGCTCGCCTCTGATGAATTCCGGCATTACGGGCAAAGCGGGGAAGGGGATTGGATCAGCGTGTACGCCCGGCGGGGGCACGTTTTTCTCGTGGTGGCGGGCTTGCGATTCGATACGGGCTGGGCGGGTGGGGGGCATGAGACCGGTCCGCGCTGGACCCGGCGCAGCCGGCCAACCGACGGCTGCGTCCTGCGCCATCCGTCTGGTTTGTGATAGAACGGTCGGGAGATCGTCCGAATCGCCACCGGCCCTTTGCATCGCGCGGCGTTCTGGTCTATGGGTGTACCCCATTCCATGCGACCCACCGGTGTCACTACCCGCAGCCTGGCTTGCCATGATTGCGACGCGCTGTTCTCCGCCCCCGTGATGAAGGAGGGCGAGCGGGTCATTTGCCCACGCTGCGGCGCCAATCTGTTCATCAATCGACCGGATTCGCTCCAGCGTTCCGCAGCCTACGTGGTTGCGTCGGCAGTGCTCTTCTTCGCGGCGAATATCTTCCCTTTCATGACGCTCAAGCAGGAATATCGCTCCAACCAGATGGTGTTGTTCCAGAGCGTGACGGGACTGATCCACCAGAAGGATTACGCCCCTCTGGCGATCCTGGTGGCCATTTTCACGCTCATTGCGCCGACCCTGCTCATTTTGGGATTGCTTTATCTGTTGCTGCCTTTGATGCGCCGCCGCCGACTGCCGGGCGCGGTGGCGCTTTGCCGCCTCGTGTCCACCGCCCGCCGCTGGCAAATGCTCGACGTTTATCTGCTGGGCGTGCTGGTGAGTCTGCTCAAACTCGGCAAGCTCGCCACCCTGACTCTGGGCACATCGTTCTGGGCGTTCGCGGCGCTCATCATTTGCCTGTCGCTCGCGCTGGGTTCCATTGATCTGCGCGAACTCTGGGCGCGGATCGAGGCGGCAAAATGAACGCGGATTCTTCCACCGCGTACGACCGCGACTCGGCAGCGTCGAAGGGACTGGCGCTCTGCCACTCCTGCAACCGGGTGGACCGCGTCGAGTCCCATCACTGCCCGCGCTGCGGCGCGAGCCTGCACCTGCGCAAACCCGACTCCCTGGAGCGCACGATTGCCTACGCCGCAGCGGCGGTCATCCTCTACATTCCCGCCAACCTGCTGCCGGTGCTCCGGCTGGAGGCCGTGACCGGCGCGCATCAGAACACCATCGTCGGCGGCGTGATCGAGTTCTGGCAGAGCGGCGACTACCCGGTGGCAGCCATCATCTTCGTGGCCAGCGTGATGATTCCCATCCTCAAGCTGTTTGCCATCGCCGCGCTTTGCGTGAGCGCGCGCACCGGCCGGTTCCCACGGGCAATGACGCGGCTGTACCGCATTACCGAGTTCATTGGCCGGTGGTCGATGGTGGATGTGTTCGTGGTGGCAATTCTCGTCGCGGTGGTGCAACTCGGCGGCGTCCTGTCGATTCATCCGGGGCCGGGCGCAATCTCGTTTGCAGCGGTGGTGGTGTTGACGATTTTTGCCGCCGGGTCTTTTGATCCCCGCCTGATCTGGGATGCCGCCGCGCGCCACGAAACCCGCGCAAGTTGACCTGTTCTGCCATGCCTGACGATCCTTCCACTCCGACCCAGCCCGGTCCGTCCGCCGAAAATACCGAGCCGGACACGCCGCCCGTGGCGCCGGTCACACGGCCCCGAAGGGGACTTTCGCCGGTGTGGATCATCCCGATCATTGCGGCGCTGCTGGGCGGGTGGCTCGCGGTTAAACACTTCTCGGAGAAGGGGCCCGAGGTGACGGTGCAGTTCGAGACCGCCGAGGGCATCATCGCGGGCAAGACGCCGGTGCTTTGCCGCAACGTGAACATCGGTACCGTCAGCAAGGTGGAACTGACCGACGACATCAAGAACGTGTGGGTGTACCTGGATATGACCCGGGAGGCCGACAAGCTGTTGCGCTCCGACACGCAGATCTGGGTGGTCAAACCGCGCTACGGCGGCTCCGGCATCTCCGGGTTGGGCACCATCGTTTCCGGCAGTTACCTGGAATTGCAACCGGGGGTAAAGAAACAGCCGCAGCACAAATTCCTCGGGCTGGAAAATCCGCCGGTCACGCCGCCGGGCGTGCCGGGATTGCACGTCAAGCTCGTCGCGGAGGCGGCAGGCGGGGTAAATCCCGGATCGTCGATCATTTACAAGGGGATCAGCGTGGGCAAAATCGAATCGCGCCATTTTTATCCCGAAAACGGACAGGTGATTTTCGATGCGTTCATCAACGGGGATTATGCCAAACTCGTCAGCAAGGAAACCCAGTTCTGGAACGCCAGCGGGATCGACCTTCAGGTGGGTGCCAGTGGCTTTGCCCTGCGCAGCGGGACCCTCGAAACGCTGATCTCGGGCGGGGTGACCTTCAGTGAACCGGATAAAGACCACGGGCCACCGACCGCCGCCAAGGACGGTGCCAGCTATACCCTGTTCGACAGTTACGCCGAGGCAACGCGGGTCAAGATCAACCCCACGCTGCCCTACTTGCTGCTCTTCGCCGGCAGCGTGCGTGGTTTGGCCAGCGATGCGCCGGTGGAGTTCCGGGGGATTCGCATCGGCACGGTGATCGGAGTTTCCTTCCGGTACCTACCGGACGACGCGGAACACCGGGTCCCGGTGCTCATCAAACTGGACCCGACGTTGCTGATCGACCTGCCCGCCGACGATTTCAAGGAAACGCGGACGTACATCGCCAAGAACGTGGAAAAAGGTCTTCGTGCCAGCCTGAAAACAGGCAACCTGCTCACGGGCCAACTCTACGTGGACCTGGACTTCGTCAAGGACGCCCCTCCGGCCACGGTGGCCGAGCTGCGCGGATACCACGTGCTGCCGACCATGTCGGCCGGCCTCGATCAATTGGAGGAAAAACTCTCCGCGATCCTGGACAAGGTGAAGGCGCTCCCGCTGGAAGCGACGGTTCAAAACGCCAATGACTTACTGGCGCAATTCAAGGGGGTGGCCCAGCACCTGGATACGCTGTTGGCCGCGAAGGACACGCAGGCCCTGCCGACGGAATTGCGCGGTGACCTTGCGGAACTGCAAAAGACTCTCGCCGGGTACAACAGCAAGTCTGATTTCTATCAGGGCCTCAGCGGCACCCTGCGTCAGTTGAACGACACGTTGCAATCCCTGCGCGGTCTGACGGAAACCCTGGAGCGCAAACCCAACTCGCTTATCTTTGGCAAGCCCGGGCCGGTTCCGCCGCCCAAGGGCAGCCAATAAAGCCACTAAGTATGTACGAGCAGGTTTCCAGGTGGATGGCGATCTCCGAGCGCCATTTTTTCGGGACCGCGCTGCGGTCTAGAAGGTTTGGAAGAATGGCGGCTGCGCCGCAGGGAAAACAGGGCTCGGAGATCGCCATCCACCGAGATTCTATTTCGCAGATGCTTAGTTTTACCGAGACCAACATCATGAAGCCAATTTCTATCGCGCGGGGAATCGCGCTGCTGTTCGCCGCTATTTCGCTGGCGTCGCTGGCGGGTTGCGGCGGTGCACCGCAGAAATATTACCGGCTCTCCGCCGATGGATCGGCGCCGACCGCCACGGCGGGCCTGAGCGTCGGCGTCGGGCCGGTCACCCTCCCGGGCTACGTGGACCGCGCCGAACTCGTTTTCCAAAGCAGTGCGAACGAGTTTCAAGTGCCGACGGATGCGCACTGGGCCGGGTCGCTGAAAGAGAACATCAGTGCGGTCCTGGCGACGGATTTGGGGGAGCGTCTGCACTCGGGCAACGTTGTCTCGTTTCCGTGGAACCCGGTGCTGCACCTGCGTTACAGTGTGGCCGTTGACGTGGCGCAGTTCCACGCGGTCAGTGGTCAGGGAGCCATGCTGGAAGTTTCGTGGCGGGTGCTCGGCGGCAGCGACGGACAGTTGATTTCCCGCCATAATGCGCGGTACGAGGAGCGGGTCACCGGCGACGGATACGACGCCGTGGTATCTGCCGAAAGCCGTCTACTCGGCAAGCTGGCGGATGGGATGGCGGCCTCGCTCCGGGGCCGCTGAGCGACCACGAACGCTGGCGATCCGTTTATTTCCGGCGCGGGTACAGGCAAACGTTGGCGGGCTCGACGTGGACCAGCACGTCCGCGACGCGGCCCTCGGCGGCGCGCACGGCGTCCTTGACCTGATGGGCAATGGCGTGGCCTGCCGCCACCGTGATCAGTCCGTCCACGCCCACGTGCAGATCGACGTAGAATTCCAGGCCCATCTTGCGCACGCGGCATTTTTCGACTCCATCCACGCCGGGTACGGTCGCGGCGGCGGCGCGCACCCGGACCGTAATCTCGGGGTCCGGCGCGGTGTCCATGATCTCCGCCGTCGCGGGCACCAACAGCCGGTAACCGTTGAATCCGATGACTCCGCAAGCGAAGAGCGCCGCCCAGGAATCGGCCCTTTCCCAGCCGGGACCACCCAGGCGTGCGATCAGAATCCCCGTGAATGCGGCCGCGGAGGTGACGGCGTCGGCGCGGTGGTGCCAGGCGTCCGTGCGCACCGCGCCGCTGCCGATGGCTTCCCCGGCGGAAATCACCCGGCGGAAAAGCCCTTCCTTGACGACGATGACCGCCAAAAGTACCCAGAGCGTCCACCAGGCAGGCGGCTCGCGTTGCGCCTTGAAAATCTCCTGGATGCTCAATACCGCCAATACCAGAGCGGCCCCGGTCAGCGTGGCCGAGACGATCAGCGCGCTGAGGGGCTCCGCTTTGCCGTGTCCGTAGGGATGGTCGGGGTCGGGACGCTTGGCAGCGTACTTCAACCCGCCCCAGATGACCAGCGAACTGGCCACGTCCAGGCCGCTTTCCATGCCGTCGGCGATGAGCGCGTAGGAGTGGCCGAGCACACCTGCCGCGAATTTGGCCGTGGAAAGCACGACGTTCACGATGGCACCGATCAGCACGACCCGCCGGGCGGCGTCGGTATTCACGGCGAGAGCCGGATGCTCGGGGAGATGGGCGGGGGTTTCCATGCAGACGCGTGCGAGTTCGTCGTGACCGCAACCCTAGCATTTGCCAGGCGCTAACCCACTGGTTTTTGCGCTTCGGTGGTCGGCGAGGTCTGCGCGGCGGCAATGGCCTGGTCGAACCGCTTGTCGGTGGCCGCGTAGAATGGATATTCGCGGGTGGCGCGTTTGGGTTTGTATCGCCAGTAGCGGTAGCTCCAGAGCCAGAGGTCTGGGCGATCACGGATAAACGGCTCGAAAAAGTCCCAGATCCGTTGGGTGATCTCCTGGTGGCTGGTTCCGGGCAGGAAGGCGAGTGGGGGGTGGGCCGTGACGGTGCAGCTTCCATCGGGATGGGGCACACTCGTGAGGGGGACCATTGGCACGCCCGTGCGCGTGTGCAGCAGAGCGTGCAGCATGGTGGCGTGCATCTTCATGCCGAACGCGTCGATGGCTGCGCCGGGGAGGTGCAGGCGCAACGGCGAGTCAATGAGCATCCCGGCTCCGCCGCGTTGACGCACGGCGCGCAACAGCTTGAGCATGGACTGATGCTGTCCGATCAGATGGTGGCCCGAATGTTCGCGCGCGCGCCGAAAAATATTGTCCAGAGAGGAATTTTTGAAGTCGAGCATCACGATGGAAACCGGGATGCCAAGAAATCCGGCGGTGAGGCTCAGCCATTCGTAGGCGCCGTGGTGAATGACCACGAAGATGACGCTTTTATGCTGCGCGAGCACCTGCTTCGCGTGTTCGAAGCCCTGCGGGTGCAAATATTTTCGGAAATTTTCCCGGGTGATTTTTCGCGCCCAGAACAGGTCGAGCATGGCACGCGAAAAGTTGAGGAACGACGCGCGGGCTGCCCGCTCGCGAGCCGTGGCGTCGAGCGTGTCACCGAGGGCAAGACGTAGATTCTCCCGCGCCGCCGCCCGGCCCTTCCCATCCAACCGGTAGTAGAGCAAACCCAGCAAGTGGGCCAGAGATAGACACGCACGCCGGGGCAGTCGAGGGATCAGTCCGGCGAGCAATCGGCAGGCGAAGTATTCGAGCCGGTATCGAACTTGCTTCCACGAATGTTTCATAGGGATAACCCCGGCAACTTAACCACCCCGATGCACAAGGAAAGGCTACTGGAGATCGCGCGGACGATTTTGTCCTGCCCCACCGCCCCGTTCCACGAAGGGGCAGTGCGCGCGGCGGTGGTCGAGTTGCTCCGGCCCTGTCGGCGGGTGGAGGTGAAGCAGGACGATTTCGGAAACCTGATTGCGCACTATCTGGGCACGGATGCGGAAAGCCCTGCCCGCTACGCCTTGTGTGCCCACATGGACCATCCGGCGTGGGTCAGCCCGGACGGTAAAAACATCGCCAGCGAAAGGGTGTTCCTCGGCGGCGTCCCGGCGAACTACCTCGAAAAAAACCGGGGGCGCACCCGTGATTTTGGTCCGTTTGCCATGTGGGATCTGCCTGCGTTCGAGGAGCGGGATGGACGAATTTATTCGCGCGCCTGCGATGATTTAATCGGATGTATTGTCATCGTCGCCACCCTCGAACGTCTGAGCGAAGAGGGCGCGCCGGGCAGCTTCTATGGTTTGTTCACCCGGGCAGAGGAGGTCGGTTTCGCGGGCGCAGTCGGACTGGCGCGCTCCGGGTGGCTAGCGCAGGAAAACGTGACGGTGATCTCCCTGGAGACAAGCTCCGAGCGGCTTCCGGCGAAGATGGGTGACGGACCCATCGTCCGGGTAGGCGACAAAACCTCGGTTTTCGACCATGTCGTGACCGCCGAACTCATGTCCGCCGCCGAGCGCGCGGGGATCACCGTCCAGCGCTGCTTGATGAGCGGGGGAAGCTGCGAGGCAACCGCTTTCCGCCTTTACGGAGTGCGGTGCGGTGCGTTGTGCGTGGCGTTGGGAAATTACCATAACTGCGGACCCGACGAGCGCATTGAATCCGAATACGTCTCAACCGGGGACGTACGCGGGCTGACCGCACTGTGCGTGGAACTGGTCCGGCACCCGGACGGCCTGCCCGATCCTGACGAAATTTTGCGCCACCGGATCGAAGAAAGACTTTTGCAATATCAATCGTATCATGACCGCGACAGCGGCATCCCTCCCAATGAATGACGTTATCCGAATGCCGGGTTCGATCCAGATGAAGAAAATCCTGATCCTCGACGACAACTTCGACATCCTCGTCCTCTACAAGACGCTGGTGAGTCACATGGGGCTGTCCGTGAAGACGACGACCGACGCCTTCGAGGCCCTGCGCTGGCTGGACGAGGAAAAATTCGATCTCATCATGACGGATATGCGGATGCCGACGATGGGCGGGGCGGAGTTCATTCGGCAAGCCCGGGCCAAGGGGGTGCGCAGCAAGATCATCGCCATCACGGCGTTTCAGAATCTTGCCAACGCGAATCAGTTGGCACGACTGCAAGTATATTGCTGTCTCATCAAGCCGGTGCTCCTGACCAAATTGGAAGAGACCGTCACCCGCGCCTTGGCAGAGGGCGACGAACCGGAGCGGATCGACGCAGGCGGAAAAGCCGCCTAGACCTTCAGCTTGTGCTTGCTTAATGCGATAAGAATGCGATGCTCGTGGTCGCAGCGCAGGTAAGTCCTTCAGGTCATTGGTGGATTGTCGGTTGAGTAAGATCAAGGACAGTTTGAAATCCGATGCACGGAAACAGTACCAAGAGCTTCTGTTTGTCTGCCTTAGAGAAAACCGAGAATCAGTATGGGAACCAAACTATATGTTGGCAACCTGTCGTTCAACACCACGGAGAACGACCTTCAGGACCTGTTCGCGACCGTTGGCCCCGTGCAGGAAGTTCTGCTGATGCAGGACCGAGTCACCGGCAAATCGCGCGGCTTCGGGTTCGTGACCATGACGAACGAGGGCGACGCCCAGAACGCCATCAGCCAGTTTCACGGCAAATCCGTGGAAGGGCGGGCGCTGACCGTCAACGAAGCGCGTCCTCGTGAGGAGCGCTCCGGCGGCGGCGGCGGTGGCCGCAGCTACAGCGGCGGCGGCGGGGGTGGCTACAGCGGCGGTGGCGGCGGTGGCTACGGTGGTGGGGGCGGTGGCTATGGCGGCGGCGGTGGGGGTGGCCGCGG